>DASWMO010000056.1:0-25462 GCA_036399715.1 Rubricoccaceae bacterium
CGTCCTCGGGTCCGTGTGGGCCGCGCCCGCCGTGTACGGCGCCCTGCTCGCGACGGCCATCGTGCGCGGGCACGTCGGGCCGCTGCCGCCGGACGCGCTCGTCGCGCCGGTCCTGTTCTACGTCTGCCTCTACGTCGCCGCGGCGGCCGGGCTGATGCTGTGGAGCACGCGCGCCGCCCGCACCGCGGCGCCCGAGCGCGACGCGCTCCCGCCGCCCGTCTGGTACCGCGTCGCGACGGTCGTCGTGTTCGCGGCTTCGGTCGCCGGGGCCGCCTTCGCGTGGCGCGCCGGGCCGGCGACCGAGGACGACCTCGCGGCGGCGTGGTTCGTGACGGCCCTCCAGCTCGTCTCGATCCTGCCCGTCGTCCTCGTCTCGCTCGCGACGCTCCGCTACGGCCGCTTCGACGCCGTCGTGCTGCGCGGGACGGCCTACGCGAGCGTCCTCGCGGTCGTCTTCGCGGTCGTCGCCGGCGGCGCGGCCCTCATTCGGGCCGTCGCGCCGGGGCGCATCGGGCCGACGGCCCTCGGGGTGTTCGTCGTCGTGGTGCTCGTCGTCGCCGAGCGTGCGGCGCCCGCCCTCCGGCGGCGGTTCACCCGCGCCTTCGAGTCCGACCGCGACCGCGCGCGGCGGCGTCTCGACGCCTTCGGCGAGCGCATCCGGTCGCTCGTGGACCCTGACGCGCTCGCCCGCGCCGCCGCGCAGGCCGTCGGCGAGGCATTCGCGCCGCGCTCGGCCATCGTCTTTCTCCGCGCCGGCCTCGGCGGGCCCGACGAGCGCTGGGCCTCGGCGACGTACCGCCCCGAGCGCCCGCACTTCTCGACCGCCGACCTCGACCGCGTGTGGGACAGTGTCCGCGAGGGCGGCCGCGTCTGGGCCGACTCGGACGAGCTGTGCGAGGCCGCGCTTCCCGAGGGGGACGAGGCCCGGCTGAGAGCCATCGGCGTCGCGCTCGCCGTCCCGATTACGAACGGCGACGACGCCCACCGCGCGACCGCCGCCGGCCTCGTCGCCCTCGGGCCCACGACGCGCCGCGGCGTCTACACGACCGACGACGTCGAGCGCCTGCGCCTGCTCGGCGTCCAGCTCGCGCTCGCCGTCGAGCGCCTCGCCCTCATCGAGCGCGAAACGACGCTCGTCCGCCAGACGGCCGAGGCCGAGCTCGTCGCGCTCCGCGCCCAGATCAACCCGCACTTTCTGTTCAACGCCCTCAACACCGTCGCCGCGCTCATCGCCGAGCAGCCCCACGAGGCCGAGGCGACCGTCGAGAGCCTCGCCGGCCTCTTCCGCGACGTGCTGACGGCCTCGGGGCGGCCGGACGTGCCGCTCCGCGACGAGCTCCGCCTCGTCGGGCGCTACCTCGCCGTCGAGCAGGCCCGCTTCGGGGACGCGCTCGCGGTCCGCGTCGACGCGACGCCCGAGGCGCTCGACCGCCCGCTGCCGGCCTTCGCCGTCCAGACGCTCGTCGAGAACGCGGTCAAGCACGGCGTCGAGCGGCGCCGCGGCGGCGGGGCCGTCTCCGTGGACGCGCACGTCGACGCGGACGGCGCGCTCGTCGTCGCCGTGTCGGACTCCGGCGTCGGCATCCCGGCCCTCTTCGCACCCTCGGCCGTTCCGGGCGAGGCGCCCCATGCGCCCGAGGCGTTCCACGGCGTCGGCCTCGGCAACGTCGCCGCGCGCCTCCGCGGCCTCTACGGCACGTCGGACGGCCTCCGTATCGCCTCCACCGCGGAGGGGACCGTTGCCACGCTGACGCTCCCGCCCCGCTCCGCCGAGGCGCCCGGAGGGTGACAGGTCCTCGCTCTTTTGAGAAGCACCCCTCCCTCAACGTCATCCTGAGCGTAGGCCGTCTTCGGCCGCAGTCGAAGGATCTCGACGCCTCTCTGACAGGTCGTGCGGTCAGATCCCACGCGTCGAGATCCCTCGACAAGCTCGGGATGACGGTGATTTTGAGCGTTTCAACAGGGCAACAGGTCGTCGAGCGGGAGGATGCCCTACCGCGCCACGACGAGCCGCGCCGTCGCCGTCTGCGCCCCGGCCACCGCGCGGACGACGTACACGCCCGCCGGCCACGCCGACACGTCCACGCCGGCCGCCGTCTCGCCGGCCCCCGCCGCCCCGTCGAGCACGACTGCGACCTCGCGCCCGAGCGCGTCCACGACGGCCACGCGCACCGGACCCGCCTCGGCGAGTGACAGCACGACCTCGACGCGCCCCGACGCCGGGTTCGGACGCACCGACACGCCGAGGGATGCCGCCTCGACCGGCGTCGCCTCGCCTGCGACCGCCGGCGCGACCGTCCGCCACGCCCCGCGCGTCGTCGCCGCGTACAGCCGCCCGTCCCGGGCCAGCACAAACTGATCGACCGCGTACCCCCGGTTCGACGCGTCGCGGAAGCCCGCGTCCGCCCGTACCCATGTCACCCCACCATCGGTCGAACGCGCGATGGTGCCGCGGCGCGGGCTCTCCCACCCGCCCGAGAGGCTTACGCCCGCCCACAGCGCCCCGTCCGGCGTCGCGAAGACGATCACCTTCGAGAAGTCGCCCCCCTGCGGCACGGGAAAGCTTACCTCGGCGCCCGTGAAGCGGTGCGCGAGCGTCCACGTCCGTCCGCCGTCGTCGCTCTTGAGCAGTTCGGCCCCGCGGCCCTCGCCGACGGGCACGTTCTGCACGCCCGCATAGGCGACCCCGCCATACGGGTGGCCTTCAGCGGGCACGAACGTATACGACCACGCGATGTAGAGCCCCGAGCCGTACGCGCTCGACCGCTGCCACGAGAGCGCGCCGTCGTCCGAATACGTGATCCCGTTCCAGACGCCCATCAGCAGACGGCCGTTCGGGAGCGACGGAGACGGCGGGACCTCGCCGAGCGACTGCGGGTAGCCCATGCCGTTGCCGGCCTGCTGCCACGTCCCCGATGCACCGTCACCGAGCGAGCGGGCTGTGTTTCCATTGTCGCTCACGGTCGCGACGAGGGCCGGTGCGCCCGCGGGGCCGCGCAGCGCTGGCAGCGACGACTCGAAGAGGACATCCGGATTATACACGACGTCGTTCGCGGTCCACGTCCGGCCGCGATTGGTCGAGCGGCGGAAGTTGCGGTCGCGCCCGCCGACGACGATGGAGCCGGCCTCGGTTACGACGCCGACTGAGACCGAGCAGAGGGAGTTGGTGCACAGCGGGTGCCACGCGCCCCACTCGGGGCCGTTGTCACCGGCCGCGCCCGCGGCGCCGGACGGGTTGTAGAGGAAGACGCCGGCCGCGCGTACGGCGACGAGCGAGTCCTGCGCGGGCGTGGGTCCGAGCAGGAAGTCGAGGGCCGTATAGTCCTGCGCCCCGATGAACGGGATGAGCGGGAGCATCTCCCATGCCTGAGCGCGCGCCGGGAGGGCGGCGAGGACAGCGAGGGCGATCGTCGCGGCGCGGAAGAGGGGCCGTCCCCCCGCCCGCGCGGCGATGGTGCTCGGAGAGCAAGCGGTCATCGGGCAATGGTCAGGCGAGCTGTCCGTACGGCTGCGCCGTCGGGTGTGTTCGCACGCGTGGATGATGCAGATGCCCGGCGCAAGCCCGGCCTACCGGTCGTCCGTCCGGCGGACGCGGGCGTACTCGGCCCGGAACTCGGCGTCCTCGACCACGCTCTCCACCACGTCGTCGAGGTCGTCCAGCACGACGGTCGTCTCCTTGAAAAGCGGCCCAAAGGCCTCCGTCCGCGCCTCGCGCTGTCCGCCCGTCGAGTCGCGCACCGCCCCGGCCGGCACGACCGCCGCAGCAGCTACCCGGAGCGCCTCCACATCGGCCTTGGTCACGGTGTAGGCGGCCATCTCGCCGATCCGGTCCTCCGTCGCCGCGAGCACGCGCCCGGCCCGGCCGACGGCCGCCGCGTCGGTCGCGCTGGCGAGCTTGTTCGGCGACGTGTCGACCTCGGCCAGCAGCACCTCGTCCCCGATCTTCCGCGCGTACGGCCGGGCGGCGCGGACGAGGCGCATCGTCGCCGCCTCCATCGTGCGCCGTGCGTCGGTCTTCTCGGCCGTCAGGCCGGTCGTCCCCATGCGCTGCCGCTCGGCCTCGACCGCCGCGACCCGCTCGAAGACGCTTTGCAGCCGCGCGACCGTCTCCTCGGCGGGCGTCTTGCCGGCCCAGACCTCGGAGCGGCGGTCGAAAAGGTCCAGCACGGCGGCGTGCATGGTGTGGGCGTTCTGATAGCGCTTTCTCATCAGACATCGAGCGGGTGAGCCCCGAACGTACGCCGGACCAACGGGATAGCGCCGGTCGGTGCGCGAGACTGCCTCTCCCGCGTCACGAGGCGTTTCGCCACCGTTACGGAGCGTTTTGCCCGTGTCCCGGAGCATTTTGACCGTGTCCCGAGGCATTTTGCCCTCGTCACGTGCCATCCCGAGCATGTCACGAGGCGTTTTGCCCATGTCACGGGGCATTTTGCCCGTGTCACGGGGCATCCCGGCCGCGTCCGGTGCCATTCCGAGTCCGTCCGGGGCCGTTTTGCCCCGGCGCGGCGCGGCCGGCAGCGCGGCGCCTGTTTATCCTCCGCCAGCCCCGCTCCCCGCCCCCATGCGCGTCCTCATCGTCGACGACGAGGCCCCGGCCCGCAGCCGCCTCCGCCGCCTTCTCGACCCCTTCGTCGCCGAGGGCCGCCTCGACCCGCCCGACGAGGCGACGGACGGCGTCGACGCGCTCGCGCGGATGGACGCGGCGCCCGAGCCCTACGGCCTCGTCTTCCTCGACGTCCGGATGCCCGAGCTCGACGGCTTCGACGTCCTCGACCGCCTCCGGCCGGACCACCGCCCGGCCGTCGTCTTCACGACCGCCTATGACGAGTACGCCCTCCGCGCCTTCGAGGCGTCGGCCGTGGACTACCTCCTCAAGCCCATCGACGCCGGCCGCCTCGCCGAGGCCGTCGCCCGCGCCGAGGCCCTCACCGGCTCCCGCCGCGCCGCCCCCGCCGGGCCGCCCGCAGACACCGCCGACGCCCGCGTCGACCGCCTCGCGGACCTGCTCGACCGCCTCGACCGCCGCGAGGTGCCGCCCGCGGCCGAGGCGCCGCTCCGCCAGTTCACCGTCCAGGGCTCGGACCGCCTCTTCGTCGTCGACGCCGACGACCTCGTCGCCGCCGTCGTCGTGGACGGCCTGACGCAGCTCCACGTCCGCACGCCCGGCGGGGCGATGCAGCGCCACCTCGTCTCCTTCACGCTCGACGCGCTCGAAGCCCGCCTCGACCCGACCCGCACGATGCGCGTCCACCGCGGCGCGCTCGTCCGCCTCGGGGCCGTGCGCGAACTCGTGCCCTGGTTCTCGGGCCGTTACAAACTGGTCCTCGACGGCGGCCTGGAAGTGGTCGCGAGCCGCGCCCGCTCCCGCGACCTCCGCGACCGTCTCGCATTGTAGTCCTCCCGTTCCGTTCTCGGCCCCGTGTACAAGGCGCCGCCAATGTGGACGATATGGACGGCCCTCTCTCTCGGCCCGTATGCGCCCGTTGCGCCTTGTCGTCCGTCTCCTGCTGCTCGTCGTCCTCTGGCCCGGCCTCGCCGTCGCCCAGACGGGCGCACTCCGAGCAGACGCAGTCCGGGTCCGCCTCTTCGGCACGTCTCCCCCGGACGCCGTCACCGTCACTGGAGCCGCTACCGTCAGCGTCGACGGCGTCCGGGCGGGCCGCACGGCCCCCGGTTCGGTCTCTCGCATCGAGCGCCACGGTGGGCGCGTCCGCATCTCAGGCGGCGGCGTCGAGGGCGAAGGCCAGACCGTCGAGGTCGCGCCCGACACGCCCGAGGCGACGCTCCACGTCGTCGGCGGTCGCCAGACGGTCGACGTCCACGGCGCCGTCACGGGGACGGCCGCGGGCGAGGGCCTGACCGTCGTCAACCGCGTCGCCCTGCCCGATTACGTGTCGAGCGTCGTCGCGAGCGAGTACGGCTTCCCCGAGATCGAGGGCGTCAAGGCGCAGGCCGTCCTCGCGCGGACGTACGCCGTCCGGCAGGCCGCGGGCCGCGCGGGCCGCCCGTACGACGTCGACGACCACCAGGGCTCGCAGGTCTACCGCGGCGCGGGCGTCGAGACGGCCACGTCGCGCCGCGCCGAGCGCGAGACGCGCGGCCAGATCCTGACCTACGCCGGGCAGCCCGCCGAGGCGCTCTACTCGTCGTCCTCGGGCGGCCACACGGCCGACAACGAGACGGTCTGGGGCACGCCGCCGGTCCCCTATCTCCGCGGCGTCGCGGACCCCTACGACGCCGACGCGCCGGACCACACGTGGCGCACGACGGCCGACGCCGCCCGCGTCCATGGCGTGCTCGCGCGGCGCTACGGCGGGACGGTGACGGGCATCGAGGTCGCGGAGCGCTCGCGCGAGGGCCGGGCCGTCCGCGTGCGCATCCTCGGAACGAACGGGACGACCATCTCGGGGTCGGACTTCCGGACGGTCGTCAACGGGACGCTCGGCTGGCGGACGGTCCGGAGCACGCTCTTCACGCTCTCCGTCGACGGCGGCGGGCAGTACGTCTTCACGGGTGGCGGCTTCGGGCACGGCGTCGGGATGAGCCAGTACGGTGCGCGCGGGCAGGCCCGGGCCGGCCGCTCGTACCTCGACATTCTGGCCTTCTACTTTGCCGGTACCCGGGTCCTCGGCGGCGACGCGCCGGCGCAGCCGCCGGCCGCGCTGCTGGCGTCCGAGCGCCCCGGCCACCCCGTCGGCTCGCCGCGCCCGTCCACGGCGCCGCCATCCGCCCCTGTCCCGACGGCCGCCTCGACCGCGTCCTGGCCGCGCGCTGCCGCGCCGCCGTCGACCCCACGCAGCCGCGGCGAGGCGGTCGTGCTCCGCCCGCCGGCTGTCGGTGCGGGTGCGACGCGTCCGCCGAGCGCCTCCCCGCCGGCGGCCCGCCCGACGGCCCGCGGCGGGTGGTGACGCCTAGACGGCCTCCCACGCCTCGCCCCCGTCCGACCAGCCGCCGCGCGCCATGCGCGGCGTCGTGAACGCCCAGCCCGGCGTGCCGTCGGCCGCGAGCACGATCATGCCGCCGGTTGCGGGCGCCGCGCCTGGCCAGCGGACGGCCGCGCGCATCGCCGCGAGCGCCGCGCGGGCCGCTGCCTCCGGCGCCTCTCCCGCTTCGACGCGTGCTGCGACGCGCGCGCAGAGCTGGACCGTCGCAATCGCCTCGCCCCAGCCCGTCGCCGAGAGCGCCGTGAGGGCGTCGGCGTAGAAGCCCGAGCCGACGAGCGGCGCGTCGCCGACGCGGCCCGCCCGCGCGTAGGGCATCCCGCCCGTCGAGGTCGCCGCGGCGAGGCGCCCGGCCGCGTCGAGGGCGACGGCCCCGACCGTCCCGCGCGGCATGTCGGGTTTGCCATCCGGCCCAGCTTCCGGCTCCGAGTCTGGTCCGGCGATGCCGCGGCTCGGGTGATACGTCGGGTCGGCACGGATCGCGAAGAAGCGGTCCCGCTCGCGGTCGACGATCAGGCGCTCCGGCGCGACATGCGGCAGGCCGATCTCGGCCGCGAAGCGCTCGGCGCCCTCGCCGACGAGCAGGCGGGCGCCGTACGCGATCCCCTCCGAGTCATCGAGGAGCGCACGCGCGGCGCGGATCGGGTGGTCGAGCGCGCGCACGCCCGCGACGGCGCCCCACCGCAGCGTCGCGCCGCACATGGTCCCGGCGTCGAGTTGCGCGGCGCCGTCGCGGTCCAGCACGGACCCGCGGCCGGCATCGAAGGCCGGGTGTGCCTCCATCGCCACGACCGCTGCCTCGGCCGCGTCGAGGGCCGACCCGCCGCGCTCCAGCACGCGGCGACCGCGTGTGACGGCCGTCCGGAGGCCGTCGAGGTGCGCCGCGGTCTCGGCGTCCGGGATGTCCCACGCGCCGCCGTGGACGACGAGGGCCGGCGCGCGCGTCACGGCGGCGCTAGACGAAGTAGCCAAAGGCGTTCACGAAGTGCTCGACGCGCGGCTCGTCCGTCCCCGGCGCAAACGTCACCGCGACGACGTCGAAGCGGACCGGCGCGGGCATGAGGCGCCGCTCGTGGAGGTACGCCTCCGTGACGCGCATGATGGCCTTCTGCTTGGCCGCATCGACGGCCGCCTCGGGCGCCCCGAACCCCGTCCCGCGCCGCGCCTTAACCTCGACGACGACGATGGTCCCGCTGTCGCGGACGGGCTCGAAGCAGACGAGGTCGATCTCCTCGCGGTTGAAGCGGTAGTTGCGGTCCATCACGTGCATCCCGCGCGCTTCGAGGAAGGCGGCGGCGGCGTCCTCGCCGGCGCGCCCGGTCTCGGCGGGCGTCACGGTGCCGTGCGGCCGTTGCCGCGTGTGCCGTTGCTGCGCAGCCGCGTCGCGAAGCGCATGATCTCGGCGACCTTCTCGGCGTTGCGCCCTTTGAGAAACGGGAGCAGCGTCGTCGTGAACCCGTCGAGCAGGTCCGTGAGGTCCGCGAGGGCCTCGATGCGCTGCGCGAGCGCGGCCTCCTCGGGCGTCGGGTAGCCGCCGGCGCGCAGGCCCGACGCGACACTGCCGAGGGCCTCCTGGACGGGCTTGATCTCGCGCCGCTGCCGCTCCTCGATGATCGTCGTGGTAATCGTCCAGACATCGGTCTCGCCGACGAAATAGTCCTTGCGCGAGCCGGCGAGGTTGTGCTTGCGCGCGAGGTTCCAGTCGATCAGCGCGCGGAGGTTCATGTTGGCGTTGCCGCGCGAGATGTCCAGCCGCTCCATGATCTCGTCCGTATCGAGCGGGCGCTCGGAGGCGTAGAGGAGCGCGTGGATCTGGGCCATGGTGCGGTTGATGCCCCACTGCGTGGCCATTTCGCCCCAGAGGCGGACAAACTCGTCTAGCGCGCGCTGGTGGCGCGAGTCGTCCGCCGAGTCGGCGGCGTCGCCGGAGTCCTCGCCATCGAGTCCTCCCGTGACGGAGTGGGCAGGGGCCACGGCCGCCAATGCAGCGTTCTCGGCAGCGGGCGGGTGATCCGCGTCGGTCGGGTCCAGAGGCATCGGTCGAGAGCAGAACGGCCGGCCAAGATAGCGGAGCCCGCCGCGCGGCGTCCGGCTGCACGCCGTAGATTCAGCCGCCCGCGCGCTCCCCCCGACCGTGATCGTCACCCTGACCACCGACTTCGGCCTCTCAGACGGCTACGTCGCCGCGATGAAGGGGGCGATGCTGCGCGTCGCGCCCGCCGTCCAGCTAGTGGACGTCAGCCACGCCGTCGAGCCGCAGGACGTGATGGAGGCCGCGTTCGTGCTCGCCCAGGCCGCACCGTTCATGCCCGACGGGACCGTCCACCTCGTCGTGGTCGACCCGGGCGTGGGCACGGACCGCCGTGGCGTCGCCGCACGCGTCCGCCGGCCCGACGGCGAGACGTACACGTTCGTCGGGCCCGACAATGGCATCGCGTCGCTCCTCGCGGCCGACCCCGCGGCCGGCGGCGAGGTCGTCGAGGCGGTCGTGCTGGACCAGCCCGAGGCGTGGGGCCGGGCGGTCCCGAGCGTGACGTTCCACGGCCGCGACGTGTTCGGGCCGGTCGCGGCACGTATCGCGGCGGGCGCGCCGCTCGCGAGTGTCGGCACGCCAGCGGGCGAACTCGCGCCGCTGCACTGGCCGCTCCCGATCACGGACACGCAGGGCATCGGCGGGATGGTGCTCCACGTGGACCGCTACGGCAACTGCCTCACCAACATCTCGCGCGAGGCCGTCGAGCATCACGGCGGCGGGCGGCCTGTGACGCTGTACGTCGGCTCGGCGGTCATCCGCGGGACGACTGCGACGTTCGCCTCGGTCGCGCCTGGCGAGCCCGCAGCGATCTACGGCAGCGGCGGCCACCTCGAAGTCGTCGTCAACGGCGGCGACGCGGCCGCGCTGCTGTCTGTCCGCCGCGGCGCGGCGGTGAACCTCGTCTTCGGGTCGCCGGCGGCCGCGACAGCCCGGCCCTGCCTGCCGCGGCGGCGCGCGGCGCCCCTCGCGGGTATGCCCCATCCCCTCACGCTCGCGTGACGCCGCCCGACGACGAGATCGACTGGGACGTCGTCCCGCCCCCTCCGACGACGGCCTTCGACCGCATCCAGACGCGGACGGTGGCCGTCGCACGGTCGAGCCGCCGCCGCCTGCCCGGGTCGCGCCGGACGACCGTGCTGACCGCCGCCGTCGTCGCGGCCGTCGCCGCCGTTCTCTTTGCCGCGTGGTGGGTGCGCCGCCCGCCCCCGGGCGCGGACCACGACCTCCTCGTGCGCCTCGCCGAGGCATCCGAGACGTTCCGCCCGTCGTACATCACGTCGGACACGCGTCAGGCCGAGGCCTACGTCGCTGACGTGTTCGGGTGGGCCATCGGGATCCCGGTGCTGGAGGGCTTCCGCCTCGGCGGCGTCGGCGAGGGGTCGCTGTCGTCGCGTCTGTCCGTCCCGGCCGTGCGCTACGACGGCCCCGACGGCGCGCCCGTGGTCGTGTTCGTGTACGACTACGTCTTTCTGGACCAGGCCCAGGGCGCGCTCGACCTCCCCGAGGCGACGTACGCGCAGCTCGCCGAGCCCGTGCCCGTGGACGCGCGGCGCCTCGGCGGCGCGTCGCTCGTGTCGTGGCGCCGCCGGGCCGTGATCTACACCGCCGTCGCAGCGAGCGGCGACGCGGTCGAGCAGATCGGGCAGGCCGTCCGCGAGCAGACCGCCGCGGGCGACGCCGCCTCGCCGGACTCTGCGCAGGCCACCACACCTGAGGTGCCGTAACTGCCGGGTACAGTTAGCCAGCTCATCGACCCTGCGTGCGCGGCCGCCGATGAGCGTAAAGCGTCCTCTACGTCGCACCGGAGTTCGCTCTACGACTCCTCACCGCGCCGCCGGAGGTACACCGCCGAGGCGACACCCGCTCCGACGATGGCCAGCTGCGCCGCCAGCCGTGGCTTGTCGTGCCGCAGCTCCTCCCGCATCCCCGTCTCCGCCGGGATGTTCGGGACGTGCCCGTGCACGAGGTCGTCCACGATCCCCTCGACGACCCCGATCCGGTCCGCCAGCATCAGCGGCAGCCAGTGCGCGTAGCTGTTCTCGCTGTACTTGAACGCGGCCCGGCGGATCATTCCGCTGATCCCCGCCGGCGGCGTCGACGTCCCGAACACGGCCGTCACGTTCGGCCGCTCGTTCGAGTGCAGGATCTCGACGGTCGTCGGCTGCAGCGGCGGCCGGTCCCACGTGTAGCCCGCATGCTCCGCGTTATTCCGGAGCTTCATCGGGTACGTCGGGTCGTTCTTGGGGTCGATGTCCACGCCCCAGCCCGTCACAGTCTTCGGGTCGATGGTCTGGTTTTCCATTGGAGTGCTTAGACGCCCGCGTGCGGCGGAATGAGGACAGGCTTGATGCAGCCGTCGAGCTTAGACGAGAACATCCGGTAGGCGTCCGAGACCTCTTCGAGCGGGACGCGGTGCGTGATGAGCGCCTTCGGGTTCAGAACCCCGCTCTGGACGTGCTCGATGAGCCGCGGCAGCAGCCGCTTCACGGACGCCTGGTTCGCCCGGATCGTGATCCCCTTGTTCACCACGTTCCCGATCGGCACCAGCGTCCCGATCGGCCCGTACACGCCGACGATCGAGACGATCCCGCCCTTCTTGACCCCGTTGATCGCCCACTGCAGCGCCGTCGCGGCGCCGCCCATCATGTGGAGCTTCTTGCCGAGCAGCGTCTGCATCGCCCGCCCCGTCGCCTCCGCGCCCACGGCGTCGATGCACACGTCCGCCCCCAGCGAGTCCGTCGTGTGCTTCAGGAAGACGACCACGTCGTCCAGCTCCTTGTAGTTGTAGACCTCGGCCGGCGCGTAGGTCCGCGCGAACTCCAGCCGGTAGTCGATGTGGTCGATCACGATGACGCGCCCGGCCCCGAAGAGCCACGCGCACCGGGCCGCCATGATGCCGACGGGCCCAGCCCCGAACACGACGACCGTGTCGCCGGGCTGGATGCCGCCCATCTCGGCCGCCTGGTACCCCGTCGGCACCACGTCCGTCAGCATCACCGCGTCGTCCGGGTCCATCCACGACGGGATCACCGTCGGGCCCACGTCGGCATACGGGACGCGGACGTACTCGGCCTGCCCGCCGTCGTACCCGCCCGCCGTGTGCGAGTACCCGAAGATGCCCCCGACCGCCGTCGCCTGCGAGTTGGACTCGTGGCAGTTGCCGAAGAGCCCCTGCTGGCAGAAGGCGCATTTCCCGCAGGCGATGTTGAACGGCACGATGACGTGGTCCCCGACGCTCAGGGTGCGCACGTCCGGCCCGAGCTCCTCGACGACGCCGGTGATCTCGTGCCCGAACGTCATCCCAACGCGAGTGTCCGGCACGGACCCGTTGTAGAGGTGCAGGTCCGACCCGCAGATGCAAGAGCGCGTGACCCGGACGATGGCGTCCTGTGGGTGCAGGATCTCCGGCATCGGCTTGTGATCGATGCGGACCCGCCGGGGCCCTCGGTAATTCAGTGCAAGCATGAGCGGTCCCGTTCGGGTTGGTGACGTAAATGCAGTGTCCAAGCCGAATGCCCTGTATGGCGTGGCAGGCGTGCCGTCGAACAGGACCGGACATTCCGCCCGTTGCCATTCTCCTGCACGCCGCCGCCCACGCGGCGCCGCTCCCGAGTGTTCCACGGTGCGACACCTCCTAGGTTCAAGGCCAGGGATACCCCGGGCCGTGAGTGCCTGCCAGTTCTCCCTCGCACCGCGCTAGAACCTGGACGTCTCGTTCACGCCCGCGTAGAGCGAGACGCTCCGCGCATCAGCCGCCCGTGAAAGTCCATGACACGTTTCCAGTGCCTGCCGTACCGAAGAATGTCTGCGTGTCATACCGAGACGGACCCACACCGGCCCGGAACGTCACGTATGGGCCAAATGGGGTCGGCACGGGGTTCTGGTAGGTTCCTCCGCTTACCGCGCTCAGGCCGACAAACCTGCGCACAGGACGGCCGAACGGCGGCGCATCAAGTTGCCCACCGGGCCGACCTTCTAGTTGAGGCGCGGTCGTCGTGACGTCCGTCGCGGTCACATTCCAGAAATAGGTCGAGGTGGAGGTGTCCTGAGAGACAAACACCCATTCCCCCGTCGGGCCTGCCCGCTCGCGTCGCAGGTCTCGCGTCTCCACCATGCTGAGGCGCTGCACCCCGTCTGAGCACTCGGACGCAGTCACGAGCAGGCGGACCGTCCCCGCCGACCGAAACGAGACCGAGGCCGGTCTGCTCTCGGATGTCGTTACCGCATACGTCCACACCGTCCCGACGTCCAGCGGCTCCGGAAAGAGAGACACCTGCCCGGCTGGCACCCCCGCCGGGCACCGGCCCAACGCACGCACAGGAACATCACCCCTCGCCCGGATGCCACCACTGCCCGTCGCGGTGACCGTCACGAACCCTGAAGTGGTCGCGCTCAGCGTCACCCGAAGCGAGTCGCCGTCGATGCGCGCCGTAATAGATCCACTCGCCGGTGAAGCAGTGTACTCCAGCGGTCCAGCGGCAGCGTTGGCGCGGAACAGGGCCGAGAGCGCGAACACAAGGTCTTCCCCATCCTCTATCCCGACTGACTCTGCCTCAGGGCCCGTGTAGACGATGCTCGCAGCCTCACCTGGCGTTGAGGGCGTTCCCGGGGCTGAGGGCGCGTTCGGAGTCGACGGCGTGCCGGGCGTTGGATTGATCGGCGCGGCGCTGTCGCAGGCGGCGAGCCCGAACGCGGCGGCGAGGACGAGGAAGGGCACTCGAGACATGAGAGGAGCGCCGCTAGACGCACGAGTGAATCGGTATCCAACATACACGCTTGCGGCCGTGCCGAGTCTCATCAAGCGACATCGTAAGCGGCCGTATGACGTGCCCTGTCAGCCCCCGGCGCTAGCTTGACGGAAATGCCCCGGCCCGCACGCGGCCCGCCCATGCCCGTCGTCGAAACGATCCCGCTCCACGAGACCGCCCGCGAGCGCTACCTCACCTACGCGCTCTCCGTCATCACGAGCCGCGCGCTCCCGGATGTCCGCGACGGCCTCAAACCCGTCCAGCGGCGCATCCTCTATGCGATGTACACCGGGCTGCGCCTCGGCACGACGCTCGGCGCCGCCCCACGCCGCGCCGCCCAGAGCGAGGCAGCTTCACCAACTGTCGAGGGCGCGCGGCACCGCAAGTCTGCGACCATCGTCGGCGAGACGATGGGCAAGTACCACCCTCATGGCGACACGGCGATCTACGACGCGATGGTCCGCATGGCCCAGCCATGGGCCCTCCGCGCGCCGCTCGTGGACGGGCAAGGCAACTTCGGCTCACTCGACGGCGACAACCCGGCCGCGATGCGCTACACCGAAGCGCGGCTGACGCCCTTCGGGACCGAGCTCCTCGGCGAGATCCGCCAGGACACCGTCGCCTTCCGGCCGACCTACGACGGCCAACTGTTTGAGCCCGTCGTCCTCCCGGCGACGGCGCCGCTGCTGCTCGTCAACGGCGCGACGGGCATCGCCGTTGGCATGGCGACCAACATCCCGCCGCACAACCTCGGCGAGACCGTGGACGCCGCGCTCGCTCTCCTGAAGACCCCTGGCGCGCCGGTCGAGGCGCTCGCTCGGCACCTCCCGGGGCCGGACTTCCCGACCGGCGGCCGCATCCTCAACACGCCCGCCGAGCTCCTCCGGATCTACCAGACCGGCGAGGGGCCCGTCGACCTCCGTGGCGAGTGGATCGAGGAGCCCGCGACGCGGACCGAGCCCTCCCGCGTGATCCTCACGTCGGTCCCGTACGCGCTCGACAAGTCGGACCTCATCGAGAAAATCGCTGACCATATCCGCGCCGGCCGTGTCCCGCAGATCGTCGACGTCCGCGACGAGTCCACAGACGACGTACGCGTCGTGCTCGAACTCCGCAAGGGCGCCTCGGCCCCGGCGGCGATGGCGTACCTGCTCAAGCACACGCCGCTCCAGTCCCGCTTCCACGTCAACCTGACGTGCCTCGTCCCGACTGACAACCCCGAGGTCTCGGCGCCCCAGAAGGTCGACCTCAAGACGGCCCTCCAGCACTTTCTCGACTTCCGCCTCGAGGTCGTCACGCGGCGACTCGCGCACGAGCTCCGCGCGCTCGACACGCGCATCCACATCCTCCGCGGCTTCGCCGCGGTCTTCTCGGCCCTCGACGAGGCGCTCAAGATGATCCGCGCCGCCCGCGACCGGGCCGACGCGAACGCGCGCCTGCGCCACCGCTTCTCCATCGACGAGGAGCAGGCCGACGCCGTGCTCGACATCAAGCTCTACCGCCTCGCGCGGATGGAGATCGACGCCATCCTCAAGGAACTGGCCGAGAAGGAGGCGCGAGCGGCCGAAATCCGCGCGCTCCTCAACGACGAGCCCGCCCGCTGGGGCCTCGTCCGGACCGAACTCCGCGACGTCAAGAAGCGCTACGCGGACGAGCGCCGGTCGACCATTGGCGGGCCGGACCGGGCCGTGAGCTACGCCGCCGAGGACTACATCGTCTCCGAGGACGTCTACGTCATCGTCACCCGCGACGGGTGGGTGAAGCGCCAGCGCTCCTACACCGACCTCGCCTCCATCCGCGTCCGCGAAGGCGACCGTGTCCTTTATGCGCTCGCCGCGAGCACGCGGAGCACGATCGGCTTCTTCACGTCGGCCGGGCGCTGCTACACGGCCCGGGTTGATGCTCTCCCGCAGACGACGGGACACGGCGACCCGGTCCAGAAGTTTTTTGACTTTGCCGACCGCGAGACGGTCGTCGGCGTCGTCTCGTTCGACGGCCGGACGCTTCCCGAGGGCGTCCCGGACGCGCCGGCGGCGACGGCCCCCGCCCTCTTCGATGCTGGCGGGGATGGCGCCGCTGCAAATCCAAACGATGTTGCAATAACGGGCCCTTACGTCGTCGCGGTCTCATCCGACGGCCTCGCCGTCCGCTTCGAGACGGCCGCCTTCTCGGACCTGTCCAACAAGAACGGCCGCGTCTTCATGCGCCTCCGCGACGGCGTCCGCGTCGTCGGAGCCGAAGTCGCCGGGGGCGGCGAAAACGTCTGCCTCGCCTCGCGCGACGGGCGCGCGTTGATCTTCCCCGTCGGCCAGGTGCCCGTCTTCCGCAGTGCCGCCAAGGGCGTCATCGCGATGCGCCTCGCCGGCGACGCCGACGCCGTCCTCGGGATGGCCGTCTCGGACGCCGCCCGCCGCGGCCTCGACGTCGAGACGAGCCGCGGACGGACCGAGACGGTACGAACGACCAAGTTCGACGTCTCCAACCGAGGCAACCGCGGCCAGACGATCATATCTAAGGGCACGCTCAAGGCCGCAACGGCGGACCCGGTCGAGCTTCACCTTCCCGGCCGCGCCTGAGTTGTCACATGCCCGCCGAGGCGTGTGTCCTGACACGCGCCTCGGCGAACAACACTTCGGTCGCCTCGTCTCGCCGATGCCGTGATCCGTCGCCTCAGACGCCTCCCCGACGACCTCCGCGGCCTCGCACGCCTCGCGACGGACGCGACCGTCGGCACGACGGACCTCGTCGAGGCGGTCCATGCTCAGTTCACGCTCCGCCGGAGCACGCGCCAGATCGGCCGCCGCCGCGGGATCTCGGGGTTCGTCTACCGAACCGTGCGCCGCGTCGCGCGCGTGTCTGGTTGGGGTGCGGAGACCGCCCTGCTGCCGCTCGCCCGGCTCGTCCGCGAAGACCGAGACGCGCCGACGTCGCACCGCCGGGAGGCGCTCGTCGCGGTCCTCAACGGCATCCTCGGCGACGGCCTCGACGCGACGGGCAACCCGCTCGCGATCCCGATGAGGTTTCGCCGCGGCGGCGCCGTGCTGCCGCTCACGCCCGAGCGTCTGCGCACGGCCCTCCCCAACGCGACGCCCGACGTACTCGTGCTGCTCCACGGGCTGTGTATGAACGACCTCGAATGGACGACCGCGGCCGGTCACGACCACGGCGCCGCGCTCGAACGGGACGCCGGCCTGACGGCCGTCTACCTGCACTACAACTCCGGCCGGCACATCTCGACCAACGGACACGACTTCGCGGACCTGCTCGGGCAGCTCGTCGACGCGTGGCCCGTCCCCGTCCGATCGCTCACCTTCCTGTGCCACAGCATGGGTGGGCTCGTCGCGCGGAGCGCCGTCGCCGTCGCGCCGCCGGACGCGCCGTGGCGGCAGGCGCTCCAGCGGATCGTCTTTCTCGGGACGCCGCACCACGGCTCGCCCGCAGAGCGCGCGGGCAACCGCCTCGACCGCCTGCTCGTGCGGACGCGCTGGACGGCGCCGTTTTCGCACCTCGGCCACATCCGCAGCGCCGGCATCACGGACCTCCGGTACGGCTTCCTGCTGGACTCGGACTGGCGATGGCGCGACCGCTTCGAAGCTCGCGCAGACCCCAGGACACCCGTCCCGCTCCCGACCGACGTCGACACGTACGCCATCGCCGCGACTGCGGCAGCGGCCACGGGCACCCTCGTGGACCGCTTCGTCGGCGACGGCATCGTGCCGGTCGCGAGCGCGTCCGGATCTCACGCGGACTCCCGGCATGCACTCGCATTCGCGGCCGACCGCGTGCACGTCGCGCTGGGGGTGCACCACTTCGGGCTGCTCGGGCCCGAGGTGTACGGCGTTCTGCTTCGGTGGCTCGGCTCGCCCCCCCAGCCGTCCGAGGCGATGGCCGAGCGCCCGTCAGGGGCGTAGGTTGAACGCTCATACGCCGCGCGCTTCATGGTCCGACTGTTCCTCGCACTGGTTGCCGCAGCGGTCTGGACCGGCTGCGCGCCCCCTGCCGCGCTTCGCGTCCCCGCGTACACGGGCCCCGAGATCGCGACGGGCCGCCTGCTCGTGCTGAGTCCCGGCCCGGTCGATGCCACAGACGAGGTGGTACAGTCGACCCAGGCCGTGGACCGGCAGGCGGCTGAGGGCGCCGTCTGGGACGGGCTCGCCGCGGCGCTGAGCGAGACGTACAGCTTCACAAACGTCCGCGTCGACACGCTGCCCGCGGCGTCGGCGCTCGTGCCCGTGTTCACGTCGCGGCAGGTCGTTAGTGAGCGCCGGGCGGAGAACCGCTGGATCCGGCGGATGGTGAACCTGCCCTCAGCGCCGGTAGTGGGCGTTCCGGCCGAGTACGTGCTCGTGCTCGACACGGTCCGCGTCGTCCGGAGGATGGGCGAGGACGGCTTCCATCCGGGGCGCATCCGGCCCCGCGACATCGCCGTGACGGCCGCTGTCGCCGTGCTGACGGGTGTTGTCGTCGTGCCTGCGACGCCCGTTCCCGGGACAGCGATCCGTGCTCCGTACGCACTCTACCGCGTCGGGGAGAGCGTGCCGCTCGTCGTGGGCGAGATGAACAGCTTCGCCGGTGGCGACGACGGCGTCAGCGAGCGGAGTGCGCTCGCGCGGAGCCTCCAACGGCTCGTGTCGAGCCTCGGCGAGAGCGGCGCGCTCCGGCCGCGGTGAGCGTGCCGCGGGACTAAATTGCGTCCATGCCGTCCCGCCCGCTCGTTTCCGAACAGACCGTCCTCGCTGCTGCCGCGGCGGGGCTCGCGTCCGTGTCCGTGCCCGCAGGCGCGCTCGTGACCGCGCAGGCGCGCGACACGGCCCGCAGCCGGGGCATCCGCCTAGATCCTGCCGCGGCAACGACGACCGCTGCTCCGGCTGGGCCTGCCGCGCCCCCAGCTGCTCCGGCGAAGACGCTCGCGCTCGCGTGCGACCACGCCGGCTTCGCCTACAAATCCGCCGTCGCGGACCACGCGCGCGCGCTCGGCTGGTCCGTCGTGGACCTAGGGACGGACTCCGAGGCGGCGGTCGACTATCCCGACTTCGCGTTCGCCGTCGCCCGGGCCGTCCACGCCGGGCAGGTTCGATTCGGCGTGATGATCGACGGCGTCGGCGTCGGCTCGGCGATGGTGGCCAACAAGTTGCCCGGCGTCCGCGCCGCGCTCTGCCCCGACGTGTTCTCGGCCTTCAACGCGCGCGCCCACAACGACGCCAACGTGCTCACGCTCGGCAGCCGCACGATGGGCGTCGAGACGTGCCGGCGCGTGCTCGCCGAGTTTCTCGCCGTCGCGTTCGAAGGTGGCCGCCACGCGGCGCGCGTCCAGAAGATTCTGGACGTCGAGGCACGCTTCCTGCCCGGTGCCACGGCTGGCGCCACGACCAGCGCCGCGCGCGCGTGACGCCACCGCTGCCCCGCCCCGACGCCCTCGCCGTGCGGCCTGCCGGGTCTCACGCCGTCGTCCCGCCAGACGCTGCGCTCGCCCTCTTCGGTGCTCCGCTGCGCGGGTCCGAGCGCGCCGACGTCGTCCGCCTTGGCCGGATTGTCGCACAAGTCCCCGTATCAGTCGGCCCGTCGCTGCGCCTTTTTCTCGGTGCCGAGTCCGATGCTCCGACCGACGGTCTGCGCCTCTCCGGGCCCGTCGGCGCCGTGGCGGTCGCCGAGGTCGTCCCGGTGGCGTCCCGCCTCGTGCTCCCGGCCGGGCTGTCGCGCGCGTGGGGAGTCGGACCAATGGCCGTCGTGGCGATGGGCTCGGTCGCCGTGCGTGTGCCGGTTGAGGCCGGACCGGAGGCCGGGGTCGACGTTGACCGTGCACTGTGGCTCGCGGCCGGGCGCCCCGAGACGGCCCGCTGGCTCCCGCAGACCGACTGGGCCGAGGACTCGGCCGCGCCAACGCCCGAGACGGGAGCGCTCGTCGTGCTGCGTCGCGTCGTGACCGAGACGGACGTCCGGCAGGCGCGCACGCGGCACCGCACGATCCGCCTCACGCCCGGCCAGATCGTCACCCCGGCCGCGGCGACGCTCGCGCGCGAGTGGAGCGTCTTCGAACCGTGACACCGCCTCTGCCGATCAACTCGACGCCCGTCTGTCCCTTGCGTCGGATCTCGCGTCCTGTCTCACCACCCAGAACTCCATGACACGGCGGCTCGTCTGGCTCCTGCTCATCCTCGCCTCGCCCGCGCTCGCACAGCGCGGCGGCGTCACAGCCGACACGCCCCTGCGGCCCGTCACGCGCGCCGCGGCCCTCGTCGGCGCCCGTGTCGTGGTCGCCCCGGGACGCGTCCTCGACCGCGCGACGGTCCTGATCCGCGACGGCCGGATCGAGGCTGTCGGCCGAGACCTGCGCGTGCCACCGGACGCCGACGTCCTCGCCGCCGACTCGTTCACGGTCTACGCCGGCTTCGTCGATGCGCTAGGGACGGCAGGCGTGCCCAAGGCGCCCGAGTTGGAGCGGTATACGGGCAACCGCGGCGACCCGCCGCGCGAGCGGTCCGGACTCACGCCCGACCGGGATGTTCGCGAGACGTTCGACCCGTCCGAGGCGCGCGTCGCGGCCCTTCGCGCCCTCGGCTTCGGCGCGGCCCACATCGCCCCTCCGGGCGGCCTGTTGTCGGGCCTCGGCACGGTCGTGCTGCTGCGCCCGCCGGGCCGAGGCGAGGCCGCACGCGACCTGATTCTCACCGGCCCCGTCTCGCTCGTCGCCCGGATGCAGGCTGCCGAGGGCGTCTACCCGTCGACCCCGATGGGCGTTGCGGCCGTCTTCCGCGAGGCGTTCGAGAACGCGCGCCGCCGCGAGGCACAGGCCGAGGGAATCGCCCGCGGCGGGCAGCGCCCGCGCTACGACGCCGCCCTCGACGCACTCGCGCCCGTCATCGCGGGCGACCGACGCCTGGTGATGCTCACCCCGACGCCGCTCGACGCCTTCCGCGCGCTCGGCCTCGCCCGCGACGCGGGCATCGAGCCGATTCTCGCCGGACTCGCAGACGCCGGGCCCGTCGCCGAGCGCCTCCGCGCGGCGCGCGTCGCCGTGTTCGCGCCGCTCTCGCTCCCCGACACGGTCGCGCTCGACAGCCTCGCCCGCGCCGTCGCCCTGCCTCCGTCGGGCGGCGTGGCGAGCGTGCAGAACCGCCGCGTGCGCTCGTTCCGCGACCTGCCGGCCGAGCGCGCCGCGCTGGTGGCCGAGCGCCGCGAGGCCGTCCGACGGGCCGAGGCGAGCCCGGCCGCCCTCGCCCGCGCCGCCGTCCCGTTCGCCTTCGCAACGATCGACGCCGACGCCGCCAAGATCCTGCCCGGCCTCCGCCGGATGGTCCGCGCCGGCCTCGCCCCCGACGACGCCCTCGCGGCCCTCACGACGGCCCCCGCCCGCCTGCTCGGCCTCTCGGACGACCTCGGGACGGTCGAACGCGGCCGCCTCGCCAACCTCGTCGTCGTCCGTGGCGACCTGTTCGCCGACTCCGCCCTCGTCCGCTACGTGTTCGTCGAAGGGATCCGGAACGAGAACCCGGCCAAGGCTCGCCGTGTGCCGTCGACGGACTCCGCCGCTGTCGCCGTCGGCACGTGGGCGCTCGTCGTCACGACGCCCGGCGAGGAGCAGCGGGGCGGGTTCACCATCGCCGGCGCCCCCGGCGCGTTCACCGGCACCGCGACCGTCGAGGGCGAGACGTACCCGCTCGAGGCCGTCGTGCTCGACGACGCCGCGCTCTCGTTCCACTTCACCGTACCGGACGTCGGCCGCGTCGAGGTTTCCGGGACCATCTCGGGGCCCACGTTCTCCGGGACTGTCTCGCTGGGGTCGCTCGGCTCCTTCTCCGCCACGGCGACTCGCTCGCCCGACCGATGAACCGCCTCTGCCTGGTGGCCGCGCTGATCGCGCTCGCCACCGTCTCCGCCCTCGCCCAGACACCCGCTAGCCTCCCGCCTGCTGGCGAGCGAGGCAGCATCCTCGTACGCGGCGCGACGGTCCACACGGTCACCCAGGGTACACGCGTCGCCGACGTGCTCGTCGTGGACGGCCGCATCGCCGAGATCGGGTCCAGCCTCGCAGCCCCGCGCGACGCGCGCATCGTCGAGGCGGCCGGCATGCACCTCATGCCCGGCATCGTGGACGCGCACAGCCACATCGCGCTTTCGTCCGTCAACGAGGCGACGACGCCCGTTGTGGCCGAGGTGCAGATGCGCGACGCGCTCGACCCGACTGACGTCGGCATCTACCGCGCCCTCGCCGGCGGCGTCACGACGATCCACACGCTCCACGGCTCGGCCAACCCCATCGGCGGCGAGTCCGAGACGATCAAGCTCCGCTACGGCACCCTGGACCCCGAGGGCCTCCTGTTCGAGGGCGCCCCGCGGACGATCAAGTTCGCCCTCGGCGAGAACCCGACGCGCGTCCACGGCGGCCGCAGCGTGCGTCCCGCGACGCGCATGGGCGTCGAGCAGACGATCCGCGAAGCCTTCGCCGACGCCCGCGCCTACACGGCCGCGCAGGACGACGCCCGCCGCGCCGGCCGCCCGCTCCCGCCTGTCGACCGACGGATGGAGACGCTCGCCGGCGTCCTCGACGGGACGGTCCTCGTTCACTGTCACAGCTACCGAGCGGACGAGATCCTGATGCTCATGCGGGTCCTCCGCGATGAGGGCGTCTCGCGCGTCACGTTCCAGCACGCCAACGAGGCCTACAAGGTCGCGCCCGAGCTCGCCGCCTTCGGCGCAGGCGCGAGCGTTTTCTCGGACTGGTGGAGCTACAAGCTCGAGGTCTACTACTCGACGGCCTACAACGCGGCCGTGCTCACCCGTGCCGGCGTCCGGACGAGTCTCAACTCGGACGACGCGGGCATGATGCGGACGCTGTATCACGAGGCGGCCAAGACGCAGCGCTACGGCGGCCTGACCGACGACGAGGCCCTCGCCCTCATCACGATCAACCCGGCCGTCCAGCTCGGCATCGAGGCGCGCGTCGGGTCGATCGAGGTCGGCAAGGACGGCGACCTCGCCCTCTTCACGGCCGACCCACTGTCGGTTTACGCCCGCGTCGCGCTGACGGTCGTCGACGGCGTCGTCCGCTTCGACGCCGCCCGCGACGGGGACGACCAGCGCCTGACCGTCGACCCGGCCGAGCGCCTCCCGACCGTCCGCCTCGCCGAGGACCGGACGGGCGAGGCGTGCCTCGACGGCGCCCTTCTGTTCTAACCGATCCCCGACCCGTGCGCCTCGCTGCCTGCCTCGCCCTCGCCCTTCTCGCGCCCGCTGCCGCAGCGCAGGGGCCGCAGTACCGCGCCCGCGCGGGCACCTTCGCGCTCACGGACTGCCGCATCGAGACGGTCACACAGGGCACGATCGCCCGCGGGACGCTCGTGATCCGGGACGGCCGCATCGACGTGCTCGGCGCCGACATCCTCGCCCCGGCAGATGCGGAGCGCGTCCCGTGCAACGGCGGAACGGTCTACCCCGGCCTGTTCGACTCCGGCGACCGCGTCGGCCTTCAGGAGATCGGCGCCGTCGCCGTGAGCGTCGATCTCGACGAGGTCGGCGAGGTCACGCCGCAGATGCGCGCGCTCACGGCCGTCAACCCGTCGAGCGTCCACATCCCGGTGACGCGCCTCTCGGGCGTCACGACCGTGCTCACGTTCCCGCGAGGCGGCCTCATGCCGGGGACCGCCGCCCTCATCACGCTGCTCGGCTACACGCCGGACGAGATGGCGGCGGGCTTCGAGGGCGTCGTACTGGCGTTTCCGCGCCAGGGGCGGCGCGGGCCCGGTGACCGCCGCGAGCAGGCCGAGGTCGACAAGGCCTCCCGCGAGGCGCGCGAGCGGCTCGACACCGTCTGGAGGGACGCCGTCCTCTATGCCCGTCTGGACTCGACACGGCTTTCGGTCGGCGGCGAACCGCTGCCGTACCAGCCCGAGATGATGGCCCTGCTGCCCGTCGTGCGCGGCGAGCGGACGCTCCTCGTCGAGGTCAATGCCGCCGACGACATCGTCGCCGCGCTGGCGTGGCTGAAGGACAAAGGCGTCCGCGCAGTCCTGACCGGCGTCGGCGAGGGCTGGCGCGTCGCGGACCAGATCGCGGCTGCGAACCTGCCCGCCATCGTCGGGCCCGTCATCGCGCTCCCCACGCGCGACGCCGACCGCTACGCACGGCCGTTCGAGAATGCCGGAATGCTTGCCGCGGCCGGCGTGGTCGTCGCGATCCGCTCGGACGAGGAGGACAATGCGCGCAACCTGCCCTTCCACGCCGGCTTCGCGGCTGCCTACGGAGCAGAGTTCGGCTTCGGGCCAGCCGAGGCGCTCGCGGCTGTCACCATCAACCCTGCGCGCATTTTCGGCGTCGCAGATCGCCTCGGAAGCCTGGAAGTGGGAAAGGAGGCGACATTATTTATCGCCGATGGCGACCCGTTCGAGGCGCGCACGCACGTCACGGGTCTCTTCATCCGCGGCCAGCAGGTGCCGCTCGTGAGCCGCCAGACGGAGCTCTACGAGGAGTTTCTAAACCGGGGAGCGTCCGCGCAGTAGGCCCGTCAGATTGAACGGGTCGTGACGCAGGACGCATCAGGTATCCAAAGCCGCTCCCACTAAGGCGGGTTGGCGTACCGACGTTTCGAGGTACCCACTCAGTTTGCTAGCAGACTGCGCTATGCAGGGTAGCCGGGCACCGTGCTAGCCTGCTTGCTGGCGGCGGCTGTCCCATCGTGGTGGGTGGGATGGCCGCCGCTGCACCTTGGAGATGTCCAGAGCAGCCACCCAGGCTGACGCTCCTGGTATCGCTATGAGAGGCTGCCCGGGAGCACTGTCTGGCATGCGACCGAGGCGGCGAGACCGACAACGGACGCAATGGTCGCACGTCATATCAACGCCTAGACATCGAGATCGTCCACTTCGGCTGCGTGGTCCATGATAAACGCGAAGCGCGGGGCGGCGTCGCGGCCCATGAGGTCTGAGATCGTCGTCTCCGTCACGACGCGCGCGTTGTCGGGGATCGTGACGCGGAGCAGGCGCCGGCGCTCGGGGTCGAGGGTCGTCTCGTGGAGCGTCTTGGGCATCATCTCGCCGAGGCCCTTGAAGCGCTGGATTTCGACGCTCGCGCGGGGGTTTTTCTTCTTGATCCGCGCGACGATCCGGTCGCGGTCGGCCTCGTCGAGCGCCCAGTGCGTCTCCTTGGCCGCGTCGACGCGGAAGAGTGGCGGCTGCCCGATAAAGACGTGCCCGCCGTCGATGAGCGGCCGCAGGTAGCGGTAGAAGAACGTCAGCAGCAGCGTCGCGATGTGGAGGCCGTCGGCGTCGGCGTCCATAAGCAGGATGACCCGCCCGTAGCGGAGCTTGGCTGTGTCGAGGTCCTCGCCGAGGCCGCAGCCGAGCGCGTCGACGATGTCGGACAGCTCCTTGTTGTCGAGAACCTTGGCGCGCGTCGCCTGCTCGGCGTTGAGCACCTTGCCGCGTAGCGGCAGGATGGCCTGCGTACGGCGGTCGCGGCCCTGCTTAGCCGAGCCGCCGGCCGAGTCGCCCTCGACGATGAACAGCTCGCTCTCGGCCGGGTCCGTGCTCGAACAGTCCGACAGCTTGCCGGGTAGGTTGAGGCGGTGCGAGACGGCGCTCTTGCGGCGTACCTGGTTGGCGGCCGCGCGGCTCGCCACACGCGCCCGGGCCGACTGGACGACGCGCGCGACGATGGCCTCAGCGGCCGAGGGGTGCGCGTTCAGGAACTGCTCGAACTCGACGCGGAAGGCTCCCGCGACAGCCGCTCTCGCCTCGGGATTG
>DASWMO010000057.1:0-2991 GCA_036399715.1 Rubricoccaceae bacterium
CGCCGCGCCGACCGGGCTCGGCGCGAGCGCGAGCGCGAGGCCAGTTGGGGCGCCGGGCTCCGAGGCGACCGTGACGCCGGCGTAGCGCTGCGCGTAGATGCCGTATTGCGAGCCGTCCTGCCCGCCGCTCGACCACGCCACGAGCGCGTCGCCGTCCGCATCAAGCGACACCGAGGGGGCACTCTGGCCGTTCTGCGTAACCGTGTTGACGCGGAACTCGGCGCCGACCGCCGCCCCGTTCGCCGCGTAGCGCTGCGCGTACACGCCGATGCCCGAGCCGTCCTGCCCCCCGCCGTTCCACGCCAGGAGCGCGTCGCCAGCCGCGTCGAGCGACACAGACGGGAAGGACTGGTTTCCCGCCGTGAACGTGTTGACGCGGAACTCGGGTCCGACCGCGGCCCCGGACGCCGCGTAGCGCTGCGCGTACACGCCGTCGCCCGAGCCGTCTTGCCCGTAGCTCGTCCACGCCACGAGCGCGTCGCCGTCGGCGTCCAGCGACACCGAGGGGAAGAGCTGGTTGCCCGTCGTGAACGTGTTGACGCGGAACTCCCCACCGACCGCGGCCCCGGACGCCGCGTAGCGCTGCGCGTAGATGCCTTCGACCGACCTGTCCTGGTCGAAGCTCGTCCACGCCACGAGCGCGTCGCCGTCCGCGTCGAGCGACACCGAGGGGTCGCGCTGGGAGTTTCCCCTGGTCGTGTTGACGCGGAACTCGCCGCCGACCGGGGCCCCGGACGCGGCGTAGCGCTGCGCGTAGATGCCGTATTGCGAGCCGTCCTGTCCGTCGCTGCCCCACGCCACGAGCGCGTCGCCGTCGGCGTCCAGCGACACCGAGGGGAGGCGCTGGAAGCTCGCCGTGAAGGTGTTGACGCGGAACTCGGCCCCGACTGCCGCCCCGGACGCCGCGTAGCGCTGCGCGTAGATGCCTTCGCCCGAGCCGTCTTGCCCGTAGCTCGTCCACGCCACGAGCGCGTCGCCGTCCGCGTCGAGCGACACCGAGGGGCTGAACTGGTTGCCCGCCGTGAACGTGTTGACACGGAACTCGGCCCCGACCGCTGCCCCAGACGCGGCGTAGCGCTGTGCGTAGACGCCGAAGCCCGAGCCGTCCTGCCCCTCGCTCGTCCACGCCACGAGCGCGTCGCCGTCCGCGTCCACCGACACCACTGGGTTGATCTGCCGGCCCGCCGTGAAGGTGTTGACGCGGAACTCGCCGCCGACCGGGATGGGCGCCTGGGCGAGCGCCGGACCGACCGCAGCGAGCGAGAGGGCAGCCGCTGCGGCCCGGCGAGCGTCCGCCCGGCGGACGAGCCGCGCGAGCGTGAGACGGGGGGCAATCGTGCGAGCCATTGGAGTCGAGGCAGTGTGACGACCCGAAGGAACCCACCCAAGACACTCTCCGCAAGGCCATCCACGCGCCTGCCGAGGACTGCGAGTCTCGCGCGATTGTCTGCCGTCGCCAATCTCGCCGCAGCACCGGACACCCCCCGGATTGGGAGCTGCGAGTGATAACTCCGATTGCCGGAGGTATCCGCGACGCCTCTCAGCGGGCGACGACGAGCCGTGCCGTCGCGATGCGCGCGTCGCGAGCTAAAAGGGGGCCGGCAGCACGTTCACGGTCCGCCTGCCGCTCGCGGCCGACCGGGTGCCGACGTAGGCGGCGCGCGGTCCACCGCCGCCGCGGATACCGAATGGCCTTGCGGTGATACGGACGCGACCGATACGGTCGGGCCACACGTTCGCCCGCTGAAATGGTCTGCCGTCTCCGTGTTCTGATTCTCGCCGGGGCCGTCGGCACGGCTGCCTCGGCCTCCGCCCAGGACGAGCCGCGTGCCCCGGTGGCCGGCGCGCCGCTCGTTGCCTTCGAGACGGACGCTGCGCTCGCGGCCTTCGGGCAGGACCTCGCCGGATGGCAGCAGCGCCTCGACGCCGAGCAGCGGCGCCTCGCCGAGCAGCGGATGGCCCGGTGCCAGACCACTACGCAAGCGACCGTTGGCGTCTTCCCGAATGCTGTCCAGCCGACGGCTTTCCGATCTGCCGTCATCTCCGGCCAAGTCGTTGAAGCTGACGGCGTCACGAGCGTCATCGGTGCCACACTTCGCATCGGTGAAACCAATCTCGCAGCCGCGACCGACATCGACGGCCGGTTCCGCCGTTTCGTCGATTCCACGACGGTCGCCGTGGCGGGGAGCCACCGTTTGGTGGCCTCGTACGCAGGGTACCCGCCTGCCTTCGCCGACATAGTGATTGAGCCCGGCGACTCGGTCTCGGTCTCGTTCACGCTCTGCGACGGTGGGGAACTGGGGGAAGTGAACGTGATGTACGCAGCCCCGATGGCAGACGCCGTCTCGTCCGGCGATGCGGAGTCCATTACGAACGTGCAGCACGCGGGCGTAGACGAGGGCGGCATCGTCAAGCGCCACGGCGACCACCTCGTGATCCTCCGCCGCGGCCGCCTCTTTACGGTCGACGTGAGTGGGCGCGACCTGCGACCGGTCGACGCCGTCGATGCGTTCGGGCCGGGCATCGACCCCGAGGGCGCGTGGTACGACGAGATGCTGGTCGTCCGCGAGACAGTCGTCGTGATCGGCTACAGCTACGCTCGTCAGGGGACCGAGATCGGCCTGTTCGAGATCGACGACCGCGGCCGCCTCCGGCACCACAACACGTACCACCTCCGCTCGAACGACTACTACTCGTCGCGGAACTACACCGCGCGGCTCGTCGGCGGCCGGCTCGTGTTCTACACGCCGCTCGCCGCGCCGGCGCGCGCGTGGGCGGGCGGCCCGGCCGGCGTGCTGCCGGCGCTCAGCCGCTGGACCGGCGACCGCGACACGCCGTTCGTCCCCATCGCGACCGCGACGCGCGTCTACCGTCCCGCCCGCGCCCTCACCGATCCGGATGACATCGCGCTGCATACGGTGACCTCGTGTACCGTCGACCGCGGCGCCCTCGACTGCGAGGCCACGGCCGTCTTCGGGCCGTTCAATCATA
>DASWMO010000058.1:0-2401 GCA_036399715.1 Rubricoccaceae bacterium
TCGAGGACGCGCTCGGGCTCGCCGACGGCCGTGTAGAGGCCGGTCTGCTCCAGGTCGCGGCGGACGGCCGCGGCGTCGATGTCCCCGAGCGGCGTCCCCGGCGCGACGCCGGCCACGCGCGACGCGAACGCCCGCGACGACGCCGGCCGCGCCCTCGGTGACGTCGATCGAGACGTCGACGGCGACCGCGTTCTCACCCGGAACGAGGCGGACGCGCGGGACGAGGCGGGTCCCGACGAAGCCGCGCGCGGCGTAGCGGTCGAGGCCGAGTGCGAGGTCGGCGCGGAGCGCGTCGGGGCGGTACGGCGCGCCCGTTCGCGTCGCCCAGCCGGCCGTGAGGTCGCGCTCGCCGAGCGTGGTCGCGCCGACGATCTCGACGCGGGCGACGGTCGCGGCCGGCCCGCGGGTGACGAACACGGCGCCGGGCGCAGTCGGAGTCGGGACGCGGGCCGAGTCGGCGCGGGCGAGCGGGAAGCCGTCGGCGTCGAGGCGTGCGAGGGCGAGGCGGGCGGCAGCGTCCGCGTCGGGCGCGTCGACGGTAGCGAGCGTGTCGGCGGCGGCGCGGACGATCCACGGCGTCTGAGCGGCGGCGGGCGCCGCGGCGAGGCACACCCAGGCGACGGCCTGCGCGGCCGGCCGGAATGCGCCGCGTATCTTGCCCGACCACCGCATGGGTACGCCTGTGAGTCTCGTCCGGAACGCTTTTGCCGCTCTCGCGGGCACGGCCCTGTCGGCGACGGCGCTCGTCTCGGCGCCCGCCGCGCAGGGGACGCCCCAACGTACCGCGGGCGCCCGGCCGTCTGCGAGTCCCGCCGCGGCGCCCTCGGTGCGTGCCGCGGCGGCTGCGCCGGCAGTTGTGGCGGGCGACACGCTGCGCTACCAGGTCCGCGCGGGCCAGCCGTTCCTCGTGGTCCTGCCGGCCCGGGCGGACGGACGGTCGGCGACGTACCGCATCGCGAGCGCGCCGGCGATGAGTTGGCTCGTGGACCGCTCGTTCTTCTGGCAGACGCTGCCGACCGAGCGCGGCCTGATGCCCGTCGTGTTCGAGCCGACGCCTGGGGGCGGCGAGCCGCTCGTGCTGATGGTCGAGGTCGTCGAGTAGCGTGGCCGGTCTGCCCGAGGGCGCGCAGGCGGGCGAGGCGCTGCCCGACGAGACGACGCCCGAGCCGCGGCAGGTCGCCGCGTTCCGCGAGGCGCTCCCGGCGTGGTTCGACGGCGCCCGCCGCGCGATGCCGTGGCGCGAGACGGGTGCGGACGGCCGGCGGGACCCGTACCGCGTGTGGCTCGCCGAGACGATGCTCCAGCAGACGCAGGTCGCCACGGCGACGCCGTACTTCGAGCGCTTCGTCGCTGCGTTCCCGACGGTCGAGGCGCTCGCAGCAGCGCCGCTCGACCGCATCCTCGTGCTGTGGGAGGGGCTGGGCTACTACTCGCGGGCGCGCAACCTGCACCGCGCCGCGCAGACCGTCGCAGCGGAGCACGGCGGGCGCGTGCCCGAGACCGCCGAGGCGTTCGGGGCGCTCCCCGGCGTCGGGCCGTACACGACGGCCGCCGTGCTGTCGCTGGCCTACGACGTTCCGCTCGCCGTGCTCGACGGGAACGTGATCCGCGTCCTCGCGCGCGTCTTCGCCGTCCGGGCAGACTCCAGAGCGCCGCGTACGCGGGCGGCCCTGCAGCGCGTCGCGACGTGCCTGCTGGACTCGGACCGGCCGGGGCGCTGGAACGAGGCCGTGATGGAGTTGGGCGCGACGGTGTGCACGCCAAAGAATCCGCGCTGCGGCGTGTGCCCGCTCAACGCCGTCTGCGCCGCCTTCGCGAGCGGCGCGCCTGAGGCGTTCCCGGTCGTGGCGCCGCGCCGCGCCGTCCCGCAGGCGACGGTCGCCGTCGGGCTCGTGACGGACGACGCGGGGCGGATCCTGATGCAGCGCCGGCCCGAGAGCGTCATGCTGGGCGGGCTGTGGGAGTTTCCGGGCGGCAAGGTCGAGCCCGGCGAGACGCCGGCCGCGGCGTGCGCGCGCGAGCTGCACGAGGAGCTGGGCATCACGGCCGAGGTCGGCGCGGCCGTCGCGACGGTCGACCACACGTACTCGCACCTCCGCGTCCGCATCCACGCGTTCCGCTGCCGCATCGCGTCCGGCGAGCCGCGGACGGTCACGGGCGAGCCGATGCGCTGGCTCGCGCCCGACGAGTTGGACACCGTCGCGGTGCCGCGAGCGAGCCGCAAGATCATCGAGGCGGCGCAGGCCGAGGCGCGCGCGCCGCGCCTGTTCTGACGAGCCGCACTGGCCTCTCGACGTCCCGTCTCGAAAGGTGCATTCGTAGAGACGCGCCATGGCGCGTCTCCGCCGAGGGTGGCCCGTCGCCGCGGACGACGGTTCCAACGTGCCCCACGCCGCCGCGC
>DASWMO010000059.1:0-13338 GCA_036399715.1 Rubricoccaceae bacterium
GGAAGACCGCTCGGCTCTTGGCTGGGCCGTCCTCGACCCAGAGCATCACCCCGACGAACGCGACGAGCGACGGGACGAGCGCCCAAGCCAACCAGTTGCGAGGACGCGTCGATCTCATGCGGTCGGGAAGTGCGGCAGAACACTTGGCCGCTCTGCCGCCGCCCGAGTGGCGACGTGCTCGACCGAGGCGAAAGTAGACGCCCACGCGAACCCGAACAACGACGCTGGCCGGGCGGTCGGCCGCAGCGGCGAGTTATGCCGCCCCGGCACCATGAGACTAGAACCTACGAGAGAGCAGCCGCGTCAGACAGTCCACTTATTGAGTTCTATCGATGGTCTAATTTACGCCAATATTTATTTAGATCATGAGTGCTCATAACTGTAACGGTGTCACCATCGCTGCTGTCGTAAATCACACACATTGCCGTCGTATCTGTTCCCGGGCTCCATTGTGGAAATCTATACGGTGGAGGTCTTCTTCTTGTCAGATAATCCGTACGCAATAGGTTCATCAACCCATCGCATCGCCCTATACCTCCCACTTTGATCTCTCTGTACGTTTCTACGTTCTCATACCAGTCTCGCCCAATCGGTTTATCGCAGCTGCACAGCAACAGGACTGAGGCGAACAGGAGTGTAAACACACGCAAAAGCAGGGGGAAGCAGGCGAAACCGTGCGATAGCTCTTCAGCTCTGGAGACCGTTGCCCTAAAGGTTCTTCTCCAACACGTACACGCTGCCCGGCGGCGCTTAGAGTATGTGGGCGGCATAACAAGGGGCAACTCAGCGGCGGCGCGGGAGCCGAGGCGCGGGCGAGCAAAGTAGACGCGTCGACTGGAAGAGGTATGACGCTGATCGTGCTGTCCGCTGCAGACGCTGGTTACCCCGCACCTTGGCAACGACTACCCAACAGGAGGGACGTCGGTTGGAAACTGGCTCCATGCATCGAACTCGTCGGCTGATGGGCTGTCTGACGATGTGTTTCGGCGGTGCCAAGCCCGGTTGAGGTGCGCGTAGACGTGGCCGAGGTCGATGCGGAACTCCGGGTCGCCATACCCCGAACTCGCGGACAGCCGGCGGGTGAGGTCTTGGAGGTGCTGCGCGGCCTCGTCCAACTCGAACGCGACCATCGCCCGCGTGAAGTAGAGGTCGTCCTCGCTGTCCATCAGCTGTGGCTCGGATGTGCGGTGTAACTGGTGGCCGCTCACCGGCGGCACGGACAGCGCCGAGGCGGCGGGGACGGCGAAAGTAGTCGGATGCGCTTGGGCCGGCAACGCGGCCGACCGTGCCGTCCGGTGCAGCGGCGAGTTAGCCCGCTTCTTGCCGAACGGGGCCAATGCCGGGGCTCGTCATTGGTTGTTCCACGGTCCGCCCGTGAGGAACATCACGACGGCGCCGACAAGGGTCACGGCCGCGACCGTTACGGCGGACACGGCCGCGACTCGCACGGGTGTGATGTGGGGACGCAGCGCGAACGAGACCGGCAGTGTAATCCGCGGTGTTACGGGCTGGCCGTTCTGCTGAAACGGGACGAAGCGTGCGAGCCTGATCACCCGCAGGGCCTCCGCGTCCGTTTCTGGCGTCAGCGACCGGACGACGACGAGGTCTGTCGGTGTGCCCATTTCGCTGACCACGAACCGGACGATGACGACGCCTTCTGTTCGCGCCTCACGGGCGGAGGCAGGGTAGACGACGGCGGCCTGGAGCCCCACGAGCCCGCCGATGAGATTGAAGCCGGACTCTTCGGGTAAGATGTTCTCGTCCACAGCTGGCGCAGTGGACACCGACGCCGGTGCGTCTTGGGCGGCGACTGGCCATGCCAGGCTCGCAAGCGCCAGCAGGGATGCCGAGACGAGTGCGAGACGCATGGGGAGCGGGCTAACACTTGGCCGCTCACCCGCCGCACAGCGAGCGCCACGGCGGGGACGAAGCGCAGGATACGCGGAGCAGCCTGCAACGAGACGACCGATCCGTGCGGTCGGCGTGCTGCGGCTGGTTCTACCGCCACGGATTCAGTGCGGGTACTGCGATGCGAAGTGCACGAGCGCTAGTGCAGCGAAAGCGACTGGGAGCACCGAGCACGGAATGAGCTGCCAGCGCGACCCGCTCGTCCGGTCCCACGCAAACGGGACGCAGATGAGCATGATCGGGGCGGTAAGGATCGCCGCGACAAGCGTCCATATGCTGACCACATCTACTGCGGGCCCGAGGGATTCGGGCAACGGGAACAGCCCTGGATAGGCACCAGCGGGGCCGGCATAGGCGAGCGTGTGGAGGAGCCAAACGACCAGCTCGGTCGTCTGGCAGACGCTCGCCGACGGCGGCACGCCGCGCGGCGTCTCGGGGGAGGCGGGTTCCATCGTGTCTGGCGGGTCGCGGGTGAGGCTGGCCAGGGCTCCGGCGGCCACTGGCAAGCTACGGTGGCGTACCGGAGCCGCTCGGGGGATAAACCCCGACGCGAGTTGGCCGACACCCGGTCGGGCCTGACTCTGCTTCCTGCGGCGACTACTTCGTGGGCTGCTTCGAGTGCTACGTCGACGCGTGTACGTCTACTGCTGCGACTGCCGTGGGGCGAACATAGGGGACGGCCACGGCCGCCCGTTCGCGCTCGAACGATTCCTCTTCGCAGACCTCGCCCTCGCGCCGCCCCCGATGGATGAGGAGGCCGGGCGTGTTCGAGATTCTCCTCCGGGCCTCGTCAGAACGGCGCCGGGAGCGGCTGAGCCGCACTCACGTCTTCTGCGGCTGCTTGCGCGCGGCCGGGAAGAGGACGTTGTTGAGGATGAGGCGGTAGCCCGGCGAGTTGCGGAACAGTGCGAGGTCCGTCGGCGGGTCGCCGACGTAGTGCTGATAGTCCTCGGGGTCGTGGCCGCCGTAGAAGGCGAAAAAGCCCTGCCCGGCCGGACCGTAGAGGTACCTCACCGAGCCGGTCGTCGGGCTCTGGCCGAGCGCCACGACACCGGGCTTGATGGCCGAGGCGCGGAAGGCCGTCGTCTGGCCCATGAACCCGCGGACGCTTGCGACGTGGTTCTGCGTCAGCATCGACGGCACGGGGTCCGTGCGGGCGGAGAAGTCGAAGAGCGTGAAGTAGTCCGTGAGCTCGTTGCGCAGCTCCGGCGGCGGCGGCTGGTCGATGTCACCGTGGGAGTACTGGTACGCGTTGACGCTCGGGAGAAAGTTCTGGAAGGCGAGCGTGCGCGAAAAGTCGAGGTGGCTCGCAAAGGCGGGGTCGACGGGCGTGCCGTCGATCTCGGCCGGCACGATGTCCGTGCCCGCTGCGGCGAGGGCGTAGTCGAACGTGTCCGCCCCGGCGCACATGGCGAAGAGGAAGCCGCCTCCCTCGACGTAGGCGCGGATCGTCTCGGCGACGGCGAGCTTGAGCAGCGGCACGCTCGCGAAGCCGTGCTCCTGCGCGGACGCCTCGGCGAGGCGCTGCTGCTCCTGGTACCACGCCTGGCCGGCGTACTGGCCGTAGAACTTGCCGTACTGGCCCGTAAAGTCCTCGTGGTGGAGGTGGACCCACTCGAACTCGGACAGCCGTCCGGCGAGCACGTCGGCGTCGTAGATCTGCTCGTAGGGGACCTCGGCGTAGGTGAGCGCGAGCAGGACGGCGTCGTCCCATGGCAGCGTCTGCGTCGGCGCGTAGACGGCGATGCGGGGGACGCGCTCCAGGCGCACGGCGGCCGTGTTCGCCGGTCCGCTCTCCGCCTCGGCGACGAGCGAGGGGCCGTCGGCGGACTCGAACGAGACGCCGCGGACGCGCAACTCGTCCTCGAACCCGCCGCCGGCCGGAGCGACAAAGGCGCCGCCGCGGACGTTCAGCAGCCAGTCCACGGGGATGCTGTGCTGGAGCGCCCAGTACACGGCCCCGTAGGCCTTGAGGTGGTCCGTCTGCGCGTCGTCCATCGGGACGAGGACGGACTGGGCCGAGGCGGACGCGGATGCGAACGCGAGAAGGAGAACGAGGCGTCTCATGGTCGGCAGGGGCGGCGTCACGACGCGGCGCGGAGCGCCCGGAGGCGCTCGCGGGCGTCGGGCGCGAAGAGGGAGCCGGGGTAGCGGTCCAGCAAGGTGGCGAGGCGCGCCATCGCGGCGGGCCGGTCGGCGAGGTCCTGCTCGGCGATGTCCGCCTGCACGACGAGCGCGCGGTCGCAGAAGAACGAGAGCGGCACGTCGGCCGCGAGGCGGTCCAGCGTCGCGACGGCCTCGGCGGGGCGGCCGAGGCGGCGCTGGGCGCGGGCGCTCAGAAAGAGGATCTCGTCGGCGAGTGGACCATCCCCGACGGCCTGACCGAGCGAGTCGAGTGTGGCGAGGGCCCGGGCATCGCGGCCCTGACGGACGAGCAGGCTCGCTGCTGCGTAGGCCTTGAGCGTGGCGTTGGTCGAGTCGGCCGAGCCGGGCTCGCCGGCGTTCTCGTTGAGCGTCACGCGGAGCGCGATGGCGTCGTTGGTCGCGTCGGCAGCCGTGTTCTCGTCGATGGCCTCGACGCGGGCGAGGGCCGAGAAGACGTAGCCCTCGTAGAAGTCGAGGAGGGCGAGCTCGAAGCGGGCCTGCTCGGCGAGGCGGCCCGTCCCGAGCGTCTCGTCGATGGCCCCGAAGCGCTCTCTCGCCTCGTCAAGGCGGCCGGCGCGGACGGCGACGTCGCCCAGGTCGAGGCGCGCCTCGGCGGCGACCTCCGTGTTCGGTCCGTCTGCTGCCTCGGCGAGAAGCGCCTCGGAGGCGGGATAGTCGAGGTAGACGTCGCGCGTGAGGCGGGCGAGCGTGAGCGCGGCCTGCGCCGCGGCGGGGTGGCCGGGCGAGTGCTCGCGAAAGGCGGTCAGGTCCGTACGGGCCGCGTCGGCGAGGGGCGTCGGGGCAGGCGCGCGCTCGGCCGCGGCCCGCGACTGTCGTTCGAGCAGGCCCGCGCGGGCGACGAGCGCGTCCGGCGCGACCATCCCGTCGGGGTGGCGCGCGAGGATCTCGTCGAGTGCGCGCCGGGCGGCGTCGCGGGCGCCGGCGGCCTCGGCGGCCTGCGCGAAGGCAAGGAGCGACTGGCCGTCCTCGCGGTCGAGGCGGTCGAGGGCGCGGATGCCGTCGAGGGCGGCGTCGAAGTCGCCCCGCTCCAGGGCGAGAAATGAGGCCAGCTCGCGGTAGGCGCGGTTCAGCGGGTCGCGCGTCTGGGCGCGGTCGACGGCGGCGCGGAGCGCCTCGGGCGCGCCCGTGCCGGGCAGCATCCGCCGGAGGCGCGCGCGGACGCCCGCTGTCGCTTCGGGGCGCTCGGCGAGGGCGTCGAGGTAGAGGTCGGCCGCGCGGCCGTAGTCCTGCGCCTCGGCGTAGAGTGCCGCGCGCTCGAACCGGAACGCGTCGGGCTGGCCGAGCGCGTCGCGACCGCGCTCCAGAATGGCCGCGGCCTCGGCGTAGCGGCGGGCGGCTGAGAGGGCGTCCGAGACCATCCGGAGCGTCGCCTCGTCGGCCGGGCCGAGTGCGAGGGCGCGGTCGAAGGCGGCGGTTGCGTCGTCGGGGCGGTTCGCGCGCAGGAGGATCGCCCCGCGCTCGGCGAGGCCCGCCGGGGTGTCGGACCCGAGGCGCGTCTCAGCGAGGCGGACGGCGTCGTCGGTCCGGCCCGACCGCTCGTAGGCCTCCTGGAGCTTCAGCGCGACCGGCAGCGAGGCCGGGTCGTCGGCGGCGAGGCGTTCGAGAAGCGCCGTCGCCTCGGCCGTCTGCCCGGCCGCGAGTTGCTGCACGGCGAGCGCGTACGCGTCGCGCCCCCCGACGGTCGCGCCCGGCGCCGCGGCGTCCAGAACACCGACCGGCGGCGGGGCGGGCGGCGGCAGAGGCATCGTGCGCTGGGCGAGCGCGGGGCCGGCGGAGGGCACCGCGGCGACGAGCAGGAGCAGAGCGAGCGCGCGCACGGCAGGGGAGAATGGGGCGCCGGAAGGGTACGGCGGCCGGTCGGGTATCTTGACGGTCCAAACGCCGCCCCGGCCCCGTTCGTGCGGGGCGTTATGCTCCCGGACCTCCGCCAGCCACCCGCCCGCCCCGCCGGCACGCGCCGCGATGTCGTCGTGCTGGGCTCGACGGGCTCGATAGGCACGCAGACGCTGGCTGTCGCGGCGCGCTTCCCGGACCGCCTGCGCATCTCCGCTCTCGCCGCAGGCTCGGACTGGGAAGGGCTCGCACGGCAGGCCCTGGACGTCCGCCCGGACGCTGTCGCGATCTCGGACCCGTCCTTCTACCCCGCACTCGCCCGGGCGCTCGCCGGGACGGGTATCCACGTCGAGGCCGGGCCAGAGGCCGTCGAGGCGCTCGCACGGACGGGCGACGTCGTCGTGGCGGCCATCGTCGGCTCGGCCGGCGTGCGGCCCGCGATGGCAGCCGTCGAAGCGGGCAAGACGGTCGCGTTGTCGAACAAAGAGGCCCTCGTCGTCGCCGGCGCACTCGTCGTGGCTGCTGCGCGCCGCTCGGGCGCCGTCGTCGTGCCCGTCGACTCGGAGCACTCGGCCATCTTCCAGTGCCTCATCGGCGAGGCGGCGGGCTCGGTCGAGTCGATTACGCTGACGGCCTCGGGCGGGCCCTTCCGCACCCGCGACGCCGCCACCTTCGCTGCGATCACGCCAGAAGAGGCGCTGCGGCACCCCAACTGGGCCATGGGCGCGCGCGTCACCATCGACTCGGCGACGCTGATGAACAAGGGCCTCGAGGTGATCGAGGCGCACTGGCTCTTCGGCGTCCCGGGCGAGCGGATCGACGTCGCGGTCCACCCGCAGTCCGCCGTCCACTCGCTCGTGACGTTCGTCGACGGCTCGGTGAAGGCGCAGCTCGGCGTGCCCGACATGGGCGTTCCGATCCAGCTGGGACTGTCGTTCCCCGAGCGCTGGCCGGCGCCCGTCGCACGCCTCGACGTGGCCGGTCTCGGGACGCTGGATTTCGCCCTTCCCGACCTCGCCGCGTTCCCGTGCCTCGGGCTGGCCTACGCCGCGCTCCGGGCCGGCGGGGCGACGCCGGCCGCGATGAACGCCGCCGACGAGGTCGCCGTCGCATGCTTTCTCCGCGGCGAGATCGCCTTCCCCGACATCCCACGCGTCGTCGAGGCTGGCATGGCCGCGGCCGACGGCAGTGACGCCGGTTCCATCGACGGCCTGCTCGACGCCGACCGCCGCGCCCGCGCGCTCGCTGTGGAGGCCTGCCGCCGTGCGGCCGCGTAGTCCCGCGCGGCGAACTCTGCGCCGCTCGCCTCGTACGCGCTCACCTTCTTTGCAGACGACCGCCGGACGGCCTTCCGTTTCCCCCGGCCCCGACCCCCGAACATGGCTTTCCTCCTCTCGTCGCTCTCGACCATTTTCTGGCTCGCCGTCGCGCTGAGCATCCTCGTGTTCGTGCACGAGATGGGCCACTTTCTCTCGGCGCGCCTCTTCGGGATGCGCGTCGACGTGTTCTCGATCGGATTCGGGCGCGCGCTCGTCAAAAAGCAGATCGGCCAGACCGAGTACAAGGTTGGCTGGCTGCCGCTCGGCGGCTACGTCAAGATCGCCGGAATGGTCGACGAGTCGATGGACATCCCGTTCGTGATGGAGCCCGAGGTAGACGCGCAGGGCAATCCGATCCTCGACAAGAAGGGCCAGCCCGTCATGGTCCAGACGCTGGACGAGCACGGGAAACCCATCCCGGTCGACAACGAGCCCCAGCCCGACGAGTACCGCTCGAAGCCGGTCTGGCAGCGCATGATCGTCATCTCGGCGGGCGTGATCTTCAACCTCATCCTCGCGTTCCTGATCTACACGGGCCTCGCGATGACCTACGGCCGGGCCTACACGCCCGCCGAGAACGTCCGCCTGGACGTGCAGCCGGGGACGATCGCGGCCGAGATGGGCCTCCGCTCGGGCGACCGCGTCGTCGCCGTCAACGGCGAGCCGGTCGAGGACTTCGAGGACGTGTTCACGCCGACGACGCTCGGCGCGGACCCGCTCCGCCTGACCGTCGACCGCGGCGGGCAGTCGGTCGAGATCGAGGGGCCCGACGAACTCATGACGCGCCTGTCGCGCGCGCAGCGCGAGGCGTCCGAGGCGGGCGTCGAACCCTCGTTCGGGTCGCTCTTCGGCGCCGAGCCCGCGCTCCCGCCGGTCCTCGCGAGCGTCGCCCCCGGCTCTGCCGCCGAGCGGGCAGGCCTGCGCGCCGGCGACCGGATCGTCGCGCTCGATGGCGAGGCTGTCGCCTCGTGGTCGCGCCTGACGGAGGTCGTCTCAGGCTCGCGCGGCCGCGAGATGCGCGTCCGCTGGACGAGCCGCGACTCGGTCGCCGCCCGCGACGGCTCGGGCGCCGCAGTCCCAATTGTCGCGACCGCCCCGGACGGCACGCGGACCTACGAGGCGCTCGTCGCGCCGCGGCAGTCCGGCGAGCGCTATATCCTCGGCGTTCTGCCGGATGATGCGGCCCTCGGCGTCCGCTACGAGCGCTTCGGGCTCAGCGAGGGCATCGCTGCCGGCGCTGACCAGGCCTACTCGACGACAGCGACGTACGTCGGCTTCATGGGCAAGCTGTTCACGGGCCGCGAGTCGGTCCGCGAGAACGTCGGCGGGCCGATCATGATCGCGCAGCAGTCCAAGCAGGCCGCGGACCGCGGCGGGGCGTCGTTCTGGAGCTTCGTCGCCATCCTGTCGGTCGCGCTCGCGGTCTTCAACATCCTCCCGATCCCGGCCCTCGACGGCGGGCACCTCGTGTTCCTGATCTACGAGGCCGTCGCGCGCCGGGAGCCGTCGCTGAAGGTCCGGATGGTCGTCCAGCAGATCGGCCTCTTCCTGATCCTTGCCCTGATGGCGTTCGCCGTCTTCAACGACGTCTCGCGCTGGATCGGCTAGTCCGATTCCGTTTCGCGTCCCCGGACTCGCCCGCCTTCTGACCCCGGCTCCGTGACCTCGACCGTTCAGCTCTCCTCGACCGCGCAGACGGCCGGCGATGCGGCCGCGCAGGCGGCGCTCAAGGCCCGCGGCGCGGTCCCGGCGCACGTTGCGTGCATCATGGACGGCAACGGCCGCTGGGCGAAGTCCCGCCGGCGGACGCGCGTAGCGGGGCACCACGAGGGCGTCGTGTCGGTCCGCGACATCACGGAGGCGTGTGCACAACTCGGCGTCGGGCACCTCACGCTGTACACGTTCTCGACCGAGAACTGGCATCGCCCCGCCGCCGAGGTGACGGCCCTCATGGAGCTGCTCGTGCGGACGCTCCGCAAGGAGGCCGAGCGTCTCCACGCCAACGGCATCCGCCTCCACGCCATCGGCGACCTCTCGCGGCTGCCCGAGCGCGCGCGGCGCGAGTTCGACGAGGCGCTCGCGCTCACGGCCGGCAACGCCCGGATGACGCTGACGCTGGCCATCAGCTACGGCTCGCGGTGGGAGATCACCGAGGCCGTCAAGCGCCTTGCTGCGGACGTCCGAGACGGCCGCCTCGACGCCGACGCGATCACCGAGCAGACCGTCTCAGACGCCCTGCTGACGGCCGGCACGCCGGACCCCGACCTGCTCGTCCGCACGGCGGGCGAGATGCGGCTCTCGAACTTCCTGCTGTGGCAGATCGCGTACACCGAGCTGTACGTGACGGAGAAGTTCTGGCCCGACTTCCGCCGCGAGGCGCTTTACGAGGCGATCCGGAGCTACCAGGACCGCGACCGCCGCTTCGGCCGCGTGGCAGAGGGCTGAGCGGTCGGGCGTGAACCCCGCGAGAATGGCGACCGACGCTCCGCAGGCGTCCGGTGGGTGTCCAGGTGCATCCGGTGGGCCTTCGGAAACGTCCGGTGCCGTTCCGCAGATGTCCGGCGGCTCTCTGTCCGCTTCCGGTGGGTGACAGTGGGCTTCTGGTTCCTCGCTGACGGTTTCCGGTGACACGCCGACCGCTTCCGGCAGGTTGCCGAAGGCATCCGGCGGGACTCCGGGGAGCGGGCCGTCGCGCGGCCACGGTCGGCATTCCGTGCTGCGGGACGCTGCTGAGCTACGCTCGGGGCCGTTGGCCGTGCCCGGCGGCAATAAGGCCCCCGACCTCCCGTTCCCGGCACACGTCCGCCCCGACGCCGGCCCCGGCCGTCTTCGCCGATTCCTGCCCCCTCCGTCGGGCGCCCGCACGCTAGCTTCGCGCGGTCCGCCTGACCCGACCCCGACGCCTGTTTTGCGATCTGCTCCCGGCCCGACGCGCACCGCTGCGCGCCTCTGCTGCCTCGGCCTCCTCCTCGCCGTCGGGCCCGCTGCCGGGTCCGCCCGGGCGCAGACCCCCGCGGCCGCCCCGGCCCCGTACGAGATTCTCGCCGTGACCGTCGAGGGCGCCACCGACGAGTCCAGCGCCTCGCTCGCGCGCCAGATCAGCGGCCTCCGGCCCGGCGCGCAGGTCCAGCTGCCGTGGGACCCCAGCTTCTCAGAGGCCGTTCGCGGCCTCTACACCCGCGGCGGCTACTCGGACGCGTCCGTCGTCGTGGCGCAGGTCGTCGGGCAGGGCGTCTTCCTGACGGTCCGCGTGACCGAGCAGCCGAAGCTCGCCCAGTACACCGTCGAGGGCCTCAGCTCGGGCGACCAGGACGACCTCCGCGACGCGATCCCGCTCCTGCGCGGCCGCGCCGTCCGCCCGGCGGATACCGAGCGCGGGCGCCTCGCCATCGAGCAGTTCCTCCGCGGCAAGGGCTACCGCACGCCGACGGTGACCGTCGCCCAGACGCCCGCCGTCGACGGCCGCGTGGACGTGGTCTACACCGTCGCCCGCGGCGAGCGCCAGTCGATTGCGTCCGTCGAGTTCACGGGCAACGAGGCCTTCTCGGACGCGACCCTGCGCCGCCAGCTCAAGGGCACGTCCGAGCGCCGGTGGTGGCGCTTCTGGAAGCGCGCGACCTTCCGCGACGAGGCCCTCCAGGAGGACCTCGCGGCGCTGCTGACGTTCTACAACGACCACGGCCACTACGGCGCCCGCATCCTCAGCGACTCGGTCTACACGCGCCCCGAGGACGGCGGGCTCGTCGTGAGCATCGCCGTCGAAGAGGGCCCGCGCTACGCCGTCCGCAACGTCGAGTTCGAGGGCAACACGCTCTTCAGCGACGAGCAGCTCCGCTTCGCGCTCGACGTCCAGCGCGGCGAGGTCTACAACGCGACGCGCATCGACCAGAACCTCAACTACACGGCCGCTCACACGGACGTCCGGAGCCTGTACAACGACCGCGGCTACCTCCAGTTCAACGCGGTCCAGCAGACGACCGTCGTCCCGGGCGACTCGCTCGACCTCGCCTTCGAGATCAACGAGGGCGACGTGTACGAGTTCGGCGCCGTCACGATCGCCGGCAACACGCGGACCAAGGACTACGTCATCCGGCGCGAGATCCGGACCGTCCCGGGCCAGCCGTACAGCCGGCAGGCTATCGAGCGCAGCCTCCGCGAGCTCACGGCCCTGAACTACTTCGACCCGGCGAGCTTCGGCGCCGGCCCGGCCTTCGACGTCGACGACGAGGCCAACACGGTCGACCTCACGTACCGCCTCGTCGAGAAGAGCTCGGACCAGCTCGAGCTCTCGGGCGGCTGGGGCGGGTCCGGCACGGGCCTCATCCTGACGGCCCGCGTGACGTTCGCCAACTTCTCGGTCCAGAACCTGCTCCGTGGGCGCGGCAACCCGATGCCCTCGGGCGACGGGCAGCAGCTCTCGCTCCAGATCCAGACCTACGGCCGCATCCAGCAGGTCTACTCGCTCTCGTTCACGGAGCCGTGGTTCCGCGGGCGCCAGACCCCGGCGGGCTTCTCGGTCGGCTACTCGAACTTTGCCCAGCGCAACTCGGACACACGGGTCGCGCGTGGCTTTGGGCGCCTGTTCTACCGCCAGCGCCTCCGCTTCCCGGACGACTACTTCCAGACCGGGACCGACCTCGGGTTCCAGCTCTACAACATCTCGGGCCTCTCCAGCACGAATGCCTTCGGCGGGTTGCCCGAGGGCGTCAGCCGCGAGCTCACGCTCGCACAGTCGCTCACGCGCAACGCGCTCGACAACCCGCAGCTGCCCTCGGCCGGCTCCAACCTCGGCCTCACGCTGACGATCGCGCCCCCGATTCCGGGCTTCATCCAGTATCTCAAGGCGGACCTCTCGAACGCCTGGTACACGCCCATCGGGCCACGCCTCTCGGCGAGCGTCCGCACGCGCTTCGGCTACATCGGCTCGCTGACCGGCGAGGACGTCCAGTTCCAGCGGTACCTCATCGGCGGGACTGCCTTGGAGGCCAACGGCGCCGTCGGCGGCATCAACGGCTTCGGTAAGGACCTCATCTACATGCGTGGCTACCCGCTGCAGTCCATCGGGCCGCGGCAGGGCGGCGAGCCCGTCGGCGGGCGCATCCTGAACAAGTACCAGGCGGAGGTGCAGTGGCTCGCGCTCCAGTCGCCCCAGCTCACGTTCGCGCCGTACATCTTTCTCGATGCGGCCAACACGTGGGACAGCTTCGCGGACTATGATCCCTCCCGGCTCTACCGCTCGGCCGGCTTCGGCGCACGCGTCTTCCTGCCCATCGTCGGCCTGGTAGACCTCACGCTCGGCCGCCAGCTCGACGCGTTCGACCCGTCCGGCTTCGGCCAGAGCGAGACGGGCCAGCCCAAGTGGGACTTCCAGTTCACCCTCGGCGGCGGATCCTGATGCACACCTTCCGACTCGCGGCCGTGGCCGCCTTCGCGCTCGCGCTCGCCTTGCCGGCCGCGGCCCAGCAGAAGCTCGCCTTCGTGGACTCGGAGCGCATTCTCGCGCTCATGCCCGAGTACCGCACGGCCCAGCAGGACATCGACCGCCTCGCCTTGCAGTGGCAGGCCGAGGTCGACGCCGTCGGCCGCGAGGCCGAGACGCTCCAGGCGGACTACGCCGCCCGCGAGCTGCTCTACACCGCCGAGGAGCGCACGCGCGGCCTCGCCGACATCGCGGCGCGCCGGCAGGCCGTCGACGCGCTCCGCCGCCGCTACTTCGGCCCCGAGGGCGAGCTGTTCCGCGAGCAGCAGTCGCGCCTGCGGCCCGTCCAGGAGCGCCTGCTCGTCGCCATCGAGACCGTCGCTGCCGACGGCGACTACGACTTCATCTTTGACCGCTCGGGCGAGTACGTCTTCCTCTACGCCCGCGCCCGCAACGACCTCACGGACCGCGTCCTCGACGCGCTCGGCCTGACCGTCGGCCCCGGCGGCGCCCGCGCGCCCGACGCCTCGACGCCGCCACCGACCGGCGGCGACCTCTAGGCGATCCGGCTCAGCCGTCGTGACCCGCTACCGCCGGGCCGCGGCCTTTCGATTCCTCCCGACTCACTCCCCGATGACCTTTCGTCTCCTCGGCGCGCTCGCGCTCCTCGTCGCCCTCCCTGCTGCGGCTCAG
>DASWMO010000060.1:0-5242 GCA_036399715.1 Rubricoccaceae bacterium
GAGCGACCTGTCGAACCTCGACGGCTCGGGCCGCCGCAAGCGCAAGTCCACGACGCCCGAGCCGGGCTCCGGCGCGACGCCGCCCCGCGACGGCGGCCGGCCGGCCGCTCCGGGCGCCGCCCGCCCTGCCCGCGCCCCCAAGCCCGGCGAGGTCGCCGGCGGACCGCCGGCACCCCCGCCCGAAGACGGCGAGGCCCGCAAGGCTGGCGGCAAGAAGGCCAAGAAGGGCGCCCGCCGCACCGAAGTCGACCGCACGGAGGTCGAGGCCAACGTCACCGAGACGCTCGGCAAGCTCGGGACCGGCCCCGGCCGCACGCGCCAGAAGCGCCGCCGCGCTCGCCGCGACGAGCGCGCGGCCGACCGCGCCGCCCGCGACCAGGCCGACCTCGACCAGTCGCAGATCCTGCGCGTGATGGAGTTCATCTCCACCGGCGACCTCGCCGAGGCGATGAACGTCCCCGTCACGGACGTCATCTCGAAGGGCTTCGGCCTCGGCATGATGGTGTCGATCAACCAGCGCCTCGACGCGGACTCCATCGTCCTCTTCGCCGACGAGTTCGGCTACGAGGTCGAGTTCATGACTGAGACCGAGGACGACTACGACCTCGACGCGCCTGACGACGAGGAAGACCTCGTCACGCGCCCCCCGATCGTGACCATCATGGGCCACGTCGACCACGGCAAGACGTCGCTGCTGGACTACATCCGCAAGGCCAACGTCGTCGCCGGCGAGGCCGGCGGCATCACGCAGCACATCGGCGCCTACCAGGTCACGACCGATTCGGGCCGCGCGGTCACGTTCCTCGACACCCCGGGCCACGAGGCGTTCACGGCCATGCGCGCCCGCGGCGCCCAGGTCACGGACCTCGTCATCGTCGTCGTCGCCGCCGACGACCAGGTGATGCCGCAGACCATCGAGGCCATCAACCACTCGCGCGCCGCCGAGGTGCCGATGATCATCGCCATCAACAAGATGGACCGTCCGGCCGCGAACCCGGACAAGATCATGGCGCAGCTCTCGGACCAGGGTGTGCAGGTCGAGCAGTACGGCGGGTCGGTCCAGTGCGAACTCATCTCGGCGCAGTCGGGCGACAACGTCGACTCGCTCCTCGAAAAGGTGTTGCTCGAAGCGGACCTGCTCGACCTCAAGGCCAACCCGGACCGCATGGCGGTCGGGACCGTCGTCGAGGCGCGCCTCGATAAGGGCCGCGGTGTCGTCGCGACGGTCCTCGTCCAGAACGGGACGCTGGAGCCGGGCGATGCGTACGTCGTCGGCCTCACGTCGGGCCGCGTCCGCGCGATGTTCAACGAGCGCGACCAGCGCGTCGAGACGGCCGGGCCGTCGGCGCCGGTCCAGATTCTCGGCCTCTCGGCCGCACCCGAGGTCGGCGACAAGCTGTACGTGCTCGCCGACGAGCGCGAGGCCCGCGAGATCGCCTCGCGGCGGCAATCGCTCATCCGCCAGCAGACGCTCCAGCAGCGCCGCCGCGTGACGCTCGACGACCTCTCGCGCCGCATGGCCGAGGGCGAGATCACCAACCTCAACCTCGTCGTGAAGGCCGACGTCGGCGGCTCGGTCGAGGCGCTCTCGGACGCCCTGCTGAAGCTCTCCAACGGCGAGGTCGCCGTCGACATCGTCCACTCGGGCGTCGGTGCGATCACCGAGTCTGACGTGATGCTCGCCGCCGCCTCGGACGCGATCATCGTCGGGTTCCAGGTGCGGCCCGTCACGGGTGTGCGCCAGATCGCCGAGCGTGAGGCCATCGACATCCGCCTCTACTCGGTCATCTACGACGCCATCGGAGAGGTCCGCGACGCGCTCGAAGGGCTCCTCAGCCCCGAGCAGAAGGAGACCGTCACGGCAACCGTGGACGTCCGCGAGGTTTTCCGCGCACCCAAGATCGGGACCATCGCGGGCTCGTATGTCGTCGAGGGTAAGGTGAGCCGCAACGACCGCGTCCGCCTCGTCCGCGACGGCGTCGTGGTCTACAACGGCCAGATCGAGTCCCTGCGCCGCTTCAAGGAGGACGTCGCGTCGGTCCAGGCCGGCTACGAGTGCGGCCTCTCGATTCGCAACTTCAACGACATCAAGGTCGGCGACCAGATCGAGTCCTACGTGGTCACCGAGGAGAAGCGTACGCTTGCGGCTTAAGGGTACTGGGACATGGAGGCCGGGGAATGGCAGAAGTGCCGATCCCCGGTCTGCCATTTCCCATTTCCCGTTTCCCATTTCCCAATGAGCATTCGCACCGACCGCGTCGCGCGCATGATCCAGCGCGAGGTCGCGGACCTGCTTCAGCAGGACTTCGGCGAGGCCACGCAGTCGCTCACGACCGTCACCGGCGCCCGCATCACGCCGGACCTCGGGACGGCGTACATCGACGTGTCCGTGATGGGCGCGACCGACGAGGCGCGGCAGGCGGCGTTCGCCCGGCTCGCGGCCCAGGCGCCGCTCGTGCGCGTCGCGCTCGCGGCGCGCATCCGCCACCAGGTGCGGCGCATCCCGGAGATCAAGTTTTTCCTCGACGAGGGCCCGCAGCGCATGGCGCAGATGGACGACCTCTTCGCACGGATCCGCGCCGACCGCGAGGCCCGAGGCGTCACGGATGAGCCCGAGGCGGACGAAATCGATGACGCGCCGGCCGGGCCAGGGGACTACTGATGCGCGCGGAGATCGGCTTGCTTGCCACGCTTCTGCTCGCCGCTCGTCCTGCGGCGGCACAGGATGACACGCTTCAGCCGGACGTCTCAGCCGTCTTCGGAAGTAGCCTGTACGAAGGGGTCGTCGGGGAGGTGTTTCATCGCGACCCGGCGACGTGCATACGTGGAATCCGAATGGTCACGCTGCCCTCGTTCTCTGCCGAGCGCGTCTCGGGAACGTGCCAGACGCAGAACGGCTTCGTCGCTTACGCGGCCAGCCCTGAGCAGAGCCTGAGGTACGCCGGGCAGGACACGTCGGGCGTCGAGTCGTGGGGCCCGGCCCGCGCCCGTGCCGTGGAGGTTGAGCGGGCCGAGGTCCGAATCGATTCGGCGCTCGCTGCCCGCGTCGCGGCCGTGTGGGCGCGCGCCCTGCGGACGACGCGGCAGCCGCCGGACCCAGACCCGGCCATGCTGTCGATCCGTGGTGACGGCGAGACCATATACTTCGCCTCGTTTGCTCCGGTGATGCTCACCGCCCACGCGTGGAGCCCGAACCCTGGGTCGCTGCCGGGCGCAATGGTCGCACTCGGCGACGCCATCGCAGCCGTCGCTCTGCGCCGTGCCCCGGCCGGCACGATCAGCCGGGCGTGCGACCGCCTGGAAGCGCTCCTGCCCGCCGAGGCGAACCCGTGAGCCCACGTGTCTGACATCCGCATCCTCACGTCGGCCGACGCGCTTGTCCTCCCGCTCGGACCGGCGGGCGTGCTCGTGGACAAGCCCAAGGGCATGTCGTCGTTCGGCGTCGTCAAGAAGATCCGCTGGGCGACCGGCGAGACGCGCGTCGGCCATGCCGGCACGCTCGACCCCATGGCAACGGGCCTGCTCGTCGTCCTCGTCGGGCGCGAGGCGACGCGTGAGCAGGACCGCTTCATGGGTCTGCCGAAGGTGTACACGGCGACGATGCGCCTCGGTCAGACGACGCCGAGCGCCGACGCCGAGACGCCCGTCGACGCCACGCGCGACGCCTCGGGCGTGACCGATGCAGACCTCGCCGCGCTTCTGCCGCAGTTCACAGGCGACATCACGCAGACGCCGCCGATCTACGCCGCGATCAAGGTCGGCGGCGAGCGGCTGTACAAGAAGGCCCGCCGCGGCGAGACGGTCGACGTCCCGAGCCGCGTCGTGACGGTCTCCGAACTGGCGTTTACGGCCCGCCGGGGCGACGACGTCGACCTCCGGATGCTGTGCTCGAAGGGCACGTACGTCCGTGCGCTCGCCCGTGACATCGGCGAGGCGCTCGGCGTCGGGGCGCACCTCGTCGCGCTCCGCCGGGAGGCCATCGGGCCGTTCCAGGCCGCCGAGGCGTTCGCGCTCGACGCCTTCGACGCCCTCCGCACCGCCCGCGACGCCGAGGTCCGTGAGGCCGCGAGCGACGCGGAGGCGCGCGACGCGGAGGCGCGCGACGCCGCACCCTCGGCCGCGTGATCCGCGAGACGGACCCGGCCCGCGACGACCGCTCCGTGGTCACCACGGGCACGTTCGACGGCGTCCACCTGGGGCATCAGGCCATCGTGGCGTACCTCGTCGAGCGCGCCCGCGCCGTCGGCGGCGTGCCGACCGTCGTGACGTTCAGCCCGCACCCACGCGAGGTCATCACGGGCGCGCCGGTGCCGCTGCTAACGACGCTCGAAGAGCGCGCGGACCGCCTCGAAGCGCTCGGCGTCGAGCGCTTCGTCGTGCTTCCGTTCTCGCGTGCGCTGAGCCAGCTCTCGGCCGAGGCCTACGTCGCCGACGTGCTCCTCGGGCAGGTCGGGATGCGCGAGATCGTCGTCGGCTACGACCACCGCTTCGGCCGCGGTCGCGAGGGCGACCGCGCGACGCTGGAGCGCATCGGGACCGCGCGCGGCTTCACGGTCGACGTCATCCCTGAGCAGATTTACGGGGCGGGCGAGGGCGTCGCGGGCGACGGGCCCGCGCGGGGAGTGACCATCTCGTCGTCCGAGATCCGCCGCCGCCTCCTCGACGACGGCGACGCGGCCGGCGCCGCACTCCTGCTGGGACGACCCTACCGGATCTCTGGCCCGGTCGTCCGCGGCGACCAGCGCGGCCGCACCATCGGCTACCCGACGGCCAACGTCCAGCCCGCCAACCCGTCCAAGCTCGTCCCCAAGACGGGCGTCTACGCGGTCCGCGCCCACCTGCCCGGCGGCGAGACGCACGGCGGCATGATGAACGTGGGCGTCCGCCCGACGTTCGAGACGGCCGGCCGGCGTACGGTCGAGGTGCACCTGTTCGACTTTGCGGGGGACCTCTACGGCCAGACGCTTGCCGTCGACCTCGTCGCGCGCCTTCGCGACGAGCAGCGGTTCGCAGGTATCGAGGCCCTTGTCTCGCAACTGCGTGAAGACGAGTCGGAGGCCCGAAACGCCCTCGCAGGGTAGGTTGCCGGCGGTGCGTCCCGGAGCGGATGCGCCATTTCCAGCCTTCGGCCGCGACTTCGCGGCCCCCGTCTTCGTCCGCATCGTAGATCGGACGAGGATCATCCATCTCCCTCATGATCAGCAAGGAGCAGAAGCAGGGCATCGCAGCCCAGCACGGCGAC
>DASWMO010000061.1:0-5706 GCA_036399715.1 Rubricoccaceae bacterium
TGCCTGTCGCCTGGCCGCCCACGCTCAGGCGAACGACGTAGACGCCCGCCGGGAGCGCCGCCGTGTCGAGGCGGACCTCGTGGTCGCCGGCCGAGGCAGGCCCGTCCGTCGCCGTCAGGACCGTCCGGCCGAGCACGTCAACGACGCTCACGCGGACGTCAGCGGACGTCGCGACGGAGTAGCGGAGCGTCGCCGCGCCCGACGTCGGGTTCGGGAAGACGCTCGCGAGGGCGACCGCCGCCGGCGCGTCGCCGGCCGCCGTCGTCCGTGAGGCCGTCAGGACGACGACCTGCGAGGCGTCCAGCGTGCCCGTTGCCGTGACCGTTCCAGAGACGAGCAGGTCCGCGCCGGCCGAGGCCGCTGCGGCCGTCGTCGCCGTGCCGTCCTCCATCACGAAGAGCGTCTCGGTCGACGTCGCGACGGCGACGCCGGCGAGCGTGATCTGGCCGCCCTGTGCGGATGCCACGCGGCCCATCGCCTGCGCGGCGCGGCGGATCTCGATGCGCGTCGCGGTGAAGCCCGCGGCAGCCGCCGTGCCCGTGAGGCGGACCGTCTGGCCGACGGCCACGTCGGCGAGCGTTGCCGGGGCACCCGTGCGCGTGGTCACGACGGCGCCGGCGGCCGCGAAGGGCACCCCGAGGACGCTCACCGAGTCGGCCGAGACGTCCGTCACGTCGGCCGTGAGCGACACCGTCGCAGCGTCGCCGGACTGAGCCGCGATGAGGAACGCGACCAGTTGGCCGTCGGCGTCGCGGCGGGCGCGGACCTCGACGAGGCCGCCGACGGGCAGGCTCGCCAGGGCAACGGGGGCGCGGTTGAGGCCGAGAATGCGCGTAAAGCGCCGGACGGCGAACGGCCGCCCGAGGACGACGGCGAGGCTGTCGCCAGTCGCGTCGAGCGCAGCACGGACGCGGACCTCCTGCTCGAACGTGCCGTGGGCCTCGACCGTGATGCGCGTCGCCGTGAGCGCGCCGGCTGTCCCGACGGTTGCGTGGATCTCCACCATCTGGCCGACGACGAGCGCCGAGAAAGCAATCGGCTGGCGGTCGGCGCCATAGACGGCCGTCTGGGCCGTCACGGCGACCGCGCGGCCAGAGACCGTCAGACCGGTCGCGGTGAGCACTTCGATGGCGCCGCGCAGGCGGAGGTCGTTGTGGTGATCACCGTCCTCAACCTCGACCATGCGCGCGACGAGCGTGCCGTCGGCGAGCAGCTGGCCCGAGACCTCGACGCGCAGCCCGACGGCGAGCGACTCGGCGGGGAACGGCTGCCGGCCGTCGCCGACGATGACCGTCGAGTCGGTGAGCGCGAACGTCCGGTTGCGGACCGTCAGCGAGTCCGCCGAGACGGTCTGAATGAGGCCCTCGACGCGGAGGCCGCCGTGGGTTCCGCCGTGGCCGCCGCCCGGGCTTCCGGGGCTGCCGGGGCGGTTCTCGATCCGGATCTCGTCGGCGACGAGCGCGCCGGCGGCTGTCCGGGAGCCCCGGACCTCGACGCTCGTGCCGACCTGGACGTCGGCGTAGGTCACGGTGCCGTGGCCGCGGACACGCGTCGCCGGCGTGACGGCGAACGTGAGGCCGCCGACGGCCAGCGACGAGTCGGTGCGGGCGAGGACGAGGCCCTCGGCGCGGAGGCCGTGCGGGTGGTCGTCGCCGGGGCCGTCCTCGACTTCGATCGTGAGCGCAAGCGCGCGGCCGCCGAGGAGGAGCCGGCCCTCGACCTCGACGTCAGTGCCGACTGTGAGGGCGGAGAACAGGATCGGTTGGTGGTCGTCGTCGGTGACGCGCGTCGCGGCCGTGACCGCGAACGTGCGGAGGCCGACCGTCAGCGACGAGTCGGTGAGGGCCGCGATGGGACCCTCGGCGCGGATCTCGCCGCCGCCCTGCGCGAGCGCAGACGGAACGACGACGAGCAGAGCCACGAGGGTGATGGGGAGGCGGAGCGCGCGGAGGGCGCGGCCGGTCCGGGTAGCCATGGACATGGGAAGCGGGAATGTGGGAGGAGCCTGACCGTCAGGCGGATCGGCGAGGCGTCTGCAAGAGCAGTGCCACCTAGGAAAAAGCTCCATATTGAGCTGTGGAGCCCAATTTTCGGCGATCTCCCGTCGCGCCCGTGCAGGGCGTGCACGGGGCTCGCGCACCCAGTGCGCGCATCCGGCGAGCTGCTACGCAGCAACCGCCCGGGAGCCCCAGATCCTCTCAGGCCGGCGACCCGACTGTCGATGGCGCTGCTCCGAGGCGTCTTCAGGTGGGCGGCGAGGACGAAGTGGAGCTTGGACTTAAGGTCTCTAGCTTTCTTCACAACGCCTCCAGAGGGTCGCATTGGGCACTGGAAGCGCTCCCGAAACTTGGCGGGCCGGTCGAAAAAGTCGCGCTGTGTGGCGGCCCAGCCCGGCACGCCCTATCCTTGTGCCATGAGCCTGGACCTCCAGACCCGACCGACCTGCCGACGCGAGCGACGACTCCCGTCGCTCCGTGTCCCGTTCGGGTATGGTTCGTCCCTCGCCGCAGCGTAGTCGCGTCCCCGCGCACCCCGTCTGCACGATGCCGCGCCGACTCCCGACCGGGAGCCGGCGTTTTTCGTTTTCCCCCTGCCTCATGTCCACCGACTCCCCCGTCGTCCTCGCCTTCTCGGGCGGCCTCGACACGTCGTTCTGCGTCCCGTACCTGCGCGAGACGGCCGGCACGCCGGTCCACACTGTCACCGTGAACACGGGCGGGTTTACCGATGCCGAACTCGCGGCCGTCGAGGCGCGGGCGCACGCGCTCGGCGCGGCGAGTCACACGACCGTCGACGCCCGGGCGGAGCTGTTCGAGCGCGTGCTGCAGTTTCTCGTCCAGGGCAACGTGCTCCGCGGCGGCGTGTACCCGCTCTGCGTCGGGCCCGAGCGCGTCGTGCAGGCGGCGGCCCTGGTTGACGTCGCCGCGCGGCTCGGGGCGACGCGCCTCGCGCACGGCTCGACGGGCGCGGGCAACGACCAGGTCCGCTTCGACAGCGCGCTGCGACTCCTCGCCGAGACACGCCTCGGATCGGTCGAGGTGCTCGCCCCGATCCGTCAGTTGAACCTCTCCCGCGAGGCGTCGGCCGCGTACCTCGCCGAGCGCGGCGTCGCCGTGTCTGGCGCGACCGCGGCGTACTCGGTCAACCGCGGCCTGTGGGGCACGACTATCGGCGGGCGCGAGACGCACGCGACCGATGGCATCCTGCCCGAGGCGGCGTGGCCGCACACCGTCGCCCCGGCCGACGCGCCCGAAACGCCGCTGCGAATCCGGATTGGCTTCGAGGCCGGCCGGCCCGTTGCACTCGACGGCGACACGCTCGCGCCAGTCGCGCTCACCGAAGCGCTGACGGCCCTCGGCGAGGCGCACGGCGTCGGCCGCGGCGTCCACGTCGGCGACACGATTCTAGGCATCAAGGGCCGCGTCGCGTTCGAGGCGCCGGCCGCACTGACGCTCATCGCCGCGCACCGCGAGCTGGAAAAGCTCGTCCTCACGCGCGCCCAGCTCGCCGCCAAGGCCGGCTTGGCCGAGACGTACGGCGCGCTCGTCCACGAGGGCCAGTTTTTCGACCCACTCGGGCGCGACATCGAGGCGTTCCTCGCGTCGTCACAGGCCCGCGTGACGGGCACGGCGGCGGTCGAGTTCTTCAAGGGCGCCCTCCGCGTGCTCGGGGCGGCCAGCCCGCACTCGCTCTTCGACGCCGGCGTGGCGACCTACGGCGAGGGCGCGACGCTGTGGGACGGCCGCGACGCCGAGGGCTTCACCCGCATTCACGGCGTCCAGGCGCTGCTCGCGGCGCGCGCCGCCTCCCCCCTTCTTCCCAACCTCCAGTGACCGTCACCGCCACCCACGTCGCGTCCAGCACCGGCCCGTGCGGGCTCCCGCACAGCGTCGACGTGTCGCCGTACATCGTCGCCGAGGAGGGCTATTGCCTCGCCGTGCGCGCGCTCGACACGCGCGAGGTCTACAACCAGATCGAGGGCGCCGACGGCGACTTCCGGACGATCGTCGCGGGCGACGTGCTGCTCGGGGCGCTCGGCGAGCGCCAGGCCCTCAAAGGCTTCTCGGGGCGCATCCCGCGCCAGATCGCGCCCGGCGACACGCTCAACGTGCTCAACATGGGCGGCATCCTCGGCCGCGCGACGGGCGAGCACCCGGACCTCGGCGTCGCCCTCCGCGTCGAGGTCCTCGGGGCGGTCCTCACGGGCGCACCCGCGCGGCATGCGCGTATCCAGGACCATGCGATCGACCTCGCCGAGCACCTCGCCGTGTCGGCCCCGCTCGTGATGGTTTCGGGCACGGCGATGAACACAGGCAAGACGTTCGCCGCGGCCGCGCTCGTCGCCGGCCTGACCGCCCGCGGCCTGCGCGTCGCGGCCGCCAAGCTGACGGGCGCGTCGCTCATGCGCGACGTGCGCGCGATGGAGGCGCAGGGCGCCGTCGCCGTCGCGACGTTCACCGAGGCCGGTGTCGTCGCATCGACCGGCCGCGACATGGTCCCGGTCGCGAAAGGCCTCGTGCAGCATCTCAACACCGTCGCGGCGCCGGACGTGCTCGTGCTCGAACTCGGCGACGGCATCATCGGGCCCTACGGCGTCGACGACATCCTGCAAGACATGGAGTTGCAGCGCCTCACGGCCGCGCACGTGCTCGCCGCAACCGACCTCGCGGGCGCGTGGGCCGCGGACCAGCTCTTCCGCACGCGCTACCGCTCGGGCCTCGCCGCCGTCGTCGGGCCGGCGACGGACACCGAGGTCGGCCGGCGCTACGTCCAGAACACGCTTGGCGTCGCGGCCGTCAACGCGCGCTCGGAGCCCGACCGCCTCGTAGCGATCGTCGCCGCCCGAGTGGCCCGCTTCGACACGCCCGCGGGCGACGGCTTCGGCCTCGACGCGGCCCTCACGACCCCATGACCGAATCCCCGATTCGCGTCGCGATCCTCCACGGCGCCGGCCTCGTCGGTGGTGAACTCGTGCGCCTGCTGCTCGCGCACCCGCACGCCCGGATCATGGCTGTCACGAGCCGTGCCTTCGCCGGCCAGCCCGTCGCCACGGCCCATCCGAGCCTGCGCGGCGTGACCGACCTCGCGTTCGCCGCTCCCGCCGACCTCGACGCCGACACATTCGACGCCGCCTTCGTCTGCGCCGAGCACGGGGCCGGCGCCCGTACGGTCGCGTCGCTGCGCGCGGCCGGCTTCGACGGCCTGATCGTCGACCTCTCGGCCGACCACCGCCTCGCAGATGCGGCGGGGTACCCGGCGTGGTACGGGTTCGAGCACCCCGCGCCCTACGCCCTCGCCGGGGCCGTCTACGGCCTCACCGACGTCTTCACCGAGCGCCTGCCCGGCGCGCGGCTCGTCGCCAACCCGGGCTGTTTCGCGACCGGGATCTCGCTCGCGCTGTGGCCGCTCGTCAGCCTCCTCGGCTCGTTCGAGGCGCACGTGACGGCCCTCACCGGCGCCTCGGGCTCGGGCGCGAAACCTTCCGCCGCGACGCACTTCCCGACGCGCGACGGCAACGTCCGCGCCTACAAAGCACTGGGGCACCAGCACCTCGCCGAAGTCGGGCAGACGCTCGGGCCCGACGTGGCCGTCCACTTCGTGCCCGCGAGCGGGCCGTGGACGCGCGGCATCGGGGGCACGACCCACGTCGCCTTGCCCGCGTCCGTCTCAGCCAACGATGTCGGTGCGGCGTTCGAGGCAGCCTAC
>DASWMO010000062.1:0-9153 GCA_036399715.1 Rubricoccaceae bacterium
AGCTCGGCTACGCGATGAGCGGCACGGGCATCAACGGCGTGTACACGAACCTGAACGCGTCGACGTCGACCGGCGGCACGAACTCGGGCTACAAGATGTCGGCGGTCACGGCGACGGGCGTGACGATCACCGGCTGCAACGGGACGCAGGACAATCAGGTTCAGGCGGTCGTGACGGGCACGGGCCCGAACCAGATCGCGACGACGCTGACGAACGTCGCGACCTGCCCGTAGCGCCAAACCGAGTCTCCGCACCGAAGCCCCGCCGACCTTAAGGTCGGTGGGGCATCTCGTTTCTAGGACCGCCAGCAGTTTGACTCTTGCACCGCCAGGCCGATACCTCCGGCTCCACACACGGGCGCGGTCACAGGTCCGCCCTCACCGTCTCCAGCGTTGCCGTCCATGACCGGTACTGGTTCCGCCGCGCGCTCCTTCTCGACCATGCGTGCGGTCGTCTCCTGCGAGACGCCTGTCCCATGGCTCGTCGGCGCGACGCTGGCCACTGTCGCGCTTGCGCCGTCGCTGCTCGGAGGAGTGGTCAACCTGGACGGGGTGGGGTCGGTGGAGATGGCCGTCGTCGGCGTGATGGAGGCGATGACGGTGCTCGTGTGGGCGAGCGGCCGCGACGCGCTGCCCCGGCCGGCGTCGCGCGTCTTGGCGGTACTCGTCGCCGCGTGGGTGGCTGCGATGGTCGCCGCAACCGTGGCCGCGATCGACGTTGCACCCGCGGTCGTGCGGACAACCTCGTGGCTGGTCCACCTCGCGTTTGCGACGGTCGTCTGGGCCGAGGCGCGGCATGGCCGCACTGCGGCCGCCGAGCACGGCGCCGTTGCTGGTTTCGTCGTGACGGCTGTGCTCGTCGTGTGGGCATGGTTCGGCCTGCCAGACGTTGAGGCCTCGCAGAGCTGGGGCGGCGCGGTGCCGCTCGTGGGCAACATCCGTCTGGCGAGCATCTACGGTCTCGTCGGGGCGACATTCGGGGCGCAGGCACTGGTCCGGACTGCGCCGGCGTGGCGGCCTGGGCTCCTCGCTGCGGCGGTCTGCACCCTTGGCTGGGCCGCGCTGTGGTGGGGTGGCTCCCGCGGGGCGCTCGCCGGGGCGGTGCTCGCCTCGGCGCTGCTCGTCCGCGTCGCGCAGGGCCGGAGGTGGCCCGTAGCGGGTGTGCTCGCGCTGTGCGCCGGGCTGGGCGCTGCGCTCTCGCTCGCGCTCTTTATCGACGTTCCGTACGCAGGCCTGTGGCGCTTTATGCCCGGCGTCCCCCGCTTCGCGCCGGGCGTGGCCGGCTTTACAGCGGGCCGGACGTCGCTCTGGGCCACGGCCGTCGAGGCGTGGCTGGGGCGGCCGTGGCTCGGCCGCGGGCCGGGGGCGACGGTCTCGCTGATGGCCCCGATGGGCCACATGCACGTTCACAACGTGGGTCTGCAGGCACTCGTGGAATGGGGTGTGCTGGGCGCGCTGCCGTTCGCGGCCCTCGCTGCGATGGTCCTGGCACGCGCGGTGCAGATTCGCCGCGACGGCCCAGCCGGAGCCGCGGCGTACCTGCTCGCCCTCGCCACGGTGTCGGTCTTCGACGGTGTAACGAGCCACACCGGCCCGACCGTGATCGGGCTGTGCGCCGCCGCGCTCGTGCTGGCCGCCCCCCGTGACCGCGTGGCGGTCGGCCTGGTCCACGGGTGGACGGGTGGGCGCCGCACGCTGACGGCCGTGGCCCTGCTCGGCCTCGCCGTGTTTGCGGTTCACCTCGTCGTGCTGCGGGCCGTGTGGGCTCCGGGCACGCCCGCGCCGGGCTCGGCGCGCGCGCGCCTCGTGCTGGCCGTCCCGACGTACGCCCCAGCCAAAGAGATCGAGGGCTGGGGCCGGACGTGGATGCGCACCGATCCCGCCGCCGCCGAGCGGCTCGTCCGCTGGGGCCTCGCGCTCGAGCGCAACCCGTGGCTGTTCCTCCGCCTGCGAGGCGATCTGGCCCGCCAGCGTGGCGACCTCGATGCCGCGCTGGCGGACTACTGCGCCGCCGCCGAAGGCCGCGCCCGCCTCGCCGCTGGCTTCGACCGCTACCTCGGCCAGTCGGCCCCGACGGCGTGCGTCTCGGAAAGAGACGCCCCGGGTTTACAAACCCCCTCCGCCCGGCGATACCTCGCACCCCCACCCGCGGCCCCGGCCGCCCCCTCCGCGACCCCGAATGGCTGAGTTCCGATTTACCGGCCTCGCTTCCGGCGGCCAGTCCGTCCAGGGGACGGTCTACGCTCCCAACAAGCGCACCGCCCAGCAGAAGGTCACCACGCTCGCCAAGCAGCACACGTTCACCGTGCGCGACCTCGAAGAGCGGATGCTCTTCAAGTACAAGGTCAAGCACCCGACCGGCAAGGTCGTCAAGGGCGAGCAGAAGGCGTACGCGGCCGACGAGATCCGGACGGCGCTGGAGCGCATGGGCCTCGAGGTCCTCTCGATCCAGAAGAACCTCCTCAACTTCCAGCGCAAGCCGCCCACGGGCGACGTCATCATGTTCGTGCGCCTCGCGTCGAACCTGCTGATGGAGAAGATGCCGTTCTCGGAGGTCATGAACCTCCTGATGTCCGACATCTCGTCGCCGGCGCTGAAGCACGTCCTCAGGGACATCAACTCGGACCTCAAGGGCGGCATGGAGGCCAAGCAGGCCTTCATGAAGCACGCCGACAAGCTCGGCATGTTCACGGCCTACATGCTCGGCGTCGCCTCGCAGTCTGGCAACATGGCCGAGATCTACGAGGCGACAGCGCGCTTTCTCGAGCGCAAGGATGAGTTCCGCAAGTCGGTCAAGAGCGCGCTCATCATGCCCGCCGTGACCATCATCGCCACGCTCGGGGTGTTCATCTGGTACGTCTGGTACATCGTCCCCGCGACGGCCGGCCTCTTCGCGACCTTCGAGGGCATCACGCTGCCGCCGCTGACGACGTTCTCGCTCCAGATGTCCGCCTTCCTGGACCGCTGGATGGGCTGGATGGGCGTCGGCTTCGTCCTCATCGGGGCCGGCCTCTTCGCGTACTTCCGGACGCCGAAGGGCCAGTTTATGATGGCCAAGTACATGATCCGGATCCCGGTCATCGGCGCGCTCCTGCACAAGCTCAACATCGAGGTCTTCGCGCGCGTCTTCGCGATCCTGTACTCGGGCTCGGGCGAGAACCTCGAGGTCATTAAGGTTTCGGCCGAGGCGTGCGGCAACGCCTACATGGAGCACCAGATCAAGACGATCACGATCCCGATGATGATGGGCCAGGGCGCGGACCTCGTGCGCGCCATGGATGCCTCGGGCGTCTTCACGGCGATGACGCTGTCCCGCTTCCGGACCGGTGCCGAGACGGGCGCCGTCCGCAAGTCCGCGCAGCAGATGGCGGACTACTACGAACGCGAGACGACCCTGAAGCTCAAGGTCGCCGTCGAGACCATCCAGACGTTCGTCGGGCTCTTTATCGGCCTCATGGTGGCCTTCCTGACCGTCCTCTCCGCTGAGACGGCCATGATCCGCCCGAGCGCCAACGACATCATGGGCACGGGCCGCTAGTCCCCCGGTCGGGCCCGCCCGCGGGGCCCCGACCTGCCCGGCCGACTGAGGCCTTCCCGTCCCCGCCCGGCCACGCGCCGGACTCCCGCACCGCCGTCGCCATGTCGATGCTGTCTACCGCTCTCGCCCGCCCGATCGGGACCGCCACGCCGACCGCCCCCGGCGGCGGGGCGCCCCCACCCGTCGCCCAGGCGCAGGCCTATGCCAACATCCAGGACCGCGTCGTGCAGGCGCTCCTGCGGCGCGGCATCGTCCAGGCGGAGCAGGTCGTCGAGGCCGAGAAGGCGCGGACGGACCCGCGCGAGCCGCTCTGGCGCGCCCTCGCAGCCGTCCCGCACGTGGACCGCGACAAGGTCTTCGAGCAGGCGGCCGCGACCTACGCCTTCCGCCTCGCGCCCGTCAAGGACCGCGAGCCCGAGGCCGAGTTCGCCAAGACCGTCATCGAGTCGTTCGACACCGAGCTCGGCAAGCGCCTCGTCGAGCTCGAAGCCGTGCCCTACGCCTACGCGCAGGACCAGCCGTCGGGCATCCTCAAGCTCGTCTTCATCACCGAAGACCCGATGCGGCCCGAGCTGCAGAAGGTCGTCAACGCGCTCGAACTCGAGCGCTTCGAGCTGTGCTACGCGCCCGGGCCGGTCGTGCAGCGGGTCATCACCGAGGCCTTCCCGCGCAAGAACGAGTTTCTCGAGCGCATGTCCGCCGACATCGGGCCGGACTTCGACCTCGGCGTCTCGTTCGAGTCCGGGCAGAAGAAGAACCTCGTGGACGAGGACGCGCTCGAGGCCGAGATCGCGTCGTCGAGCCTGCTCAACCTCGTCGAGGCCGTCCTCGTCGAGGGCGTCCGCCTCGGCGCGAGTGACATCCACGTGTGGCCCAACGCCCACAAGCAGACCGAAATCCACTTCCGCGTCGACGGTCGCCTCGCGCGGTGGCACCTCGAAGACAAAGGCTCGCCCGAGGCGCTCCTGGCCGTCTTCAAGGACTCGGCACTCAACGTGGACCGCTTCGAGCGCGACATGGCGCAGGACGGCTTCATCCAGCGCAAGGTCGACGGGACGCTGATCCGCTACCGCGTCTCGATCCTCCCGATCGCGAATGCCGACCCCGAAGTGCGGTCGGAGTCGGTCGTCATCCGAATCCTCGACGACCGCAAGGTGGTCACGGACCTCGCCAAGCTCGGCCTGCTCGAAGGGGCCATGGAGAAGTTTCAGAAGGCGATCCGGCAGCCGCACGGCATGGTCATCCTGACGGGCCCGACGGGCTCGGGCAAGTCGACCACGCTCGTCGCGGCGCTCTCGAACGTCGTCACGCCCGAGGTGAACGTCCTCACGGTCGAGGACCCAGTCGAGTACATCATCCCGGGCGTCCGCCAGATCAAGCTCTCGCACAAGCTCTCGCTCGAAGGCGCGCTTCGGGCCATCCTCCGTCACGACCCCGACATCGTGATGGTCGGCGAGATGCGCGACAAGGACACGGCCGAGCTCGCGATCAAGCTCGCCAACACGGGCCACCTCACGTTCTCGACGCTTCACACCAACGATGCGCCTTCGGCGGTGTCCCGGCTCTACAAGATGGGCCTGGAGCCCTTCCTGATCGCCTACGCGATCAACCTCGTCGTCGCGCAGCGCCTCATCCGGACGCTCTGCGACACGTGCAAGCGGCCCGATCCGACGCCGGACCTCGTCCTGCTGCGCGAGCTGGGCTTTACCGAGGAACAGATCCGCACGACGGTCTTCTACGCGGCCACACGCGGCGGGTCCTGCCCGAACTGCAAGGGCCGCGGCTACAAGGGCCGCCGCGCCTGCGCCGAGGCACTCTACTTCTCGCCGGCCGTCCGGCAGGCCATCGTGGAGGCCGGCGGCGAGATCAACGAGGACCGCATCCGCGAGATCGCCGAAGGCGAGGGCATGCTCACGCTCGCTGCGAGCGCGCGCGTGCTCGTCAGCCGAGGCGAGGTGTCCATCGAGGAGATGATGCGCGTGACGGCCGGCGAGCACTGACCGGGCGCTCCGGGGCGCGCTCCGATTCCTCCGGGACACGCTCCGGGCCCTTCGCGATGGTGTCCGGAGGCTTCGCGATGGTCTCCGGGTCCTTCGCGGTGCTCTCCGGGTCCTTCGGGAGCCGTTCCGGGTCCTTCAGGGCACGCTCCGGATGCTCCGGGATGCTGTCCGGGTCCTTCGCGACGCGGTCCGGGTGCTTCGGAGGGGCGCGAAACGGAACGCGGGGTCGAAACGGAACGCCGACGTGGGTCGAAACGGACGATGCCGACCCGCCGCCCGCCGCGTGAGACGGCGTGAGACGGAATGGCCGGGGCCGAGGGTACGGCGCCGTGCCAAAGCGAGCGGCCGATCCCGACGTGAGATCCGCGGGCCGGTCCGTGCATGTACCGTCCCGAACCCCGCTTCCAGCCATGCCTCAGACGCTCCTCGCCCTGCTCGCGCTCTCGATCGCGGCCCTGCTCTCGCTCAACGTCAAGGACTCGTCCCGCGGGACGTACGAGCGGCAGGTCTACGACGAGTTCGAGATGACTGCGTCGGCCATCGCGCTCCAGGTGATGGAGACGGCCGAGGAGCGGCCGTTCGATCAGCGCTCGACGCCGGCTGGCATCACGGCGGGCAACAAGTTCCTCCCCGTGCGGACCGGCGCCGAGTTCTCGTCGTGGACGACGTTCGGGGGGACCACCTGCGACCTCGACGCGCTCTGGAACACGACCTCGTGCGACGACCTCGACGACTTCTCGGGCATCACGCGGCAGTACGTCCCGTTCCAGCTCCGCTCGCAGTGGTCTGGCACGACTGAGATCAAGCGCTACATCGGCCTCGACGTGTCCATCGACGTCGAGTACGTGCTCGACGAGGACTTCCAGGTCGAGTCCGCCCTGCCGACGCCTCACAAGCGCGTCCGCGTCTACGTCTACCTCGACGAGAGCGTGTCGACGCGCCGCGACCGCTCCGTGCCGCTCGCGACGCTCGAGCGCGTGATCAGCTACGACGAGCGCAAGGCCGCGCGCGACTACCAGCGCGCGACGGGCACGCTCCCGGCCGGCTACAACGGCCCGACGGACTGACGCCGGGCGGGCACCCACCCGCCCGCGCCCCGGCCGCTCCTCCCTTCTTGCCTCCCGCACATGCAGTTTCTCCTCGACAACCTCAGCGCGCTCCTCGTCGCCAGCAGCGTGCTGCTGCTCGGGATCGTCGCCCGGACGGACTCGTCGCAGGTCGCCATCGAGCAGACGGCGCACTACTCGAGCCGCTCGCAGGTCCAGAGCTTTACCGACTGGCTCCAGGAGGATCTCACGCAGATCGGCGAGAACTACGGCAGCGGCCAGACGGCGTTCGTGATGCCGACCCAGAGCACGAGCGGCCTCACCCGCGGCATGACGACGGCCTTTCAGTTCCACCGCGACAGCCTGCGGACCGTCTCGGGCGTCACGACGACATACCGCGTCTTTATCCGCTACCGTCTCGTGTCCCGCGGCACGGTCAGGGTCGACAACGAGCCGTCGCCGGTCCCGCTGTTCGGCGTCGAGCGCGACGAGCAGACGGTCCCGGTCACGACGGACTCCGTCACACCGACCTCCAGTGGGTGGGTGCGGGCCGGCGGCGGGCCGGGCACGCTCTCGCAGTTCGTCATCGCGCCCCACGACCGCGACGGGCAGCCGACGACGGACCTCGCGCGAACCGACTTCCTGCGCATCCGGCTCTCCTTCGTGCCGCCGTACGACAACGAGCACCGCGAACTCCACGAGCTCCACTGGGGCACGACCGTCGGCATTCGCCCCTTCTGACCTGACGCGCGGCCCCGAGGCCGCTTCCCGCCGGACATCCCGGCCCTGTTCCTCCGGTCGCGCCCGCGCCCGTCTCACCACCGACTCCCATGGGAAAAGCCCTACTCTTCATCATCGCCGCCATCGGCGCATCGAGCGTCCAGACGCTCGTGCAGGCGAACGGCGTTCAGGGCCGCGCGACGGTCCAGCAGGCCGCCTACGAGAACGACGTCATCGCGACGCAGATCGCGCGGGCCGGTTACAACGTCGCCTACGCGATGATCTACGAGGCCGCGTCCCCGCTCGCCGGCGTTGCGGCCGTCAACAACGCCGCGAACGGCCTTCGCGGGTCGTACCTCGGCGGCGAGTACCGTGTCACGGCCAACATGGTCGGCGGAACGACCATCGCGATCCAGTCCCGCGGGTACTACGGCGGGACGTGGCAGGGTGAGCGGTACGTCGGGCGCTACGTCGCCGGGCGCTACTTCGCGCCGAGCTCGCACTTTATCGGCGACGACCGCCAGGAGATCCCGTTCAACCCGGACCCGGCGGACGCGCGTCCGCGTCGCCTGACGGCGCAGTTCCTGATGTCCAACGCGGGCTACTGCTCGGCGATCTTCGTCCAGCGCTACCTCCAGAACACGCTCCCGGCGAACCAGCCCATGCCCGAGATGATGTTCGAGCCCGGCAACACCCGCAACGGCGCGGCCTCGTCGTTCGACCTCGAGGTGATGCCCGGGACGCAGCTCAACTTCTTTATCGGCGTGGACCAGAACTGCTCGATGCGCCCGTCCGGCGCACAGTCCTGGAACGCAACCGCCCGCGAGAACTATGTCGACGCGTTCAACAACGCCGGCCGGGCGAACAGGTCGAACGTGACGAACTACCTCGACGACTTCGACTACATCCACAAAGCGCTCGACGTCGACGTCGAGGACCTTGCGAACCTCCGCGAGAGCCCCTGGGCGATGATCGAGCGCCGGCAGGGGACCAACGAGACGTGGCGCATCGGCTGGGAGGACATCCACAACACGTCCTGGCTGACGGGCACGACGCCCGCGACGAGCCTCCGCCTGACGAAGGAGCGCGGCTACAACGGTGCCGGCTGGCAGGACCGACTCGTGAGCGGCTACCTCCCGGCCGCGCTGGAGTCCACGCGCAACCAGCCCGACGGCTACCGCGACCTCTACGACTACGGTACGACGCCGGACTTCGAGGACCAGGTGGTCGAGGTGTCCTTCGCGCCCATCACCAACTCGACGACCGCGACGGTGGTCCAGCCCATCCGCCCGACGGTCGCGGCGCCGGCGCTGCCGACCGGCAACGGCGGCTGCCCCTCTGGTAAGACCGCGATGAGCCGCCCGTCTATCCGGCGCCCGGGGACGGTCAACCGCATCTGCGTCGAGCCGGAGCGCGTGGCCGCGTACCGCGCCCTCGGCGCGACGACGGTCTAGCCCCGCGGCTCGCCGTCGCATCGACCGCGAGGCCGGCTCCGTGTGGGGCCGGCCTCGCGGCGTTTACAGACCTGGCACGGGCGCGGCGTGAAGGAGCCGGACTGCCGCGCCGCGCGGTTACCAATGGTGCCGCGAATGGGTAGGAAACGCTCCATTCCGGACGATCAGAGGCGCCGGAACGCGGCGACGGGCCCACCGGACGATGCCGGACGCGGTGGCCCGCCTCTTGCCGTGCGGAGTCCGTCGATCCTCTCGCCCTGTGAACCCGTTGTCTACGCCCGACCCCGCCGGCTTCCCCGGCCTCTCCTTCACGCCGCCCGGGGACGGGCACCCGGCCGGCGCCGCACTCCCGGCGTGGTCCTCCCCGATGTCGGCCCCGTCGATGCCGGCGCCGCC
>DASWMO010000063.1:0-5022 GCA_036399715.1 Rubricoccaceae bacterium
TGACGGGCCACGCCGCCCCCGCTGTTATCCGGTCTCAGCGCCTCCGCGACGGACCAAGACGGCATCGGGCTAGCAGGCTCGGAGGACCGAAATGGCCCTCGCCCTCAACTTACAAGACGGCCGCTCACCGGCGGCACGGGCAGAGAGTAAGGCCGATCACGACGCCGTCTGGGCCGTCCGGTGCAGCGGCGGGTTAGCCTGCGCCCGGGCGAGACGCTCGCGCAGGAAGCCGAGAACACGCGCCCGGTACTGCTCCGGCGCGTAGTTCAGAAAGTCCACGTGGGCTGCCCCCTCCACCCACCAGATCACCTTGGGAGCCCGGGCCGCCGCGTACAGGCGTTCCGTGTCGGCCGGCGTCGTGTGCTGGTCCCGCGTGCCCGCCACGACAAGAACAGGTGCCCCCAAGGTGCCGACCGCGTCGACCGGCCGGAGGTCGGCCGGCCGTACCCCCGTCCGCAGGGGGAGCTGGGCCAGGAGCACCGGCGCCAGCCGTGCTCCCAGCCCGCCGGCCCGGATCCTCAGCCGGTTCCGTGTCGCCGACTCGATATCGGGGTACACCGCCTCGAGGACCACCGCATCGGCACCGAGGTCGCCGCCGGCGAGCGTGGCCGCCGCCCCGCCCAGCGAGACCCCGACCACAGCGACGGGCTGGCCGGGGAAGTGTGACCGGGCGAACGCCACGGCGGCCTCGGCGTCTAGGCGCTCGAGGTGGCCGAAGGTGATGTGCTCGCCTTCGCTTTCGCCGTGGGCCTGGAGGTCGGGGGCGACCACGCCGTACCCGGCCTCGTGGAAGAGTTCGACCCGGTTCGACACGTCCCCCCGGTTCGACCGGACGCCGTGCAAGACGACCACGACGCCGCAGCGGCAGCGGCCCGGGACCGCCCACGCGGAGAGTCGGGCGCCGGAGCGGCTTCGGACCTCGACCGTCTGTCCCCCTGAGCGGGGAGGCGGAGGACCGACTTCGGCCCGGGCGGGACCGATGAGGACGGTGCCCGCAGCGAGGTAGGCCGCAGCGGCGACGGTCGCGATCGCCGTACCGACCAGGACCCACTTCCGAGCACGAGACATGGGAAGGAAGCGGGCTAACTACTACTTGAGCGGCGGGCGTGCCGCATAACGGGCGGGATCCGCCACAATACGGGCGGAATCGGGCCCGAACAAGGCGACGCACTTCGCCCTTTCTGCGCCCGCCGCATAACGGGCGGGTTACACCCGTAAAGCGGCGGAGTCTCTCACGGCGCACCCACCCGGTACGCCGTGTCCGCCCTCCTCGACGACGTCCGACAGACTGTCCGCCTGCGCCACATGAGCTACCGGACCGAGCAGACCTACCTCGGGTGGATCACGCGCTTCGTCCGCTTCCACGCCGCCCGTGCTGGCGCCTTCGTTCACCCGGCCGACCTCGCCGAGGCTGACGTCGAGGCGTTCCTCAACCACCTCGCCAACGAGCGCGATGTCGCGGCCTCCACGCAGACGCAGGCGCTCTCGGCACTGCTGTTCCTTTACGGCCCAGTCCTCGGACGGCCGCTCGATGTGATGGCCGGGCTGACACGCGTCCGCAAGCCGCCCCGGTTGCCGTCGGTCCTCTCGCCGGGCGAGGTCGGACGCGTGCTCACGCACCTGCGCGGCCGCAATGCGCTCGTCGTGCGCATCCTCTACGGGTCCGGACTACGGCTCGCCGAGGCGCTCGCGCTGCGCGTCAAGGACCTCGACCTCGACCGGCGCCAGATCACGGTCCATAGCGGCAAGGGGGACCGTGACCGCGTGGCACTGTTGCCGCTCTCGCTCGCCGTCTCGCTCGCGGACCAGGTCGAGCGCGTCCGCCATCTCCACCGGGGTGACGTTGCGGACGGAGGCGGCGAGGCGGCTCTTCCACACGCGTACGCGCGCAAGAACCCGGGCGCGGCGCGCGGGCTCGGGTGGCAGTTCCTCTTCCCGGCGTCGCGCCTCTCGGCCGACCCGCGGACGGGTCTGATCCACCGACACCACCTCGACGCGTCAGCCGTCCAGAAAGCCGTCCGAGAAGCCGCACGCCGCACCGGCATGGAGCGCCGCGTGACGTGCCACACGTTCCGGCACTCGTTCGCAACGCACCTGCTCGAGAGCGGCACGGACGTTCGTACCGTCCAGCACCTTCTCGGGCACGCGAAGCTCGCGACGACGCAGGTGTACCTGCACGTCGCCGGATCGACGGGGCTAAGGGTCCAGAGCCCGCTCGACCGGCTCGGCAGCTAGCAGACGCGTTGCGGGCAAGGTCGGGTGATCCTGGGTGAATGCGTCTGAATACAGGTGATTGGGGCTACGTCTGGACATCGCCCCGCCGCGAACAGGAGGCGTCCCGTGCTACGTGAGTGGCCGTGCTACGGCGCCTGAATCCGAGCGCCTCGCAGCAGAACCGCGCGACCTCGACGCGCTAAGGGCGCGCGGCCTACACGCCGTCCCACGAGGGCGCATCGTCTGGGAGGCTGGCGTCTGCACGGCGCGGTGCAACGGAGCGGACGCCGGCCGGAAGGGTCCGCAGGTGATGGCCCCGGTGGTGCCCGCCTCGGCGCCCGTGGTCATGGCGCCGGGGCGCCGAGGGCCCTTCGCGCGTGAGTGGCTGCGCTGCAAGCGGTTGGGGCCACTCGGTCGAGAAGTGGCTGCGAGGCAGACGACGCGCTGAGCTCGGTCCACGCCCGGAGAGGTCCGACGAGGGAGCGTTCAGGAGCGTTCAGGAGCGTTCTGAAACGTTTATAAAGGCTTAGGAACGTTTAGAAAGGCTTAGGAAGGCTTGGACATTAGCCGCGTGCCGCGTCTGCGGGCCCGGAAAGGGCCGGGCTGATCGCCGCTGTGCGCGTGTTAGCACGGCCGTCATGCGGGGCGTCTACGTCCAAGCCGCCCCGCGTGCATCGTCGTTGCGGTCTCTGAGACGGCCACGCTGAGCGCGTCGAGGATCTCGGAGGCGTGGCGATGGCGCCCCTCGGCGATGCGCTCCAGCGAGGTGCCTCGGCGCTGTCACGAGGGCTCCTCTGCGCTCAGGCCGTCGAAGCGCCGAAAGTGCTTGAGGTTGAACGTCGCCACCGTCGCCAGCCCATGGGCGCGCATCCAGGCCGCATGGACGGCGTCGGCGAAGTCGACGTTCAGGTCGGCATGCCAGACAGCGGCCTGTACGAGTGCGTCGGCGTCTTCGACGTCGAGGCCGGGCGTGTGGCAGAGCGCGAGGACGGCGTCGCGGACCTGTGGCTTCGTGTGCTTGTAGAACGAGCCGAGCGTCCACACGACCTCGGCCACGACGAGCACCGACGTGACGAGGCGGACGTCGCCTTGGGCGGCGCGGCCGAGAAGCGCCTCAACGGCCGCGGCCTGCTCGGGCACGTCGTCGGTGAGGTAGCGCAGGAAGACGTTGGCGTCGACGAAGACGGCCGCGCTCTCGGACGCGCTAGCCGGACGGACCTCGAGTGGGCGGGCCGACGGGCGGTCAACCGGCATCGGACTCGTCTGCGGAGAGGTCCTGGTCGCCACCCTGGTCGCCACTCTGGCGCGCCGCGCGTGCCGCCTGTACCGACGCGCGGACGGCGTCGAAGTCCTGCGGCCCGTCGACCGGGACCGAGCCGCGAAGATCGCGGAGCGACTGGCGGATGGGCTGGAGGACGACCTCGCCGCCGCGCTCGACGAAGGCGATCTGGTCGCCCTCGACGAGGCCGAGCGTTTGACGGACCGCGCGCGGAATGGTGAGCTGGCCGCGGCGACCGACGCGTGTGGTGGGCATAATCGGAAGTGTCAGTCAGAATGCGAAACGTACGACAGGCGGAGTGCGGTGCGACGTGGTCACCGGGTGGTGCGGGGACCGTTATTGGAATTAGCCGGTCCCGCGACGGGTGCGCGTGGACGGTAGACGGGGGGGGGGCGATAATATGCCTTATCGGACGTCGGCTCGGGCCTAACGGACGCGCGTCGGGGACTTCGTCGTCGCGTGGGCCTGCCGGTCCTACTCCCCGCTCCCTTGCTGGCTTGCCTGCACGGCCTCCCGTAGCCCGGGCGCGAAGCTCGCCCGCCGCACCTCGCGGAGGTGGCCGCGCCGCACCGCGCCTTCGACGAGTTCGTAGCCCATCAGCGCGAACACGCGTCCGCCGATGAAGAGCGGCCGCGCGTTGCCGTACCAGTCCACGCACGACGCCCGGCAGCCGTCGTCGGCGTTGCGGTCGGGGTCGGCCGCCAGCTCACCGAGCGCGCTCAGAGCGCCGCCGCGGTTCTCGACGTAGAGCACGGCGACCGAGCCGTCCCACAGCGACTCATAGCGGCCCGCGCCGGCCCGCCGGACGGGCAGCCCGAGGAGGCCGCGGTCGCCGTCAGTCGGGCGGTAGAAGTAGCCGTGGCTGCGGCTCTCGCCCTGCGCGGCGCCCATCATCGCGTAGCGGCTCACGACGCGCGGGTCGGCGCCGAGGCGGAGCGCGCTGAGGTACAGGTCCGCCCCACCCGAGCCGACGAGGACGGCGCCGTCGCCCAGCGCCTCGATGCGCTCGACGCCGTGCGGTACCTCCGCCGAGGCGACCGCGCCCGTCCGCCAGTCCACGACGTGCGCCTGCGACGACCGCCGCTCGCCGTTCCACGGGGCGCTGCCGTAGATCACGTGGCTGCCGACGAACCGGTTGGCGAGCGGCCCCTCGCCCGCCTCGGGGAGCGGGCGGTACGCCGCGCGCGGCGCGGCGGCGGCGCCGTCGCCGAACGAGGCGAGCGGGACACGGAGCAGGGCGAGGCCCGAGTGGTCGCGCTCGGAGCCCCACATCCACTGCCCGTCGCCGTCCTCGGCGACGAGCACCTGAAGGTGGCCGTCGGCTTCGAGGAACGAGAACTGGTCCGTCGGGCCGCCGGCGACGCCGAGCGCGCGCGGCGCGCTGCCGTCGAGCGGGAGGCGATAGAGGACCGACGGCGCGGCATCGTCCAGCGCGGCGTCGTCCGGTGCGTCGGCGTTCTGAGACGCGGGCCAGCCCGAGAGCCAGACGTAGACAGCTTCGGGCGAGGTGTAGAACGTATGATTGAACG
>DASWMO010000064.1:0-15901 GCA_036399715.1 Rubricoccaceae bacterium
GCGTGTCGCGCCCGCACGGGCGACGACGACCGTTGCGTCGGCCTGCGTCGAAAGGAGAACGGCGTCGGTGGCGGCATGGACCGGCGGCGCGTCCAGCACGACGATGTCGAAGCGGCCACGCATGGCCTCGATAAAGTCGCGCATGCGCTTCGAGCCGAGCAACTCGGATGGGTTCGGGACGATCTGGCCGGCCGGCAGCACGAACAGGTCATCCGCGGGCTGCGCGAGCGTGCTCGGATCAAAGTCCGCGTCGGAGAAAAGCGCGTGGCTGAGGCCCGGCTCGCGGCTGAGGCCGAACTTCTTGTGGACGGTCGGCCGGCGGAGGTCGCAGTCGACGAGGAGCACGCGGCGGCCGGCCTGCGCGAGCACGAGCGCGAGGTTGGCGCTCGTGACGGACTTGCCCTCGCCAGGGCTGGCGCTCGTGACGAGAATCGTCTGCACGACGGCGTCGGGCCGCGAGAACTGGACCGACGTCCGGAGGGCGCGGTAGGTCTCGGATGCCGTCGCCATCGGGTTGAGCAGCGTCACCAGGCGCGTGTCCAGCTGGCGCCCGCCGACCTCGACGAAATCCTTGCCACCGAAGTCCTTCTTGATGATCGTCGAGAAGTCGGGGATGGTCCCGAGCAGCGTCAAGCCGAGCTTCTGGACATCGTCGGGCCGCGAGAGGCGGTGGTCCAGACGGACGCGCGCGACGGCCATTGTGATGCCGAACAGCAGCCCGCCGAGCGCGGCGATGAGCACGTTCCGCAGGCGGTTCGGTGCGAACGGCGCCCCGGCGGGGAACGCGGGCCGAATGACCCGGGCATAGCCTAGCTCGCCCTGCTCGGCGACCTGCGCCTCCTGCAGGTTCTGGTCCAGCGACTGGTACAGGCGCTCGGCCGACATCCGGTCGCGCTGCAGGCGCGCGAGGTCGATGGACTGGCTCGGGATAGCCGCGAGTTCGCGGTCATAGTCTGCGAGGCGCGCCGAGAGGGCCTCGCGCGTGGCGACGGCGCCCGAGAGGGCCGTCCGGGCGTCGGCGATCTGGGCGCGGATCTGGGCCGAGCGCTCGAAGCCCGACTGGGTGTCGCCGGGGCCGCCGCCGCTGCCGCCGGCCGCCGCCGCGGCGATCTGGCCGGCGAGGCGCGAGACGGCGGCCTCCTCGCGCGCGATCCCCGTCCGGAGGACGCGGATAAACTCCTCGACCTCCGAGTCGGGGGCCGAGCGCAGCTCGGGGTTGCGGGCGTAGTACACACTTAGCCGTGCCTGCAGCTCGCGCGCCCGCGTCTGGGCAGCCGCGAGTTGGCCGTCGAGGTCGGCCCCGGGGCGCGCGGCGAGGCGCGGCTGGACGCGCGCGAGCTCGCCTTCGAGCGCCGCGACGGTCGCCTCGAACTGCTGGATCTGGACGCCCGCGGCGTCGCGCTCGGCCTGGAGCTCGGCGATCTGCGACACGAGCTGGCTCGTCTCCTGGTCGAGGGCGACGGCGCCCTCGCGGTTCATGAAGTCGCGGACGGCCTCGTCGTAGCCGGCGAGTTCTTGGCCCTTCTCCTCCACCTGGCCTTCGAGGAACGTCCGTGAGGCGCTCATCCCCTCGCGGCTCTGGTCGCGCGTGAGGGCGGTGAAGGCGTCGGCGTAGACGTTGGCGAGGTAGGCCGCCTCGGCCGGGTCCGTGCTGACGCCCGAGATGCGGACGGCGTCGACATCGGGGCCTTCCTGGACGACCGAGACGTAGCCACCCTGAAGGCGCAGCGCCACGTCGCGGACGCTCAGCGGCCGTCCGCCCTCGGGTACGGCGAGGACCCCCGGCGTGCGGGTCGTGCCCGGGATCGTCGGCGAGGCGAGCAGTGCCCGCGCGACCGACTCGGCGAGCGGGAGCGACTCGCGGATCACGAGCAGTTCGTTCTCGAGGTTGCGCTCCTGCGAGAAGTACGACACCGGGCCCTGCGCTGAGAGCGCGCCGCCGAGGTTGTCGTCCTTCTTGTCCACGAGCACGACCGAGTACGAGCTGTACAGGGAGGGCTGCGCGAGCGACCACAGAGCCGTCGGGATGACGGCCGCGACGACGCAGATGAGGAGCAGCCACTTGCCCCGCAGAACGATGTCGTAGAGGTCTCGCAGGTCGGTCCCGTTTGCCGGCGGAGCGTAGAACGGGTCATCGACTGGAGCGATCGACTCCGGTCGTGGCGTCTGGGAGGCCGGGCGGATGTCAGGCATGTGCGGTGTCGTGGGCTCCGGCGAAGATAGAGCGCCGCTTCCGAGGCGCGCCGGGTGCGTCCGGTCCACCGGGAAGGTTCACGAACGTGCGCGCAGACGAACGAGTGACCGCGTGCCGATCTTGTGAGTCTCTCCCCTCCCGCCGCGATCACCCGATGCGCCTCGCCGTCCTCTCCGACGTCCACGCCAACCTCGACGCGCTCCGCGCTGTCATCGCCGAGGCGGACGCCCGCGGAGCCGACGCCATCGTGTGCCTCGGTGACGTCGTGGGCTACGGGCCCGACCCGGCTGACTGTGTGGACCTCGTCCGCGAGCGCTGCACGTCGACGGTTATCGGCAACCACGACGCCGCAGTCGCGCGCGACGAGGGCCTGGCCGTGCTGCCGCCGGACGGACAGGCGGCGGCGCTCGCTCAGCGCGGCTGGCTCACGCCCGATCAGACGGCGTGGCTCGCCGGCCTCCCGCTCACGGCCGTCGCGCACGGCGTGACCCTCGTCCACGCCTCGCCCGACGAGCCCGCGCAGTGGCACCGCCTGGACTCGTTCGGCGCCGTGCAGGCCCAGTTCGGGGCCTTCGAGACGGAGGTGTGCTTCGTCGGCCACTCGCACAAGCCAGCCGTCGTCTCGGACCAGCTCGGGGTGACGCGCGTGCGGCCCGGCCACCGGTACCTCATCAATGTCGGGTCGGTCGGACAGCCGCGCGACCACGACCCGCGGGCCGCATTCGGTCTTTACGACACCGACACGATGTCCTACGAGCTTGTCCGCGTGTACTACGACGTCGCACGGACGCGCCTCCGGGTGTCCGAGCGAGGCCTCCCGACGGGGCTCGGCGAGCGTCTCGCCATCGGGGTCTGACGCGACGTCGCAGGCCGCAGGAATCCGCTTCTCACCGCTGGCTACCCGGATCGAGTCAGGTCCGGATTCACCCGGCAGGCTGACTCGATCCGGTTCAGTCCAACCCGTCACCCTCTCGACCCGACCGCAGCCTCGGTCCGCCGAGCCTCCGCGAGGTCTGAGGCGACCATCTCGGCCGTCAGGTCTTCGAGCGACGTCGTGGCCGTCCACCCCAGCTCGCGCTCGGCCTTCGAGGCGTCGCCGAGGAGGAGTTCGACTTCAGTTGGGCGGTAGTACGCGGGATCGATGCGGATGACCGTCTCACCGGTGTCCGTCCGCGTAGCCGTCTCGTTCTCAGCCTCGCCGTGCCAGTCGAGCGCGACCCCGGCGGCCTCGAAGGCCATCTCGCAGAAGCGGCGGACGGTCGTGGTGCGGCCCGTCGCGAGGACCCAGTCGTCGGGCGTGTCGTGCTGGAGGATGCGCCACATGCCCTCGACGTAGTCGCGCGCGTGGCCCCAGTCGCGGCGGGCGTCGAGGTTACCGAGGTAGAGGCACGGCTCCATCCCGAGCGCGATGCGGGCCACGGCGCGTGTGATCTTGCGCGTTACGAAGGTCTCGCCGCGGCGCGGCGACTCGTGGTTGAACAGGATGCCGTTGGTCGCGAAGAGCCCGTACGCCTCGCGGTAGTTGACCGTGATCCAGTACGCGTACATCTTGGCCGCCGCGTACGGCGAGCGCGGGTAAAACGGCGTCGTCTCGGACTGCGGGGTCTCGCGGACGAGGCCGTACAGCTCGGACGTCGACGCCTGGTAGAAGCGCGTCTTCTGCTCGAGCCCGAGGATTCGAATTGCTTCGAGCAGGCGCAGCGTCCCGATCCCGTCCGCGTTGGCCGTGTACTCGGGCGTCTCGAAGCTCACGGCGACGTGGCTCTGCGCGGCTAGGTTGTAGATCTCGTCCGGCTGAACCTCCTGGACGATCCGGATGAGGTTCGTCGAGTCCGTCATGTCGCCGTAGTGCATCCGGAAGTTCACGTCTGTCTCGTGCGGGTCCTCGTAGAGGTGGTCCACGCGGGACGTGTTGAAGCTCGACGCGCGACGCTTGAGGCCGTGGACCTCGTAGCCTTTGGCGAGCAGCAGCTCGGCGAGGTACGAGCCGTCCTGCCCGGTGACGCCGGTCAGCAGGGCGCGCTTGCGGGTCGGGTCGGGCGTGTGGCTGGCGGTGCCGGTCGGCGGAGTGGTCATGGACGGAGAGTCGGGGAGGTCGGGATATCGGCGGACGGTGGGCGATCCAAAGGGCGGGTCTCGGAACGGTCGGCTTCGGGCTCGGGCGAAGCCTAGGACGCGGCAGCCGCCTCGGCGACGTGCTCCAGAAACCACGTGTAGGTCGTCGCGAGGCCGTCGCGGAGCGGCGTGCGGGCCGTCCACCCCATCGCGGTCATGCGCGAGACGTCAAGCAGCTTGCGCGGCGTCCCGTCGGGCTTCGAGAGGTCGTGGACGATCTCGGAGCGGCTGCCGACCGCTTCGCGGACGAGCGCCACGAGTTCGCGGATCTCGACATCGTCCCCGACGCCGACGTTGAACAGGCCGTCCGGCGCGGCTGCACGGAGCGCTGCCTCGGGCTGCTCGAGCGTAAACCGGACCGCGTCGGCGAGGTCGTCGGCATGGAGAAATTCGCGGCGCGGCGTGCCGGTGCCCCAGACTGTCACGGGCGCGTCCCCACCGCCGGGCGCGGCGCCCTTGGCCTCGTGCATCTTGCGGAGGAGCGCCGGCAGTACATGGCTGCCCGCGAGGTCGAAGTTGTCGCCGGGTCCGTAGAGGTTGGTCGGCATGAGGCTCACGAAGTCGTCGCCGTTCTGCCGGTGGAAGGCCTCGGCGAGTTCGAGGCCGGCGATCTTGGCGAGCGCGTACGCCCGGTTCGTCTCTTCGAGCGGGCCGGTCAGCAGGTGCTCCTCGCGGATCGGCTGCGGCGCCAGCCGCGGGTAGATGCACGACGAGCCCAGAAAGACCAGACGCCCACGCTGCCCGACGCCTGCCGCGTGCGCCGCCTCGATGACGTTCAGGGCGATGCCCAGGTTGTCGCCGAGAAAGTCCGCGGGGTAGGTCGCGTTCGCGAGGATGCCGCCGACCTTTGCGGCGGCGAGGACGACGTACGCGGGTTGCTCGGCCGCGAAGAACGCGTCTACGGCCGGGCGGTCGCGCAGGTCCAGGTCAGCGTGCGTGCGGACGATCAGGTTCTCGTAGCCTGCCGCACGGAGGGCACGGACGACGGCTGAGCCGACGAGGCCGCGGTGGCCGGCGACGTAGATCGGCGCGGAATGGTCGGTGAGATGCATCGAGACGAAGGTGTGTGCCGGGCTGAGCGCACGGATCATGCCGCGCAGCGTGCAGGCAATTTACCGCCGTCGGGCGTCCGGTCTTCGTGCCGGTAGACCGTCCGGGCTAACGCGGTGCCGGCCGGCCCTCCGCGTGCTTGGTGCCGAGACGTGTCCGCGACCGACACGCTCGGCGCGACCTGCTCAACCGTCGTCCCCGCACTCGACTTGCTGGACTGCCCCGCCCTATTAAAGACGCCGCGTTCGTCGCCGACTACCGCGTCGTCCGCCGCATCCCCGGCCACTGCGCCTCGCCCCCAAACGCACGGCGGGCGCGGAGCCGAAGCCCCACGCCCGCCGCGACCGATCAGAAACGTCCGATCAGCGCGCGACCACGAGCCGGCGCGTGGCCGTGAACGTCTCGCCTGTCACGCGGACGACGTACACGCCGGGGGCAAGCGTCGCCGTGTCGACTGCGATCTCCTGCGACTGGCCCGCCGCGAGCGCGCCCTCGAAGGCCGTCTGCACCGTCCGCCCGAGCGCGTCCACGACCGTCGCCGTGACCGTCTGCGCCGCGTCGACGCGGAGCGCGACGCGAGCCGCGGCCGTCGCCGGGTTCGGGAAGACCGAGCCGAGCGAGAAGGCCGCCGGGCCGGCCTCGCCGGCCGTCGAGCGGCCGAACGAGACGACGAAGCGCTCCGTCCAGTCGGTCGCCTCGGACATGAACGTGACGCCGTCAGCGAGGCGGGTGACCGTGCCCGTTGCGAGGTCGCGGACGGTCGCGTCTGCAGGCAGGCCCGCTGCCTCAGCCGTGAGCGTGAACGTCCCGGCGTGCGTCGTCGTGAACGCCAGCGTCACGTCAGCCGGGGCCGGCAGCGAGAGGACGGCCTGGCGGCGCGCCTGCCCGTTCAGCGTGCCGACGGGCGCGACGAGCGCGTAAGCCGCGGTCGGGGGCGTGAGCTTGGACGCGTCGCCGGCGTCCCAGCCCGCCGAGGCGGCAGCGTCGAGGCGCACGATGGCGGCCTCGTCGTGAACCGTCCCGACCGCCGTCGTGCCGTCGAGCACGAGCGCGAGGGCGGACTCGGCCGCAGGGCGCGAGATCAGCGCCGTCAGCGCGTCCGTCCGGCTCGCGGCGAGGTACGTGAACGTCACCGGGAAGCCACCCGCGAAGGGGGGGGCGGTCTGCTGGACCTCGGCGAAGAAGCCCTGCCACATCGAGAGGTTGGTCGCCGTCGTCCGGTTGATCGGGACGAAGCCCGACGCCGGGTCGTACGCCTGGATCGTCGTCGAGAACGTCCCGCTGCCCGTAAACGTGATGCCCGTCGAGGCGAGCGCCTGTGCGAACGGATTGGCGAGCAGGTAGAAGCCGTCCGGGTTGGTGTTGAAGCCAGCGGTGATGTCCCCCGTGTTGACCGGGCCGGACGCGAACAGGGGCCGCTGGGGAACGACGTAGCTCCGGCTCGTCCCGCCGCCTGCGGCCGTCGGCGGCGGCGTGAGGTCCTGGTCGTAGAGGTACCAGAAGAAGCCGCGGCCGGGCGTGACCGAGTCCGCCGTAGAGGTCGCGGCGACGTAGCCGGTCTGCGTGCCGGTACCGGTGTAGTCGAGGAAGAGGTTGTCCGCGGCGTCCGGATACTGGCCCGTCACGCCCTGGACGAGGTTGATCCCGGCGAGCGTGCCGACCGTCACGTTCTGGACGGGCGCGCCGAGCAGGCGGTAGCCCGCGCCGTCGTCGACGGTCTGAGTCGCGAGGACAGCGTCCTCCCACGACGTGCCGACGCGAAGGCCATCGAAGGTCAGCGTCGGTGCGTTAGCAGCCGTACCCTGGCGTAGGAGAGCCGCGCCGGCCGCAGTGAGGTCATTGGTTGTCGTCGGGTCGGTGAGCGTCGGCGTCGCGGGCTCAGTTGCCAGAGCGTCGCCTGCGTTGAGGACGAATAGGCTCACCGGATCGTTGGCCGTGCCGGCCACAAACGTGTACTTCACCACGAGCAGGACCGTCGTGCCAAGCGGGTAGGTCGCCGTCGTGTAGAGGGGCGTGTTGTTCGTCTTGGTCAGCCCAAACTGGACCGCTCCGGCCGACAGACGCGCGTAGACGCGACCGCCGAAGTTGGTACTGCCGTTCGCGGGCAGCAGAGCAAAGAAGTAGTCGCCGGCGGTCTGCGCTGCGGAGACGTTGACAAGGAAGGCGGCGTAGACTGCACCGCTCGCCGGGGCAGAGACCAAGCTGCGGTTGACGTCCTGGCCGCTCGTCGTGAGCGCAGCCGCGTTGCCCGATGTCGCCGGGAAATTCGGGAACATCAGGTTGTTTGCCGTTACGGCAATTGGGTTCGTTGCGACGGTCCCGTTCTGAACCCATCCTGCGCCCGTGAGCAGCGTGCCGGGTGCAGCGTTAAAGTTGTCGAGCAGGAGCGACTGCGCCTGACCGGCGACCGGTAGCAGGAGCAGGGCGAGCGCGAGGCTCAGGGAGAAGCGAGAGATCATCGGGGAGTCGGGAATGAGAGCGTGTGTGACGGGGGCAAGCTTACGGGCGCGACCCGCGATTTCGAACGGCGACCATTACGGTCACACATTCTTATCGCGAGCCGAACGTCACGCCAGCTCGCAGCCGGACATAACGAAGCGGAGGGCGCGACCCGAGGTCACGCCCTCCGGGGCAGAGGCAGAGCCGCTCAGTCGGCGCGGCGCGCGCGAAGCTTCTTCGCAGCGTAACCCGCACCGGCGATCGCGAGCAGCGACAGGCCACCATCGACGGGGACCGGCGGCGGCGGCGGCGGCGGCGGCGGCGGCCCAGGGCCAAAGTTGTCTGTCGTGGCCGGCGCGGCCGGGGCGCTCGGCGAGGCCCACGACGGGGTGGAGCCAGGGCCGGCGGCGAATGCGGCCGGGGCGGCCAGCAGAAGGGCCAGCGCGGCGAGAGAGCGAAGGGTCATCGGGACGTCAGGAAGTGGGGAGCGAAGGAAGCGGCGCACAGCCGGATAATACGACGGGCATGCGAACGTGCAAGTCACAATGTCCGATCTGGTCGGCTTGTTCCGGCAGTAGTAGGAGGGAGTCTTTTCGTCGGGATCCGCCGGGGCGTCGGCCCCGGCAGAACCCGATGAAAGAGACAGGATCAGCGGGCGACCGTCACGCGGCGGCTCGCCGCGAACGTATCGGCCGAAACGCGGAGAACATAGACGCCCGGTGCCAGCATGTGGGTGTCCACAACAAGATCACGCGGCGCGTGCACGACGGCGTCGAGCACGACGCCGACGCTGCGGCCGAGCGCGTCGAAGAGTTCCGCGCGGACATGCTGGGGGCGGTCGACCGTGAGGGCAACCCGCGCGGCGACGGTCACCGGGTTGGGCGTGACGGCCCCGAGGTCGGCCAGTGTGGGCGCGTCCTCACCGGCTGTCGACCGCGGTGCGACGCGGACCGTGAACCGCGAGGTCCAGTCCCCCGGCGAGGCCGTAAAGTCGAGGTGGTCGGCCGTCCGGAGGTCGACCGTCTCACCCGTGTCGCCGTCACGGAGCGTGAAGGCCCACTCGGCCGGGACGGCCTCCATGGTCGGCCACGTCAGGCGGTACGTCGCGTCGTCGGGCCGGCCGGCGACGAACAGCGCGAGAGCCGACTCGACGGCGCCCTCGGGTGTGAACGTCCGGCTCAGCTGCCCGAGCGGCGTGTCGCCGTCGAGGAAGGCGATCCGGGCGTCGCTGGCCGCGTCTACGGCCGGCGGGAGGCTGACGTCGAACGCGTCCGAGCCCGCCGTGGCGCCCTCTACGAAGGCGAGGCGCGCGGTGACCCACTCAGCCACCGGGCCGGCCTCCGTCAGGCGGTCGAGGCGGAACCCGAGGACCCGCTGGGCCGCCGTGAGCGAGATGATCGGCTCGTTGGTCTGGACGCGACCGGCCTGCTGGTACGTGATCTGCTGGCCGCCGAGGCCCGCCGCAGGGGAAGTGCTCCCGACGGGGATCCACATGCCCTGCATCGGGGCGACCGTCCGGTCCGCGAGGTTCGGCGCATTCCGGTCGATGGCGACATACTGTCCCGACGTCCCGAGGTCCGGGTCCCAGACGTAGACGAGTGCGCCCACAGGCTGGCCACTCGACACGATCTTCTGGGTGTCGAAGTCGAGGGAGAACGGGTTGCCCCCGAGGACGAACACGTTGGACCCGTTTTCGAAGGCGATCACGTCCTCCTGGTGCTCGATGCCGCCGGCCCGGAGGGTGTACGGGAGCGGGCGGAAGTCTGAGGCCGGGCCCTGCGGGAAGTCCGCCGCGTCGTAGTGGTACCAGAAGAACCCGCGCGAGATGGCACTCGCGACGGACCCGGTGGCGTCGAGGGTCTGCGTGAGGCCCTGCGCCGGGACGAAGTTCTGGCCGATGCTCGAGTTCTTGAAGAGAAGGTTCGAGCCCCCGCTGGGGAAGTTCGTGTTTGGCCCCTGGACGTGGTTCTGGGCCGCGAGGTTGGCGACTGTCCCGCCCATGACGGGCCACGCGAGTTGGCGCCAGCCCTTCCGCCCGTCAATCTGCTGCCAGACGTACGAGAGCGGGTCCTGCTGGAGCGTCTCGAAGTTGAGCGCCGCCGTGCCGTAGTTGTCCGTCTGCGTGGCCGCGGCAGGCGAAAGGAACGAGTTGCTGAGGAAGCCGTCCGGGTTGTCGCCCGAGACGAGCGCAAAGAACTGCATCGACTGACGGTCCGACGCGATCGGGGTCGCGCCCGAAGCCGTGCCCGAGAACGGGAGGCGGATTTCGATGCCCTGCGACACGTTTGTGGCGTCTGTCGTGCCGATGCCCGCGATGTCGGCCGAGCCATTGGCGTCGCCGAAGTAGCGGTCGATGCTGTCGCCGTTGCCGCGCATGCCGGCGAGCTCGGTCACGTTGACGAAGTAGTTGCCCTCGAATGCGCCGATGGAGACGGCGAAGTCGGCGGTGAAGCCGGCGTCGAACTGGTGGCCGGCGTTGAAGCCGCGGACGCCGCCGGGGCCGGTCTGGCCACCGTAGTTGCCCGTCGTGTAGCCACCCGCGCGGCTGTCGACGAAGACAATGATGCGGTTACCGGACGAGATGTTGCCGCCGATGCCGAGGTAGAGCGAGTTCGTCGCCGGGTCGACGTGGGCGTAGAGCGCCGTGAGCTGGTTCGCGGTCGAAAAGCTGGGCGCGGGCCCCCCGGCGTTCGTGCCAAGCAGCATGTACGGCGAGTCCGTGAGCGTGCCGTCCACGGTCACGGTGCCGACAGGATTGCCGCTCGGGGGCGGGGCGGGCTGGGCCGCCGCTGCGAGCGGCAGACCGAGCAGGGTAGCCGCAAACGCGGCGCGCGGAGTCAAAAGGGGCATCGAGGGTCGGGCGCGAGCCCGGGTGAGAATCTGATGGCACCCGCCGGAGCCGAGGCTCACGGCGGGCGCCGGGAAAATAAGGTGCCGGCCTAGCGGACGACTGTGACGGTCTGCGTCGCCGTTGCCGTCGCGCCAGTGACGCGGAGGACGTAGACGCCTGGGGCGAGGCCGGCCGCATCGAGGCGCAGGTCGAGCGCGCCGGCCGGGGCCGCGGCGTCGAAGACGTCGAGCACGCGGCGGCCGAGTGCGTCCGTAAGGGCGGCGCGGACGTGCTGCGGCGCGCCGAGCTCGACCATGACGGTCGCGGCCCCGCGGACAGGGTTCGGGCGGGCTGCGGCGAGGCGGAAGGCATCGGCGGGCGTGCCGCCGTCCGTGGCGGTCGCGCCGCGGGGCGAGAGCACGAGTTCGAAGCGCTCCGTCCAGGCCGCCGCGTCGGACGTGAACGTGTACGCCTCAGCCGTGCCGAGGTCGGTGACGACGCCGGTCGCGAGGTCGCGGAGCGTGGCGGACCAGCCCACGGCGAGCGCGGCGTCCCACGTCAGCGTGTACGTGCCGGCGTCGGTCGCGAGGAACGAGACGGGGACCGTGCGGGCCGTGCCGTCGTCCGGTAGAGAGTTGACGGCTGTCCGGTATGGAGCGCCGTTCCGCTCCCCAACTGGAGCGACAAGCGCGTACGGACCCGAAGGCGGCGTGAGCTTCGAGGCGTCGTTCGGGTCCCACCCGGCGATGGCGTCCGGCAGGAGGCGGACGTAGGCAGCCTCGTCATTCACAGGCAAGCCAGTGCCCGTCGCACCCGAGAGATGAAGTTGAATGAACGATGTAGCGCTGGTTCCTTGGCGCCCATGGAAACGAGGACGGGCAGTTTCGAGTCGCTTCGCGTAGTCAAACGAGAATGTTGGAGCACCGGTGCTAGTGCTCGGCGAGACGGGGGCCATTTCAGCGAAAAGGCCCTGCCACGTCGCTATGGAGTCTGGGGCGCTTCCATTGGCTGGGTTCGCCTTGAAGCGGAGAACGTAGCTCCCGGTGGCCGGGTTGAACGCCGCGAACTGATTGCTCAGGGTTCCGGTCGCAGCCGTCGCCGTGATCCCGTCGACCGTCATTGGATACGCGAACGGGTTGCCGACCATGTAGAACCGGTCGACGGCGTTTTCGGCGAACGCCCGCGTGACGGTCGCCATTGGCGTCGTCGCGCCGCCCGCCTCGATGGCGAACGTCGAGAGCTCGTAGCTCCGGCTCGTCCCGCCACCGAACGAACCGGGCTGCGGCGTGATGTCCTGGTCGTAGAACTGCCAGAAGAAGCCGCGGCCGGGCTCAACGGCGTCGGCCGTGCTGGCGGCGGGCGTGTATGCCGTTCCGGTGTACCCAAGAAACAGGTTGTCTTGTGCCGTCGGGTACTGGCCGGTCACGCCCTGGACAAGGTTGAGCGAGCCTAGGTCGGCCACACGGACGCCGTCGACGGGCGCCGAGAGGAGGCGGTATCCGGCCACGTTGGCCGAGCGCTGGAAGACAAACGAGACGGGGTTCGGCGTCGCTGCGCCGAAGTTGATCGCCCCGTTCCCGTAGTTGCCGTCGCCAGAGCCTGCGGGCGAAACGAACTGGTTTGACAGTGTGCCGTCGCCTTCGCTGGTGTAAGCGGCGAACATCCGGACGTGTGAGCGGTCGAGGGCGAGGTCCGCTCCGGCCCCCGTCGCGCTGAACGTCAGGCGGACCTCGAACCCGCGCGTCGTGCTCCCGTTGGCCGGGCTCGCACCGACGTCGGCATCGGCGACGTCGCCGATGAACCGGTTCGACCCGCCCCCGCCCGCGGCCGTGCCGGCCAGCGTGAACAGGTCAACGAAGTAGTTCCCCCCGAACGTCCCGATCACGAGGGCGTAGTCGGCCGCGAAGCCAGCGTCGAATGTGGTCCCCGAGTTGAATACGGCGAGGCCGGCCGGCGCGCCGGTCCGTCCGAAGTCGCCGGTGGTGTAGCCGCCGGCCTTGGTGTCGAGGAAGACGAGGATCCGGTTGTTCTGTTGCACATTGCCTGCCACGCCAAGGTAGAGTTCGTTCTCGGCTCCGTAGCGGACGTGCGCGTACAGCGCGTTGATTTCGTGGCCCGCTCCGAAGCCGGGCGCCGGGCCGCCAGCGTTGTCGTCAAGCAGGCGGTACGGCGTCTCGCTGATGACACCGTCGTTGACGTTGACTTGAGCCGAAGCAGACGCTGCGGCTAGGAGTACGAGTAGAGGAAGCAGTCGAATCATGAGAGAGCGAAAGGGTTGTGGAAGGGCTTACATGGCCAAAGAAACGAAAGACAGGCCGCTGTCGCAATCGGGTTGTGCATGGTGTCTCGTTTCGTCCGATCACAGCGCCGCCGCACGGTCCACCTCGACGCGTGCACGCAGCGTCTCGAACGTGTCGCCGCCGTAGCGCTCCAGTAGCGCCTCGGCGAGCGCCCACGCCACGACCGCCTCGGCGACCGTGCTCGCGGCCGGCACGCTCGTCACGTCCGAGCGCTCGTAGCGGGAGACCGCCTCCTCGCCTGTCGCGAGGTCAACCGTCCCGAGCGGGCGGATGAGCGTCGGGATGGGCTTCATCGTGCCGCGGACGACGATCGGCATCCCGTTCGAGATGCCGCCTTCGACGCCGCCGGCATGGTTGCTCGTCCGCGTGAGGCGCCCGCCGATGCGCGCAATCGGGTCCTGGACGCGCGAGCCGGGGTGCGTGCCGCCGTCCACGCCGTCGCCGACCTCGACCGCTTTCTGGGCCTGGATCGACAGGATGGCGCCCGCGAGGCGCCCGTCGAGGCGGCGGTCCGCCTGGGCGTACGAGCCCAGCCCGACCGGGACGCCCGTCGCGACGACCTCGTAGACGCCACCGAGCGTGTCGCCGGCCTTCTTGGTCTCGGAGACGTGCGCGACGGCCGCCTCGCTCAACTCGGCGCTGAGCATCCGGACCGGGCTCGCGTCGGCGGCGTCCGAGAGCGCGTGGGCGCCGCGTTCGAGCAGGGCGTCGCGCGCCTCAGCAGCGTCCCCGGGGTGAGCGACGCCGACGGACCCGACGCGGAGCACGTGGCTGCCGACCTCGATTCCCAGTGCGGCGAGCATCTGCCGGGCGACCGAGCAGCACGCGACGCGCATCGCTGTCTCACGAGCCGACGACCGCTCGATCACGGGCCGGATGTCGGGGCCGTGGGGCGGACGGTCAAAGCCGTACTTCTGCGCCCCGGCGAGGTCCGCGTGGCCCGGCCGCGGCAGCGTCACGCGCGCGATCCCCTCGCCCGTTCCTTCTACGGCCATCGTCTCGGGCCATCCCGCGCGGTCCTTCTCGTACGCCGCGTTCGGAATCAGCAGGGCGACCGGCGAGCCCATCGTGTGCCCGAACCGGACGCCCCCGAGAATCTGGACCGTGTCGACCTCGAACACGGCGCGCCCCCCGCGGCCGGCGCCCTTCCAGCGCCGCGCGAGGTGGCGGTCAATGTGCTCCGGCAGCAGCGGCACGCCGGCCGGCATCCCCTCGACGATGCCGACGAGGGCCGCGCCGTGGGATTCGCCGGCGGTGAGGTATCGGATCATCGGGCAGAGAGGTGGGCGGGCGGAGACAGAGCGGCGGACGCACAAGTTGCCGACGCTCCCGTTCTCCTCGTCCCCGGCGCCGACGTGACTCCCGCTCAGACGGGACAGGATGCCCAGATCGCGAACGACACGAACCGGGCGGTCACAGCCCGAGGCGCGACAGCAGGGCGAGGTCCGCCGCAGATGCCTCGCCGGCCGTGCGGGCGGCGATGAGGCGGCCCGTGTAAACCGTCGCGTAGAGGCCGAGGACGCCGTCGTCGCGGCGGGCGTGCTCCCCGAAGCGTTCCGTCGCCGCGGCGCTGCGCCACGCGTCCGGGACGTCGTAGCGTCGCGGGCCATCGGCACTAGCGGTCGGCGTGGCCGGGTAGGAACGCTCGGGCTCGAAGAGGCGCTGCCCGAGGTGGCAGCCTGTGCACTGGGTCGGCGAGCGGAGCGGGCGCGGGGGCGTGGCCGTCGCCGACGTGATTCGGCCCTGGGCGTCGTAGACGGCGAAGTCCCAGAAGCCGTCTGCGCGGCGGCGCTTGACAGTCGTTTCGAGGACGGCCTCGCCGTCTGCCCCGCTGCCGAGGTGCTCGCCGAGGATGAGCGTGCCCGCCGGGTAGCGGAGGCCATCGCCCGCGGCGAACGACGAGATGGCCGACCGAAGGGCCGCGAGCGGGACAGAGACGCGGCGCCGCGCGTGCGTCATCACGCTGCCCTCGATGTCGACCGAGAACATCGCCGTGTCGGCCGCCGTGCCCGACTCGGGCAGTCCGGACTGGACGCGGAGCGCGGCGAGCGTCGGCGGGAGGCCGTGGCCGGTCGCGTAGGTCGCGGCGAGAAAGGCCGACAGTTCGGGCCACCCGATGGAGCCGTCGCCGTCTGCATCGCGGAGGTGGGTCCGGATGTCGGGCGCGAGGAGTTGTGGGTGCAGCGTGAGGTCGTCGCCCTCACCCGTGACGAGGCCCGATGCGAGCGCTCCCCGGTCCGCTCCCGGACCGACGCCGCGTCCGGCGTAGCCGCCGAGGACGGACTCGGCGAGGCGCCGCGCGCCGGCGCGGTCGAGGCGCAGCGGGACGCTCTCGGCCGTCTGCACATCGACAGGGCCAGTCGAGCAGCCAGCGAGCAGGGCGAGGCAGAGGCAGGCGAGGCGCAGGGTCATGTGCCAAGGCTGGCGAGGGCGGCCGTCGCCTGCGGGCTGCCGGGTTCGATGGCGAGGATGCGCTCGAAGAGGCGCCGCGCGTCTGCGGTTCGGCCCTGTCGCTGGCGAATCAGGCCGAGGTTGCCGAGGGCGGCGACGGCGGCCGGGTCTAGGCGAAGAGCGGCGTCGAACTGGGCCGCGGCAGCGGGCAGGTCGTCCGCGGCGAGGAGCGCCGTGCCGAGGTTGGTGCGGGCCGTCGGGAGGCGCGGGTCGAGGGCGACGGCGCGGCGGAGGGCGGCCGTCGCGGCCGGCAGGGCACCGGCCTGGAGGTGGTAGAAGCCCAAGTCGTTCCACGCGCCGGCGTGGCGGACCGGGTCGCCCCGGAGGCCCGTCTCCAGCACGCGCGCCGCCTCGGCGGGCTGGTCCGCGAGGGCCTCGGCGAGCTTCACGCGCGCCTCGGTGTAGCGCGGCATCAGGCGGACGGCCCGGCGGAGGTCGCGGGCCGCGCCGGCGGTGTCGCCGGCGTCGAGGCGGGCGACGCCGAGCCAGAGCGCGGCCGGCCCGCTCGCCGTGTCGCGCGCG
>DASWMO010000065.1:0-5950 GCA_036399715.1 Rubricoccaceae bacterium
TGGACCTGTGCGAGCAACGGCTGGAGCGCCGTCTCGTTCTGGAGCGTCGCCTGGAACGCCGCACCGTCCATGCCGACCGCGTCGAGCGTCGCGACGAGTTCGGGCAGCAGCATGCCCCAGTTCTGGTCCTGCCGGCGGAACATCTCCTCGACCAGCGCGGCGTACTTGCCCTCGCGCTGGGCAGCCTTGAGGGCGATGACCTGGGCGACGGACTGCTCGCGGAGCGGGTACGGGACGGTGTAGAAGCGCGCCCGGCCGGCCTCGGCGGCCTTGATCGGCGCTAGCACCTCGGCGAGATCGCGGCAATGCGGGCAGTTCGGGTCGAAGATCTCAACGACGGTCACGGCCGAGGCGTCGGGCGAGCCCTCGAAGGGGCCCGTCGTGAACGGCGCCATGTCCGCGATGGGCGCGATGGTCGGGTCGAAGCCGCACGTCTCGGCGGGGGTTGCGGGGACGCCCGTGAGTGCAGCCGCGGGGTCCGTCGCAGACGGCAGGGCGCCGCCGGCGAGCGGGCCCGCGGCGGTCTCGGGGGCCGGCGCGGCCGCCTCGGAGCGGCTCGCCCACGCGACGTCGGCGATGACGAGGACGGCGAAGCCGGCGAGGACGGGCGCGTAGGGCCGCAGGGCCGCGAGGCCGCGGCGCTCGGCGGGGGCACGGCGCGAGGCGGCGGTCGGCATCGTCGGCTGGCGCAGGCGGCGCGCTTCGAGAAGGTGGAGCACGAGGAGCGTCAGGACAAAGGTGGAAGAGGTCAGGCAGAGCGCGCAGAACTGGTGGATCACGGCCGCCTGGACATAGACGAGGTACATCGCGTACAGCACGCCCACGCCCGCGACGCCGAGCGCAGCGAGGCGCAGGCGGTCGTCAGCGGTCGCGGAGTACGCGAGGCGCAGCAGGATCATGAGGCCGTAGAAAACGAATCCCCACGTGATGTTGGAGACGCCGAACTGCTTTCCATAGGCGCCCTGGGTGACCTCGGCACAGCCGACGGTCTCGGCCGGGGCGGTGGGGTCGTAGGTGACGGGCGCCGCGGCGAGGCCCGTGCACCCGTTGGCGAACCCGTTGCGCTCCTGGAGCTTGAGGTGCGTCACGACGAACGCGCCGCACAGCGCGGCGGCAACGATGAGGAGGCGGAGCAGCGCCGTCTGAGCGGGAAGGGCCATGTCGGGGGGCGAAAGGGCGGCGCGGGGCGCACGCGGACAGGTCTCGGAACGGCGGAGCCGCCGCGCGTCGCATGGACGCGACAGGGCAAACTACGGCGCGGGCGCCCGCGCGCCGAGGTGGACGGGCTCCGAGGAGACACGCCGTGGCGCGCCTCCACAAATGCGGGACCGCTGGAATCCTGCCTTCCCTTCCGGCGGGTCATGGCCGGATGAGCGGCCGTCCTGCCCCGAGCCGGAGCGGCACCCACCGAGGCGGCGGCCACCGGTCGGCGTCCTCGCTTGACATCCGCGACAGGGCGGTTTACGTTGTGCCAACTTTTTAGCACTACTCGAAACCGCATGACCGCCCCCCTCAGCCGCCGCGAGCGCCAGGTGCTCGACGTCCTGCACCGCCTCGGCGAGGCCAGCGTCGCCGAGGTCCAGGCCGACCTGCCGGACCCGCCGAGCTACTCGGCCGTCCGCACGCACCTGCGGATCCTCGAAGACAAGGGCCACGCGACGCACCGCGCCGACGGCCCGCGCTACGTGTACTGCGCGACGGTCGCGCGCGACACGGCCGCGCGCTCGGCGATGCGCCACGTGCTCACGACGTTCTTCGACGACGCCCCGGCCCGCGCCGTCGCCGCCCTGCTCGACGACCGTGCGGGCGCGCTCACGCCCGCCGACCTCGACCGCCTCGCGGCCCTCATCGAGCAGGCCCGCGCGGCCGATCCGGCCCGGGGCACGGGCATGCCGCGGTGACGCCGCTCGGGCTCGCCATCAAGGGGACGGCCGTCCTGCTCGCTGCCGCGCTCGCGGCGCGGGCGCTCGGCCGCGCGCCAGCCGCATGGCGGCACGGCGCGTGGACGGTCGCCTTCGGCGCGCTCGTCGCCCTGCCCGCATTGGCTGTGCTGGGCCCGTCGTGGCGCGTCGCCGTGTTGCCAGCGGCTACAGGCGTGGCGGGCGCCCCCAGCGCACCCGGTTCTCTGCTCGTGTGGGCGAGCGGCGTGTGGGCGGCCGGGGCGCTGCTCGTCGCCGGGCGGTGGATCGTGGCCCACATCGCGGCCCGGCGGCTCGTGCGGCGGGCTGTGCCCGTTGCCGGCGCGCGGTGGCGCCGTGCCGAGGCCCACGCTCGCCGCGCGCTCGGGCTGCCGCTGCCGGTCCGCCTGCTGCGCTCGGGGCGGCTAGACACGCCGGCGGCATGGGGCGTCCGGCCGAGCCAGCGGACCGTCTTGCTGCCCCGCTCGGCGCATGCGTGGGACGACGGCCGCCGTCGCGCGGTCCTGCTCCACGAGATGGCGCACCTCCAGCGCGGCGACCTCTGGACACAGATCGTCGCCCAGGCAGCCGTTGCCGTCCACTGGTTCAACCCGCTCGTGTGGCGCGCCTACCGAACGGCCCTCGCCGAGCGCGAACTCGCGTGCGACGACGCGGCTCTTCGCGCCGGTGCCGACGCAGCCGACTACGCCGGCCACCTGCTCGCGCTCGCGCGGACGCTCCGCCGCGAGCACGCGGCGCGGCCGTACCCGGCGCTCGCGGCGATGGCCGCCCGCCCCGCCCTCGAAACGCGCATCGTCTCGATTCTGGCGCCGGGCCGCCGTCGGGGTCCCGCCTCGCGCGCGACCACGCTCGCGACGGCGACGGCCGGGTTTGCGCTCGCCGTCAGTGTGGCCGCGCTCGAGCCGGTTGCCCGAGAGGCCCCGCCGGCACCCGAGGCCGCGGCGGTGACACAGACTTTGCCCAGGGCGCGAATCCCCGAACCGGCTTCCATCGCTGGAGTGCAGCCCGTCGCCGTTGAGAGGGCCGCCCCCGCCTCGGACGCAGTCGCTGCCCTCCCCCCTGCTCGTCCCGCCGTTCACTCAGCGGCCCCGGCCGTCGCACCGGCCGTGCCGGCGCCTCGCGCTGCCACCCCGCTCCAGGCTGCTGTGCCTCCCGTCGCCGCTGCGACCAGCGCCGCGCCGTTCCGCCCGCTCGCGTTCAAGACCGTCGACCCGGACGCGATTTTGCGCCAGGTGGCTCAGCTGCGTGCGACCGTCGCCGCGCTCCACGACCTCGACCCGGAGGCCCTCTCGACCGAGGCCGTCGGCGAGGCACTCGCGGCCGTTCCGGACCTCACGGCTGCCGACCGCGCCGCGCTCCACGCCGAGGCACTCGCCGACCTGTCGTCGGCGACGGCGGCGGCTGAGCGGCGACTCTGGGAAGCCGAAACAGCGTTCGAGCGGGACCTCCGCGGGGGCCGCGGCGCCCGCGGCCCATCGCTATAGACATAGACACGGCATCGGGGCAGCGGCCGGAACGCAGGTCGGATCTGCCGGACGGCGGGCCCGACCCACGCTCCTAACGGTCCTCTTCTGTCCAAAGTTGGCGCCTCTGTAACCCCCCGGACAGGTGGCCCGTCCCCTTGGCACACCCGCCTCCGTCCCATGTCTCTGCGCTTCGCTGTCCGCTTCGCCGCGCTCGTGCTCGCCACCGCCCCGGTGCTCGCCCAGCCCTCCACTCCCCCGGCTGCGGCCGGCGGCCCGCCTGTGGCGCCGACGCTGTCCGCTGTCGCGCTCGACGGGGCAAGCGTCACGCTGGACGGCCGGCTCGACGAGGCGGCATGGGCGACGGCCCCAGCGGCGACCGGGTTCGTCCAGCGCGGGCCGACGCCGGGGTCCCCGTCGAGCCAGGCGACCGAGGCCCGCGTCCTCTACGACGGCGCTGCTGTCTACGTTGGCATGCGAATGCACGACACAGACGCTGGCGCCATTCGTGCTCCGCTCGGCCGCCGCGACGCCGGGCTCTCGAGCGACCAGGCCTTCGTCGCCTTCGATTCGTTCCACGATGGTCGGACCGCTTACCTCTTCGGCGTCAACCCGGCCGGCGTCCAGATGGACCTTCTGATCTACGACGACGGCCAGAACGAGGACGACTCTTGGGACGCCGTCTGGGACGTCGCGACGACCCGCGACGCGGACGGGTGGACGGCCGAGTTCCGGATTCCTCTCTCGCAGCTCCGATACGGCCCTGACGCCGGCGAGCAGATGTGGGGGCTCGAGTTTGGCCGCGACATCCAGCGGACGGGCGAGGAGACGTTCTGGGCCCCGCTCCTCCCGGGCGTCGACGGCCTCGTGAGCCGTTTCGGCCTTCTCAGCGGCCTCCGTGGGCTCGGCGCCCCGCGGCGCCTCGAGGTTGTCCCGTACGTCGCCTCGCAGGCAACGCGGGCGCCGGACACGCGGGTCGCCAACGGTCCGGCCGATCCGTATTACACGTCGACAGACGTTGAGCCGCGGTTTGGCCTCGACCTCAAGTACGGGCTCTCGTCGAACCTGACGCTCACCGCGACGGTGAACCCGGACTTCGGACAGGTCGAGGCCGACCCGGCTCAGGTGAACCTCGGCGGGTTTGAGCTCTTCCTCGAAGAGCGGCGCCCATTCTTCGTCGAGGGCGCCGACGTGTTCTCGTTCGGACGGGCCCGGTCGTTCATGTCGTCGAACCGCCCGCAGCTCCTCTACACCCGGCGGATCGGGCGGAGCCCGCAGCGTCAGGGATTCATTCCCAGCGACGCGTTCGGGCAGGCCGGAGAGCAGGGCGTCGTGTACACGGACGCCCCGCAGCAGACGACGATCCTCGGGGCCACAAAGGTTTCGGGCCGTGTCGGGCGCGTCTCACTTGGGGCCCTCACGGCCGTGACATCGCCCGAGTACGGCCGCTACACGGCCTTCGACGGGACGGGCAACCCGGTAACCGATGGCCGCGGCCTTGTCGAGCCGCTCTCGTCCTACTCGGTGGCCCGGGCCCGCGCGACGTTCGGGCGGACGCTGATCGGGGCAGCCGGGACGCTCGTCGTTCGCGACCTCTCGGACCCGGCGTTCCCGTCTCTCATGCCGAGCCAGGCGTCGGTTCTCGAGGTCGACGCTGAGCACCGGCTCCCGGGCCAGTGGATTCTCTCGGGGATCCTCGCCGGGAGCACCGTGACCGGCAGCGCCGAGGCCATTACGGGTGTCCAGCGTGCGTTTCCGCGCCTGTTCCAGCGGCCCGACGCGGGCCACATCGAGCTCGACACGACACGAACCGGCCTCTATGGGCTGACTGGCGAGTTTGCCATCCAAAAGGCCAACGCGACCCACTGGTTCGGCTCGCTCTCAGGGGCGTTCACTACGCCCGGCTTCGACTCGAACAGCCTCGGCTTCCAGTCCCGCGCCGACGAGGCGTATGTCGGCGGTGTCCTCGTGTACGCCGAAAACCGGCCCCGCGCCTGGTACCGGTCCTACGAGGCCGTCGCATACACACAGGCGGCATGGAACTTCGACGGGGACCGGACGCGGTCGTTTATCGGGTCCAACGCGAGCTTCGACTTCTCGAACTTCTGGAACGCCGGTATTGAGGGAAGTGTCGCCGCACGATCGGCGGACGACCGGCTCCTCCGCGGCGGCCCGCTCGCGATCAGCCCCGCCGGCATCGACGGCAACGCCCGTGTCCGCACCGATGATCGGCGGCCGGTCTCGGGGTACCTCCAGGTCTACGGAAGCCGAAACGAGATCGGGACGCACAGCGTCGGTGTCGAGACCGGAGTCGATATCCGGCCTGCGCCGAACCTCACCGTCGGTCTCTACCCCGGGGTCAGCACGGGCCACGTTGAGCGGCAGTACGTGACCGCATTCAACGACCCGGCCGCGACCGGCACGTTCGGGCGGCGAACCGTCTTCGCCGAGTCTGACCAGTCCGAATTCTCGATGACGACCCGCGTCGACTGGACGTTCACGCCGACGCTCTCGCTGCAGCTCTTCGCACGGCCGTTCGTCTCGCGAGGGCGCTACACCGCCTTCAAG
>DASWMO010000066.1:0-11625 GCA_036399715.1 Rubricoccaceae bacterium
GGCCTCAGCCTCTGGGCGGCCGATGCCGAGCGCGGCCTCGGCGGCACGACCGTCCCTCAGGCCGGATCTGACGCGGGCGCGTTCGTCGGGGCGCGGCAGTGGGACCGCCTCGCCCGCCTGACGGCGACGGCCATGCGGCCCATCCGCTGGGGAAACGTCTCGGCTGCCCTCGCCGCGACGCGGACACGTCTGCGCTACGCGAGCCCCTTCCCTGCCACGCGCCCCGACGCGCTCGACGAGACGGGCCGAACGCAGACGCTCGCGCTCGACGTCACCGCCATGGCCGACCGCCTCGCGCCGGGCTGGACGCTCAGCGCACTCGCCACTGCGAGCGAAAGCCGCGCATGGCATCCGAGCCTGACGGGCGGCGCCCGCGACCGCGCGCTCGGAGCGGGCGTCTCGGCCGTCGGGCGAGTGGGTCGGGGAACACTCTTTCCGGCTCTCCGCGCCGACTTCTACTCCCCGAGCAACGCCGCGCGGCGCGTGGCCCTCAGCCCGCAACTCGGCGCAAACGTGGCGCTGAGTGCACCCTGGCGGCTTCGCGCGAGTGCCGGGCGCGCCTTCCGCATGCCGACCCTCAACGACCGCTTCTGGGCGCCGGGCGGCAACCCGAACCTGCGCCCCGAGTCCGGCGTGACGGCCGATGCGGGCGTCGCGTGGCAGGCCCGCGGCGCTCACGCCGAGGTCACCGCGTTTGCCGCACGCACGCGCGACCTCATCGTGTGGACGCCCGGCGCGGGCGGCGTGTGGTCGCCCGAGAACATCGCCCGCGCCCGCACGCGCGGCCTCGACGCGACCGCCGGCGCGGCCCGCCTCGTCCGCTCGGTCCTCATCGACGGCGGCGCGGCGGTGTCGCTGCTCGACGCCCGCGACGCCGATACAGGCTTCCGGCTGCGCTACTCGCCCGCGTGGACGGCCCGGCTGTGGGCCGGCGTCGCCCGCGGGGCGGTTCGCGTGGACGCCAGCGCCCGCGCCGTCGGCGCGCGGCCGACGACCGCCTCGGGCTCGCAGCCGCTTCCCGCGCACGTCGTCCTCGGCGGACAGGTGCGGTGGACGCGCCGCGTCGGGGTGAGCCTGCTCGGCCTCGGCGTCGCCCTCGACAACCTCACGGACGCCCGCTACGAGAGCGTCCGCTCCTACCCCATGCCGCCGCGCAACGCGCGTCTGCGCCTCACCCTCGACTTTCCATGACTCTGATGCGTCGTTTTCTCCTCCTTACGCTCGCCGCCCTGACTATCTCGGCCTGCGATTCCTCGACCGACACGCCTGCGACGGCTGGCATCTACGTCGGCAACCAGGGCATTTTCTCGGACAACGGCGGGACCGTGACGCTCATCGACCCGGTGACGGGCACGACCACGCAGGACGCCGTCCCGAACCTCGGCGGGCTCGTCCAGAGCCTCGTCGTCTCGGGCGACCGCCTCTACACGCTGCTCAACTTCAGCGACTCGTTCTCGGCCAACACGGGCCGGATCGACGTCGTGGACCTGCAGACGGGCGCCCGGACGCAGCAGATCACGGTCGGCACGCCGCGCGCGATGGCGATCGTCGGCGGGACGGGCTACGTGTCCAACTTCTACACGTTCTCGGTCACGCCCGTCGCGCTCGCGACGGGGCAGGCGGGGCCGCCGATCCAGGTCGGTGACGGACCCGAGGGCGTAGCGGCGGTCGGCAACCGCGTCCACGTCGCGACGTGGAATCTCGGGCAGGGCCACGACGTCCGCGTGATCTCCGCGCTCAACAACACGGTCGTGCAGACGATCGAAGTCGGTTGCGACGGGCCGCGCGCGCTGCTTGCCGATGGCGACGGCGACGTGTGGGCCTTCTGCACGGGCTTTACCGAGTACGACGCCGACTTCAACGTCGTCCGCCGCACCAACGGGCAGGCCGTCGTGATCGACGGCGCCTCGGGACAGGTCGTCGCCCGCGTCACGCTCGATGCGCAGCTGGGCACGGGCGCGCTCGGGCAGGACGCGGCGTTCAGCGTGCGCAACGCCGAGATGTTCGTCGCCGTCGGGACGGAGGTGCTGCGGTTCGACACGCGGACGAACGTGCTCGCGGGCCGCATCGCCGTCGGCGGGGCGGACATCGCGGCCGTCGCCTATGACGACGCCTCGGATCGCCTCTTTCTGGGCCGCCTCAACTCCGCCAACCCGTACTCGGCCGACGGCGTCGTGACGGCGCACGACCGCGCAGGGGCGGAGGTGGCACGGTATGCAGCAGGCGTGATCCCAGGCGCCATCGCATTCCGGCCCGAGTGAGCGCCGGCCTCGGCATCGACCGCTGCTTCTGCTTCGGCCGGACGTTCGCGAGCCTCAGCGAGACGGCCGAGGCGACGGGCGCGGCGTCAGTCGCCGAGCTTCAGCAGCACGCGAAGTTCGGGCAGAACTGCGCGCTCTGCCACCCCTACGTCCGCCGGATGCTGCGGACCGGCGAGACGGTCTTCGACGAGATCGTCACCGAGATGGACGAGCCGGAGCAGTAGTCGCAGCCTCAGGTATCGAGGTAGACCGTCTGCGCGTCGAGGTCGACCGTGACGTGCTCGGTGGCATTGGTCGGGACCGTCCGCCCGACGAAATCGGGCTGGACGGGGACCTCGCGGCCCCCGCGGTCCACGAGCACGGCCAGGCGAATGGTCCGCGGGCGGCCGTGCTGCACGACCGCGTCGAGTGCAGCGCGGGCCGTTCGACCGGTGAACAGCACGTCATCGACGAGGAGCACGTCGCGGTCGGTGGCGTCAGGCGCGCCGGGCGCGAGGGACGCGGGTGCCTCGCCAGGGCGGTCGTCGCGGAAGGCCGACACGTCGAGGCCAACGACCTCGATGTCCTCGCCCGAGATCTCGGCGACGGCAGCCGCGAGCGCCTCGGCGACGGCGACGCCGCGGTTGCGCAGCCCGAACACGAGCAGCCGCTCGGCCCCGCGGTTGCGCTCGACGACCTCGGCGGCGAGACGGAGGAGCGTGCGACGCACGCGCTCAGGCGTCATCAGAACGGATCGGGGCATCGGCAGCAGGGAACGGCGCAGAGTGGAGAGCGGGTTACCCCGCAGCGTCGCTGACGAGTGCGCCGCGGAGGACCGTCACGGCGCGGCCCGTCAACTCGACACGGTCGCCCGCAACGCGTACGCCGACATGTCCGCCGCGGCGTGAGGCCTGGAAGCAGCGGAGGGTGTCCGTGCCCAGTTGCCCGGCCCAGTAGGGCCCGATGGCACAGTGCGCCGAGCCCGTCACGGGGTCCTCGGCGACGCCCGCGCCGGGCGCAAAAAAGCGCGACACCACGTCGTACGACGCGCCGGCGTCGGCCTGCGCCGTCGCGATGACGCCGCGGGCGCCGAGGGCCGCAACGGCGGCCGGTTCGGGCGCGAGCGCGCGGACCGCGGCCTCGTTCGGGAGGACGAGGAAGAGGTCGAAGCGCGAGCGGCCCGTCCAGACGGTCTCGCCGAAGACCGTCCCCGTGCCCGGAGGCGCCTCGGCGCGCTCAGGCGGCGTCGCGGGAAAGTCCATCGTGTACGTCGCCTCACCGGCCGTGCGGACGACGAGGCGCCCGCTGCGGGTGTCGAACCGGGCGTCATCGTCCGACGCGAGCGCGCCCGTCTCGAAGAGGACGTGGGCAGCGGCGAGGGTGGCGTGCCCGCAGAGGTCCACCTCGACGGTCGGCGTGAACCACCGCAGCGAGAACGCGCCGGCGTCGCCCGGAACGACGAACGCGGTCTCGGAGAGGTTCATCTCGGCTGCGACGGCTTGCATCCACGCGGCGTCGGCGGGCGCGCTGAGCTGGCACACCGCAGCGGGGTTACCCGAGAACGGGCGGTCTGCGAAGGCGTCGACGGTGGTGAGCGTCATGCGGGTTCGGCGGCTTTGTTCGGGCACGCCTCGCGGCGGCAGTGGCCGTAGACCGTGAGCGCGTGGCGGGCGACCTCGAAGCCGTAGATGCCCGCGACGGTGTCCTGGATGTTCTGCAGCCGTGGGTCGCAGAACTCGAGGATCTCGTGGCAGTCGAGGCAGATGAGGTGGTCGTGCTGCCAGTAGGCGTAGGCCCGCTCGTAGCGCGCCTGAGTGCCACCGAACTGGTGTCGGACGGCGAGGTCGCACTCGATGAGCACGTCGAGCGTGTTGTAGACCGTCGCCCGGCTCACCGCGACGCCCGCGGCGACGAGGCGGCCATAGAGCGTGTCCGCGTCGACGTGGTCCGGCGTCGCATAAAGTGCGTCGAGCACGGCGAGGCGCTCGGGCGTCTTGCGGAAGCCGCGCGTCTTGAGAAAGTCGACGAAGTGGCGCCGGACCTCGTCGAGCTGGGCATGCGGAAGGGACATGGATGGAAGCTATGGGACGGGGCGCGGCGGACGGTCGGCGGGATGGAAGGCGGGGCGCCTATACCCGACGGCGCGCAGCCCAGCGGCTCGTCTCGGCCGTGCCGGTGGTTGCCTCCGCGACCTCCGGCGTGGCGCCGAGCGCGTCGAGGCCCGCCGCGAGGAGCGCCGCCTCGATGATGCTCGGCGGCGGCGCGAGCGCGTCGTCGGTGAGGTAGCGGTCCACGAAGCCCGTGTCGAACTGTCCGGAGCGGAACGCCTCGTGCTGCATGACGAAGCGGCAGAACGGGATCGTCGTCGGGACGCCCGCGATGTCATATTCGGCGAGGGCGCGGTCCATGCGCGCGATGGCCTCCGCCCGCGTGCGGCCCCAGACCGTCAGCTTCGAGATCATCGGGTCGTAGTAGAGCGGCACCACGTCGCCCTCCTCGACGCCCGAGTCGACGCGCGTCCACGGACCGTTGGGCGGGCGGTGGCGCAGCAGCGGCCCCGGCGCGGGCAGGAAGCCGGCGCGGACGTCCTCGGCGTAGACGCGGCTCTCGACGGCGTGACCGTGGATGTGCAGGTCGGCCTGGATGTAGCCGAGCGGCTCGCCCTGCGCGACGCGGATCTGCTCCCACACGAGGTCGAGGCCTGTGATGGCCTCCGTGACCGGGTGCTCCACCTGGAGGCGCGTGTTCATCTCCAGGAAGTAGAACGCCGGGCCGCCGGGCGCCTCGGTGTCGAGCAGGAACTCGATCGTGCCCGCGCCGACGTAGTCGCATGCCCGCGTCGCCTCGACGGCGGCGGCGCCCATCGCCTCGCGGAGTTCGGGCGTGAGAACCGCGCTCGGGGCCTCCTCGACGACCTTCTGGTGCCGCCGCTGGACCGAGCACTCGCGCTCGAAGAGGTGCACGACGCCGCCGTGCTGGTCCGCGAGCACCTGAAACTCGATGTGGCGCGGGCCGGTGAGGTAGCGCTCGACGTAGACGCGGCCGTCGCCGAAGGCGCTCTGCGCCTCGGAGCGCGCCCGCTCGAAGAGGCCCGCGAAGTCCTCGGCGCGCTCGACGACGCGCATGCCCTTGCCGCCGCCGCCCGCCGCCGCCTTGACCAGAACCGGGTAGCCGATCTCGCCTGCGATGCGCTCGGCTTCGGCCGCGTCGTCGATGGCGTCGACCGTGCCGGGCGCCATCGGGACGTTCGCGGCGCGCATGAGGCGCCGCGCGGCCGTCTTGTCGCCCATGAGGCGCATCGCCTCGGCCGGCGGGCCGATAAACACGATGCCGGCCTGCGTGCACGCCTCGGAAAAGTCCGCGTTCTCACTCAGGAAGCCGTAGCCGGGGTGGATCGCGTCCGCACCCGTCGCGATAGCCGCCTGCAGCACGCGCTCGCCGACGAGGTACGACTCCGACGACGGGGCCGCGCCGATGTGAACGGCGCGGTCCGCGAGGCGCACGTGGAGCGCGTCGCGGTCGGCGTCCGAGTACACCGCGACCGTCTGGAGGCCGCGCTCGCGGCACGTCCGCAGCACGCGCACGGCGATCTCGCCACGGTTGGCGACCAGCACGGTCCGGATTGGTCGGGGTGTCATATCGGCGGGACCCTGAGAGTTGGCACGGTGTTCGAGCGAGAGACAGGAAAACCCTGAGCGGCGTCTCCGGCCCGATGATCGAAGCTACCGACTACTACGCGACGCTCGGCGTCGACCCCTCGGCGCCGGCCGAGGCGGTGAAGCAGGCCTACCGCCGGCTCGCGCTCGCGTACCACCCGGACCACAACCCGGGCGATGCCGTCGCCGAGCAGCGCTTCCGCGAGATCCAGACGGCGTACGAGGCGCTCGTCGACCCGGCCCGGCGGACGGCCTACGACCGCGCGCGACTCAACCCGCTGCGCCACGCGACCTTCGCGGGGACGTCCCTCCACAACGAGGCCCACGGCGGGATGCCGACCGAGCGCGCGGGGACGCACTCGGACGTGTTCTCGTTCTTCTTCAACGACGAGCCCCACGCCCCGGCCCGCGGCGCCGACGTCGAAGCGCAGCTCCAGCTGACGTTCGACCAGGCCCTCCGCGGTGGCACGACGGACCTGCCGGTCCACGGCGGCGAGCCGGTCCGCCTCGTCATCCCGCGCGGCGTGCGGACGGGCGTCAAGATCCGCGTCTCGGGGCGGGGCAAGGCCTCGGCCGGGGCGGGCGCTGCCGGCGACCTCTTCGTGACGCTCCGCGTGGACGTCAGCCCGCGCTTCCGCCGCGAGGGCGACCACCTGCACATCGTCGAGACGGTCTCGGCCATCGAGGCCATCCTCGGCACGGCGCGCTCGATTACGAATGCCTACGGCCAGACGATCCGCGTCGCGATCCCCGCCGGGACACAGCCCGGCGAGCGCCTCCGCCTGCGGGGCCAGGGCGTCGTGACGGACAAGCGCACCGGCGACCTCTTCGTCGAGGTCAACGTGATGGTCCCGCGCGAGCTCTCGGACGAGCAGCGCGCCGAGCTCGAGCGGACCGCACTGCGGATGGGCCTGTTCTAGGCCGGCAGGCGGAATCTCCAAGAGTGACTCGGCACCGATGCCGCAGGTTCGCGCGTTCACTCGGAAGCACACCACGCCCTTCCGATGACCCCGACTCGACGCTTCGCGCGGCCCGCTCTTCTCGCCGCGTTCGCCCTGCTCACCGTCCTCCCCGCGGCCGCCCAGACGGCCCTCGTCGGGACCGTCTCCGACACGGACGGCCTGCCGATCCCCGGCGCGACGGTTTACCTCTCCGGCACGACGCGGGGGACACAGACTGACGATACGGGCCATTTCCGCCTGGCGGGCGTTGCCCCGGGCGCGTACCGCCTCGTCGCGTCGCTCGTCGGCTACACGGCCGGCACGCAGGACATCCGCGTGCTCGGCGGGCAGGCCGAGGCGGGCCCGTTCGCGTTCCGCCTCGAGCCGGTCTCGCTCGGCGAAGTCGTCGTCGAGGGCCGAGGTGACGAGCGCTTCCGGCGGCGCCTAGAGACGTTCACGCGCGAGCTCATCGGGCAGTCCGAGAACGGTCGCCTGACGACGATCACCAACCCGCAGGTACTGGACTTCCGCAGCCGCGCTGGCGCGCTCGTCGCGACGGCGTCGGCCCCGCTCGTGATCGAGAACCGCGCGCTCGGCTACCGCCTCGTCTACGACCTCCGGAAGTTCGAGTCGACCACGACGCGCGTCTCGTACGACGGCGAGGAGCGCTTCGAGGAACTCACGCCTACGGACGACGCCGAGGCCGTCCGCTGGCAGACGGCGCGTGCGCAGGCCTACCGCGGCTCGCTCCGGCACTTGCTCCGGACGCTTCGGGCCGGCACGGCCGAGACCGAGGGGTTCCACTTCCGCCTGCGGCGCCTCACGCCTGAAGGCCAGCTCGCCGAGTACGCCGGCCGCGAGACGACCGGCGCGCGCCTCGTCACGCCGCCCGACTCGGCGGGTTTCTTCAACGTCCTCTTCAACGGCAGCGCCATCGCCGTCCGCTTCGACGGCGAACCCGAGGTCCCGGCCTACCTCACGTCCGAGTGGTTCCGCGAGGCGCGCTCGGGCGTCAACCCGTTCCAGGAGTCGGATCTTATCTCGACGAAGCCGCAGCAGGCCATCGACGCCTCGGGCAACCCCGAGGACCCGGACGGCATCTCGGCCAGCGGCTACCTCGCCTTCGAGCGCCTCTCGGACCTCGTCCCGGCCGAGTACCAGCTCCCGACGTCGAGCACGCGGACGACCATCCAGTCCCGCCGGCCGCCGAGCCGCGGCGGCCGTGAGCAGTAGTGCCCGGACCGCCTAGGCACGGCGTGCACACCCCGCCTCCCGCGTCGGGCACGCCGTGCACACATACGCCCGACCTTGCCGCCGTCTCGCTGTTTTACGGGCGAACGGCACGTCTGGCACGCTTTTGACAGGGGGACAGGGCCAACCCCACATCCCCCCACAGATGCGCACTCTTCTTCTCGGCACCGCCCTGCTCACGCTCGCCGCGTGTGACTCCGGCACCTCCACGCCCGCTACGGTCCGCTACTCCGTCGACGGAGCCTCGGCCGTCCAGTACACCGCCGCCGACGGCTCCACGCAGTCGGCCACGACGACCGGCGCGTGGCAGAAAGACGTCTCGGCCGAAGACGGCTCCCTCGTCGCCCTCACCGCCATCTCGGCAACGGGTGCCCCCGTGACGGCGTCGATCGCCGTCGAGGACCGCCTCGTGAGTTCCCGCCACGGTGCATCGGTCCGCGTCGAGGCCCGCTCGCACCACGGCAGCGACGACAGCGGCGAAGCCGAAGTCCACGGCTTCGTCGAGGCGCTCGGGGCGGACCGCGTGACCGTCAGCGGCCGCGTCTTCGTCGTCACCAGCGCCACGCGTCTCTTCGACGACAACAACGCGACCGTCGCCCTGGCGACGTTTATCGTCGGCACGTACGTCGAGGCCGAGGGCGTCCCGCTCGCCGACGGCACCTTCCGCGCGACCAAGATCAAGATCGAGGACGAGGACGACGGCGACGGTCACAACGGCAGCGACGATGGCAGCGGCAGCGGCAACGAGACCGAGGTCCACGGTGCCATCGGGGCCATCGACGCGACGAGCATCACCGTCGGTGGCCGCGTCTTTACGACGACGGCCGCGACGCGCTACCTCAGCGACCGCAACGTCGCCGTGCCGCGCGCGAGCTTTACGGTCGGCACGCGGGTCGAGGCCGAAGGCTACGCCCTCCCGGGCGGCGCCCTCGTCGCGACGAAGGTCAAGGGCGACGACGACTGACGAGCGCTCCATCTCGACCGTCCCCACCGCCCCGACTGGTCTACCGGTCGGGGCGGTGGTGCATTCAGCCGGCCGGCGTCCACGCGTCGATGCGGTCCTCGACGGCCCGGCGGACGTTCTCGGCCGGGATGCGCACCTGCTCGGTCGTGTCGCGGTCGCGCAGCGTGACCGTCCCGTCCTCGGCCGTCTGCCCGTCGATGGTGATGCAGTACGGCGTCCCGATCTCGTCCTGCCGGCGGTAGCGCCGCCCGACGGCGCCCTTCTCGTCGTACGTGACCGAGAACTGCTTCCGCAGGTCGGCCTCGATGGCGTGCGCCGTCTCGGGCATGCCGTCCTTCTTGACGAGCGGGAAGACGGCGGCCGTGAACGGCGCGAGCGCCGGGTGGAACGCGAGCCGGTTGCGGGCCTCACCGCCGATCTCGTCCTCGCGGTACGCATCGCACAGGACCATCAGGATCGTCCGGTCGAGGCCCACGCTCGTCTCGACGACGTACGGGAGGTAGCGCTCGTTCGCCTGCACGTCGAAGTACTCCAGCTTCTTGCCCGAGAACTCCTGGTGGCGCGTGAGGTCGAAGTCGGTCCGGCTGTGGATGCCCTCGATCTCGTTCCACCCGAACGGGAACTGGTACTGGACGTCCTTGGCCGCGTCGGCGTAGTGGGCGAGCTTTTCGTGGTCGTGCCAGCGCAGCTTCTCGGGCCGGATGCCGAGCGCGACATGCCACGCCATGCGCTTCTCGGCCCACTCGGCGTACGCCTCCATCTGCGTGCCCGGCTTGACGAAGTACTGCATCTCCATCTGCTCGAACTCGCGCATCCGGAAGATGAACTGCCGCGCGACGATCTCATTCCGGAACGCTTTACCCGTCTGGGCGATGCCGAACGGAACCGTCTGGCGCGCCGTCTCGGCGACGTCCTTGAAGTGGACGAAGATGCCCTGGGCCGTCTCGGGGCGCAGGTAGATCCGGTCGTCCTCGCCCGCGACCGCTCCGACGCGCGTCTCGAACATGAGGTTGAACTGGCGGACCTCGGTCCAGTCGAACGCGCCCGAGTCGGGCGAGCGGATCTCCTCGGACTGGAGGATCTCGCCGAGTGCCTTGGCCGCGTCGTCGGAGTTGAGCGCCGCGACATAGGCCTCCTGCACGGCCGCAGCGCGGTCGGTCTTCTTGTCCTTCTCCAGCTTGAGGATGTGGCCCTCGACGAGCTGGTCCGCCCGGTAGCGCCGCTTGGACTGGCGGTCGTCCACGAGCGGGTCCGAGAACGCGTCGACGTGGCCGGACGCCTTCCAGACGGTCGGGTGCATCAGGATCGCCGCGTCCAGCCCGACGACGTTGTCGTGGTTGTAGACCATGGCGCGCCACCACCGCTCGCGGACGTTGCGCTTGAGCTCGACGCCGAGCGGGCCGTAGTCGTAGACGGCCCCGAGGCCGCCGTAGATCTCGGACGACGGGAAGAGGAAGCCGCGGCGCTTGGCGAGCGAGACGATCGTGTCGAGGTCCATGTCAGAGTCGGTCGGGGAGCCGACAAGGAAGCGACCGGGCCACGCCCGGGCCGTCAACAGCCGGCGAAAAGCGCGGCGGTTAAGTTGCCTCTCCCCCGCCCCGCCCCGTCGGGTGAACCCGAACCTATGTTGGACCTCCCGCCCGCGGGGCCCGTCGCCGTCTCGCCGCTGCCGCCGGCCCGGGTGACCGTCCGCGCGGCCGTGCGGGCGCTCCGGCCGCACCAGTGGGCCAAGAACGGCCTCGCAGCGCTGCCGGCCGCCCTCGCGCACACGCTCGGTGAGCCCGCCGTGCTGACGTCGGTCGCCATCGCCATCGTAGCGCTGAGCCTGTGCGCGAGCGGGACGTACATCGTCAACGACCTCGCCGACCGCGAGCACGACCGCCTCCACCCGACGAAGCGGCACCGGCCGTTCGCCTCGGGCGCCCTCTCGGCCCGGAGCGGCGTCGCCCTCGCCGTCGGCCTCGTCGGCGGCGCGTTCGCGCTCGCCGTGGCCCTCCTGCCGGGCCTGTTCGTCGTCGTCCTCGGGATCTACGTTGCCGTGACGCTCGCGTACTCGCTCGCGCTCAAGAGCCACCCGCTCATCGACGTGTTCGTGCTCGCAGGTCTGTACGCGGTCCGCGTCGTGGCCGGAGGGGCTGCCACCGCGACGCCGCTGAGTGAGTGGCTGCTCGCGTTCTCGCTGTTCTTCTTTCTCGGGCTCGCGTTCCTCAAGCGCTACGTCGAGCTGCGGCGGATGGAGACCGGCGAGGCGCCGGCCGCGAACGGCCGGGGCTACCTCGCCGCCGACGCGTCGCTCGTGCGCTCGGTCGGCCCGGCGACGGGCCTCTTCGCCGCGCTCGTGCTCGCGCTCTACCTCACGAGCCCCGAGGTGCGCGTGCTGTATTCGAAGCCCGCGATTTTGTGGGCCGCGATTCCGCCGATCCTCTTCTGGACAATGCGGATGTGGCTGCTCGCCCACCGCGGACACATGAACGACGACCCCGTGCTGCACGCCATCCGCGACCCCGGCAGCTACGCCGTCGCGGCGATCGTCGCCGTGGCCCTCTACGCCGCCTCCTGAGCCATGCCGACGT
>DASWMO010000067.1:0-5747 GCA_036399715.1 Rubricoccaceae bacterium
GCGGCGGCGGCGACGAGCCGGTCGAGGTCGGCGGCGAGCAGGTCGGGCGCGGCCGGGTCGAGGCCTGCCGACCGCACGGCGGCATCGGCGAGGCGGGGCGGGAGGAGCGGCGCTGCCGTCCGCAGCGCCTGCCCGACGGACTTCGACAGCGCGGGCCAGCGGTCGCGGATGGCGTCCGGCGTCCGCGGGTCGGCCGCAGCGCGGGGCTCGGGAACGGGCGCGTCCTCCCAGTCGGCCGGGCGCAGGAACGCCTCGCGGACGTAGCCGGCGGGCTTCCGGCGCGTCGGACGGGCGAGCCAGAGCACGTTCGGGCGCGACCCGAAGAGGAGGACGGCGACGGCGTCGCCCGAGTCGAGGTCGAGAAAGAGGAAGCGGTCGCGGTCGGCCGCGCGGACGCCGGCGACGGTGTGGCCGTGAAGGCCGTCGAACACGTCGGCCGTGTTACGCTTCTGCCGGCCCGTGCCCTCGGTGCGGAAGAGGAGCGGCAGGGCCGGGTCGCACAGCACGCGGACGGTCGAGGACGTGCCGTCCGGGAGGTCGAGCGCGAGGCTGATCTCGCCGCGGCTCTGCGACCACGCGCCCGTGAAGCGGCCGCCGCGGAGGGCGTCGTGCCAGTCGGCGGCGAGGGCGCGGAGGGTGAACCAGTCCATCCGCCCAAGGTCGCCCCATGTGAGTCAGTCTTAGCCGCCAGCGTACACCGATCCTCCCGGACAGCAATAGTCGTCTCGGGAGGGCGGGTCGATCCCGTCACCGAGTATGACTCGTGACGCAAATGGGCTGTTGTTGATCAGCGGGGGTGTGTAACACAGAATGACGCACTCTGAATGCCCGATGACAAGAGTGAAATTCAGCTGCCGGGTCGCGCCCGCGTTGACGTCGACCGCTTGGACGGCCTGGGACTGGTAGCCCGAGTATGAGGCCGTGACAGTGTAGCTGCCAACCGTAACACCGATGATCCGGTAGTTGCCGTCGATGTCCGTCGCCGCGCCAAGCGTCGTGCCGTCGATCCGAACGTTCGCGCCGATGACGGCCGTGGCGCTGTCGGCTTCGAAGACGGTCCCGGCAATCGTGCCGGTGCCCTGCGCCGAGGCGGCGAGCGGGGCCAGGAGAGCGAGCATCAGGACGAGGCGCATCGGGACGGAGACGAGTGGGTCGCTCAATGAACGCCGCCCGACCGCCCCGTTCCATCCCCGAGCGAATGCCCTGTCCCGATTGTCAGGGGACCTGGCGGGCGAGGCAGGCGCCGATGCGCTCGGCGAGGCGGTCCGCAAGGCGGTCGCGGAGTTCGGTCACGAGGCGGCCGTACGTCCGGTCGCGCGTGGCGGCGCTGAAGAGGTCGCGCTCGGCGTCCGAGAGGCGGAGCGCGTCCCGCTCGGCCGTCATCGCCGTCGCGGTGTCGTAGCGCTCGGAGACCGTCACCGTCGGCGCCGCGTCGTCGCAGGCGATGCGCCGGCCCGAAGCATCGGCCGCGACGACGGTCGCGCGGGCGCGGAGCGTCATCTCGGTCGTCGTGCGGACGCCTGCGACGGCGGCGGCTCCGTCGCGGCGCGGGAAGGTCACGTCGCGGCGGGCCGTCTCGGCCTCAGTAAACGCGAAGCCGTCGAGTTCCGCGAAGACGCCGATGTCGGCGTCGAGGCGGCGCGTGAGGTCGGCGAGCAGGCGCGGGTTGCCCGAGAGGTCGGCCCGCGACTGGCGGAGCGCGCTCCGTGCCTCGGCGGGATCGACCAGAAAGAGGAACGGCGCGGGCTGCGCGAGGCGGTCGTCGAGCAGCACGTCCGAGACGTCGCGCAGGAAGCCGTCCGGGAAGGCGTCGCCGACGGGCGTCCGCGGCGTGTCGGTGGGGAAGACGGCGACGACGAGCGTGCCGGCGTCGAGGACGGCCGCGCGGAGGCCGGCGAGGTCCCCTGCGAGCGCCGAGCCGGGCGGTGCGAGCGCGAGCGCGGCGTCGGCGTGGGCGAGGGCGCTGCGGAAGCGGCCGGTGGCGAGGTCGGCGTCAGCCCAGGCGGCGAGAGTCGTTCGCGCGGCGGCGTCGAGGTCGCGCTGGCGGTCGGGCGTCGGGCGGTAGCGGCGGGCGCGGTCCAGCAGGGCGAGGCCGGCGGCGAACTCGCCCGCCTCGGCGCGGGCCTGCCCGGCGTCGAACAGGGTGGTCACCGACGCGAGGTCGAGGTCGCGGGCGCGCTCGGCACTGGGACGGAAGGTGCGGGCGCGGTCGTAGAAGGCGACGGCCTGGTCCGCGTCGCCCTGAGCGGCCTGCGCGTCGCCCGCCTCGGCGAGCCCGTCGACGGCGGCGGCACAGGCAGCCCGCACGTCGGCGTCGAACGTCGCCGGCCGCTCCAGGCTCACGCCGACGGCCGCGGCGTCGCGGACGAGCGCCTCGGCGGCGAGCCACTCGGTTGCCGCCTCCGAGCGCGTGCCGGCTGCGCCCGCCTGTGCGATGCGCCGGGCGACGGCCTCGCGTCCGGCGACGCCGAGCCGGCCGCGCGCGTTGGGCAGGCTGCCATCGCGGCGCAGGGCGTCGGCGTAGGCGCGGGCGGCGGCGTCGAGGTCGCCCGACGTTTCGAGCGCCATCGCGTCCGTGTAGACGCCCTGCGCGCTTTTGCAGGCGGGGAGGACGGCGAGCGCGAGCAGGAGGAGGAGCGAACGGGTCATGGCCGGGGCGGAAGACGACACAGGGCGCGCAGAGCAGCGCGTTTCCGGATAGCCGCCGCGAGGCGCCCGCGGGTGACGCTAGCCGAGCGCGCGGCGCAAGATCGGCCCCGGATGCTGCACGGCGCGCACGGTGAGGTGCGCGACGAGCGTCGCCTGCTCCTCGGGCGAGAGGTCGCCCGCACGGCCGGTCCGCGCGCGGCGGTCCGCGCGGGCGTGGAACAGCACGAGTGCGGCCGCGACGGAGACGTTGTAGCTCTCGACGAAGCCGTCCATGGGCAGCATCAGCGCGGCGTCGGCCTGCGCGCGGAAGGCGGGCGACGGGCCCGAACGCTCGTTGCCGAGCACGAGGACGGTCGGGACGGAGAAGTCGTAGGACTCGACGGGCACGGCGCCCGCGGCGACGTCGAGCGTCGCGACGGCGAAGCCGCGCGCGCGCGCATCGGCGAGGTATGCCTCGGGCGTCGGCCACGCCTCGACGGCGAGCCACGCCGCGGCCCCGCGGCTCGCGCGGCGCGCCGAGCGGACCGTCTCGGGGTCAGGTCCAGCAGCCGGGGCAGCCTCGGCAATCTCCGCCGCCTCGCCACCCAGACCGACGAGGTGCGCGGCGCCGTAGCCGAGTCCCTCGGCGCTCCTCAGGACCGCGTGGACGTTGCCGGCGTCGGTCAGGCCATCCAGCACGGGCACGATGCCGTATGTCCGCGCCGCCGCGACAGCCTCCAGCCGCGCTTGCCGCGCGGCGCTGACGTACGGGGCGAGGACGCGGCGCACGTCGGCGGCGGCGTACGGGCAGCCGTCCACGGTGACCGTGTCGGTGTAGGGAAATGGCATCGGCGGGAGTATCAATCGTGAGACGGGAAGAAACGCCGGCCCGGCACGTCATCCGTGCCGCCGCGCCGCGGCGTCCCGTAGCTTCCGGCCATGACCCGACCGATCCTGGCCCTCGCGGCCCTCCTCGCCCTGCTCGGCGCCTGCGCCCAGCCGCCCGACACCACGGCCGCGCTGCTCGAGCGCATGCTCGCCCGCTACGACAGCAACCGCGGCGCCATCGGCGGCTTCGTCGCGACCGGCGGCGGCGCCGAGGCGACGCACGGCGCCCTCCCGGACAGCGTCGCGGCGCTGGAGCTGCCCCAGATCGCCCCGGCCGGCACAGCGCCGCCGGACCCGCAGCTCGTCGCGCTCCTCATGCAGCAGGTGCCCAACGTGCGCTTGCTCGCCGACACGCTCCGCGCGGCCGAGATGGAGGGCCCGCGCGACCTCCGCGGCAACCGCGTCTACATCCTCACCCGCCCGGCGACGGCGCCCGGCACGCCGACGCTCTACGTCGTCGTGGACGCCGAGACGTTCGACGTGCGCGAGATCGAACAGTCCGTCGCGCCGGACTCGCTGGAGCGGCCGCTCGTGTCGCGCCTCGTCTACGACGACTTCCGGACCGTCGACGGCTTCACGGCGCCGTTCCGGGTCCGCCAGATCAACGAGGGCGTGGACCAGCTCATCCCGCAGACCGAGCGGATCGTCCGAGGGGGGCAGGCGAGCGTCGCGCGCGGGCAGGTGGAGCAGATGCCAGCCGGCCCCGAGCGGGAGGCGCGCCGCACGGCTCTGGACCGCGATATCCGGCTGTACACGCGCGGCGAGCAGGAAACGGACCTCCGGATCGAGCGCCTGCGCGTGGTCCCGCGCTGACGGCGGCCGGGGCGGGGAACCATCGGCGTCCATGGCGGGTGAAGTGCCCCTTGGCCTACGCCCTAACCCGGCGTATCCTTGTCCCTCGGCCGCATGTGCGGCCGCATGTGACCTCTCCCCCATCCCCACCCTCATGATCTCGTTCCGCTACGCCGCGCTCGCGCTTCTCGTGACCGCCGCGCCCGCCATGGCGCAGGACCTCCAGGTGGACTTCGCGCCCTACGCCGGCACGGAATCCGCCTCGCCCGAGTCCCTCGTCCTGACGGACTCGATCTACTACGACTCTGGCGACAACAACACCACGTTCACGATCGGCTTCGGCTTCCCGGGAAGCCAAACCAATCCTGGCGACCCGGGTGAGTTTCGCGCCTCCCGTTACGTCCCTGCCGTGACGTATACCGTCCCGGCAACGCGCACGACGCCCTTCGCCCTGACGGGCATGCGCCTGCGCTACCGAACGGCCTCGGTTTCGGCGTTCAACTCCGCGCCGCCGCGCGTCCTCTACACGGCCGACGCCAACCCGGTCTACGCCGTCTTCCCGGGGTCGACGATCCCGATTGCGCAGGACGACAGCCTCGACGCCCCCGGCGCAGTTGCGACGGGCACGCTGCCGTACTCGACCGCTCTCTCGGCACCCGCTACGCAGGACGGCTACCGTTCGCCGATCCCCCAGCAGTTCTTCATCAGCTTCATCCCGGCCGGCCAGACGACGGTCCCAGCGGGCCTCATCTTCCAGCCCGGGCAGTCGTTCACGATCCGTCTGCAGTTCTTCAACGTCCCGTACCCGATGTCGGTTGAAGCCGGTTCAAGCGCCGCCTTCGCGAACCGGAGCTTCTCGCTCGCCTTCACGGCGGCCAACCCGAACGGGATCTATCAGACCCTCGACCTCCTCGGCTATGCTGGCCCGAACGTCGCCGACACGACGACGCCGGACGGCATCCAGGACCAGTGGTTCATGCGCGCCCTCTCGGACAACGCCTTCGCTCCGTCGGCGGGTGAGGATGGTGCCGCGAACCGCGCCGTCGCGCTCGGCCAGCCGTACCCGAACCCGGCCAGCGGCATCGTCGAGCTTCCGTTCGCGCTCCGCGACGCCGGTGCAGCGTCGATCTCGGTCTACGACGTGACCGGCCGCGAGGTCGCCGTGGTCGCCAACCAGACGTTTGCGTCCGGTGGCCAGTCCGTCCAGTTCGACGCGTCGGCCCTCTCGGCCGGCGTCTACGTCGTCGTCCTCCAGGCGAACGGCGAGCGCTCGACGCAGCGCCTCTCGGTCGTCCGCTAAGCGGATCGTCTGCTCCGGCAGACCGTTTCTCAGCGCCGGGCCCCTACCGATGGTGGGGGCCCGGCGTTCGGTTTATGCGGTCTGCTTCGCGGCGTCGTCTGCGCCCGCGGCGCCTTCCGGCCCGGCGTAGCGCTGGACG
>DASWMO010000068.1:0-2081 GCA_036399715.1 Rubricoccaceae bacterium
GCCCCGCGGACCAGAACGGATCAGGACTAAGTCCGGAGGACTAGTCTTCGTCGCCCTCGTAGCCGGCGAGCTCGTTGGCGAGCGCGTCGTCGTCCGAGGCCGCGGGGGCCACCTCGGCGGCGTTCTCCGAGACCACGTTGACCGTGATCGTTGCGACGGCGTCCGTGCCGAAGCGGACGTGCGCCGGGAAGGCGCCAATCTCGCGGATGTCCTCATCGAGCGAGATCTTGCGGCGGTCGACGGTCTGGCCGACCGCGGCGAGCGCGTCGGCGATCTGCGTCGTCGTGATCGTGCCGAAGATGCGGCCGCGCTCGCCCGTGCGGGTCGCGATGGTGACCGCCGTGCCCGTGAGGGCCTCGGCGAGCTTCTTGAGGGCCGCCGTCTGCGCCTCGACCTTGTGTGCGGCCTGGCGCGTCTCCTCGGCGTAGCGCTTGAGCGCGCTCGTCGTCGCGGGGACGGCGAGGCGGCGCGGGATGAGGAAGTTCTGGCCGTAGCCGTTCTTGACCTCGACCGCGTCGCCCTTGGCGCCGAGCGTGTCGTGGTCCTCTGTCAGGATGACCTTCATAGGGGTGCGGGATAGTCGCCGGGCGCCGCGGAGGCGCCCGAGCGCGCTACTTGACGTTGTCGGCGACGTACGGGAGCAGCGCGACGTGGCGCGCGCGCTTGATCGCCGTCGTGAGCTGGCGCTGGAACTTGGCAGAGATGCCGGACATGCGGCCCGGCAGGATCTTGCCCTGCTCGTTCACGTAGCGCTTGAGCGTGTCGACGTCCTTGTAGTCGATGTACTCGATGCCCGCGGCCTTGAAGGGGTCCTTGAGCTTGATGTGGTCCGCGCCCGGCGCCGCGATGCGCTGCAGGTCGTCGGGGTTGGAGGCGGCCTTGAGCGTGGCGGCCATCTCGGGCGTCACGGCGCGCGGCGGCGGCTCGTTCTGGATCTGCTCGACCTGCGTCGGATCCTCGTTGCTCGTCGGGGCGGGCGTGCCGGCGCCGAAGCCGGTCTCCTCGGTGTCGTTGACTTCCATCGTTAGGCGGCGGTCTTTGCAGACGCCGAGTCGGCCTTCTGCTGGGTGTAGTGGCGCTCCATCTTGGCGTCGTAGCGCAGCACGAGGTGGCGCATGATGTCGTCGTTGATGCGCAGCGAGCGCTCGAGCTTCGGCAGCGCGACCGGGTTCGCGAGGCGGAAGTTGACGATCACGTAGTAACCGTTGCGCTTCTTCTCGATGGGGTACGCGAGGCGCTGGCTGCCCGTCTCGTTGACCTGCACCACGTCGGCGCCGTTGTCGGAGAGGTAGGCGGTCACGCGCTGAACGATCTCTTTCGTCTGCTCTTCGGCGAGCACCGGGTTGATGATGTACATCAACTCGTACATGGGCGCCGCGTTGGCGCCGGGGGTATCGGCCATTGGGAGGACCCTGTGGGATACGTGAAAAGGACGTATGCCCGCGGCACGACGGCTGCGAGCAGGGCGAACCCGAAAGCTAGCCCGCGCCGCTTGCCGGTCCGGCGGAACACCGGTGAAGACCGCTCCGCCCCCGCCTCCCCTTTCGCTGGCGCGATGGCCGATCAGGAGCGGAAAAACTGCTTGCCGGCGAGTTGCCGCACGAGGCCGCGAAACTCGAGCTGGAGCAAGTAGACGAGCGCCGTCGAGGCGTCGAGGCCAGACGCGTCGCATACGGCGTCCAGTGTGCGAGGGTCGGCACCGAGGGCGCCGAGCAGTTGCCGCTCGACAGCCGTGAGGTCATCGGGCAGCGGCGCGGGGCCGGACGGGACGCGTGCTCCGTCGTGAGCCGACTCGCGGGTCGGCAGGTGCGGCGCAAGGGCGTCGAGAATCTCGGACGCGTCCATCACCAAGGCGGCCGCACCGCCCTGGATGAGTCGGTTCGTGCCGGTCATCTCGGAAAAGACTGGCGCGGGTGCGGCGAACACCTCGCGGTTCTGTTCGAGCGCGAGCGCCGCCGTGAGCAGCGCCCCGCCGGTCGGGCGTGCCTCGGCGACGAGCGTCCCGAGGCTCATGCCGGACACGATTCGGTTGCGACGCGGGAAGTTGCCTGCGTCGGGGGACGCCCCCATCGGCATCTCCG
>DASWMO010000069.1:0-22335 GCA_036399715.1 Rubricoccaceae bacterium
CCGGGTGCCGCGAGCGCCGGTGGCGACCTCGGGGCCGTGAGCCGCGATGACCTCGGCCGCCTCGGCGACGCCGTCTTCGCCGCCCGGCCGGGCGCGCTCGTCGGACCGGTCGAGGTCGAGGGCCGCTTCGCGATCCTCGAGCGCGGGCCCGACGTGCCCGTGCGCCCGATGACCTTCGACGAGGCCCGGCCCGCCATCGCGGCTGCCCTCGACGTGCCCTATGCCCAGCGGACGCTCGCGCGCACGCTCGCCGACCTGCGCCGGCGCATCCCGGTCCGCATTGACCGCGCGGCCGTCGCGCGTGTCGTCCTGTTTCCCGACGCGACCCCGGTCGCCGGGGCTGTTCCAGCCCCTGCCGCGCCCGCGCGGCCCGCCCGTTCCTAACGATCTCGCCGACCGCTCTCCAATGCGCGTTGTATCCCTCGCCTTCGCCGTCCTGCTCCTCACCGCCGCGGCGTCGGCCCAGACCGGCCAGCTCGCCGGCACCGTCACCGACGCCGAAACCGGCGAGGCGCTCATCGGCGCGACCGTCCGCGTCGAGGGTGGCGCGCAGGGCGCCGCGACCGACATCGATGGCCGCTACCGGATCATCGGCGTCCGCCCGGGCACGTACGTGCTCACATTCTCGTACGTCGGCTACGCGCCGCAGCGCAGCGAGGGCGTCCGCGTGAACGTGGACCTCACGACGACGACCGACGTCGCGCTCTCCGCCGAGGGCGCGCTCGACGAAGTCGTCGTGTCGGCGGATGCCGAGCTCGTCCGCCGCGACCTCACGTCGTCCGAGGCCCGCATCACGTCCGAGACCATCGACTCGCTCCCCGTCCAGGAGGTCGGCGACCTGCTCCGCACGCAGGCCGGCATCACCGGTGGCGACGGCGGGCTCCACATCCGCGGCGGCCGCGCCAAGGAGGTCGCGTACTTCGTCGACGGCGTCCGCGTGACCGACGCCTACGACGGCTCCGTGGCGGTCCAGATCGAGAACGAGGGCATCGAGGAGCTCCAGATCATCTCGGGGACCTTCAACGCCGAGTACGGGCAGGCCAACTCGGGCATCATCAACGTCGTCACCCGCAACCCCGGGACGCGCTTCGAGGGCTCCTTCGAGGCCTTCTCGGGGACCTACGCCGTGCCCGGCTCGGGCGGTGAGGACGTCATCCGCGGCTCCAACACCGCCGACTACCCGATGCTCGGTGGGCAGCTGCCGTACCTCGGCGTGGACCCGTACTCGTACCTGCCGGTCAACCCGACGCAGTACTCCAACCTCCAGGGGTCGCTCGGCGGGCCGATCATCGCCAACCGCCTCGGCGTGTTCGGCCTCGTGCGCTACTTCCGCAACGACGGCTGGCTCTACGGCGCCAACAACGTCAACATCGACGGCACGCCCGGCGACTCCAGCCTCGTCGCCCTCAACGGCTACGAGAAGGTCTCGGGCCAGGCGACGCTGAAGCTCATCGTCAACGGCGGGATGAACCTCACACTGACGACCCTCGCCTCGGTCGCCAACGGGCAGGACCTCGGCGGGCGCTACCTCGGCTTCCGGCAGAACCCCGGCGGCATCCCGCGCTTTCGCGACGAGGGCCTGAGCTCGGCGCTGTCCTTCTCGCACGTCCTCTCGAACACGGCGTTCTACACCGTCAACGCGAGCACGTTCTTCAAGAGCTACCGCAGCCGCGCCTTCGAGACGATCGAGGAGTACAACGACAACACGTTCCTTCTCGACACACCGCAGACGATCACGTACCCCGGGCCCGACGGGCAGCCGGTCACGGTATCCATCCCCCAGGGGTCGGGCCGGTTTCTCCGCGGCGGCGTGGACCTCGGCCGCTTCGAGCGCCGCACGCGCAACTACTCGCTCAAGGGCGACTTCACGTGGCAGGCCCTCCGCGAGCACCTGCTCAAGACCGGCGTCGAGGCGCGGTTCGACGACATCTACCTCCAGGGCTACTCGCTCATACAGGACCCCAACGACCCCAGCCGCCTCGTCATTCCGGACGCGACGACCAACGCGTTCCAGGAGATCTCCGGTGTCAGGCCGTTCACGTTCAGCGCGTACGTCCAGGACAAGGCCGAGTACGAGAACTTTATCGTCAATGCCGGCCTCCGCTTCGACTATTTCGACTCGAACGGCGAGATCCCGGTCGACCCGCTGGACCCGAACGCGTTCAACCCGCAGCGGCTCATCAACATCTACAACGACGTGGACGCCTCGGGCGTGATCGAGGCCGCCGAGATCCGCGACGACAACCGGACGACGCTCGAGAGCCGCCTCGCACGCTTCTACACCGCCGCGAGCCCCAAGCTGCAGCTCTCACCGCGCCTCGGCTTCGCGTACCCGATCTCTGAGACAGGCGTCGTGCACTTCTCGTACGGCTACTTCTTCCAGATCCCGACCTACGAGTACCTCTTCCAGAACCCCGGCTACCGCATCGGGACGCTCTCGGGCTCCTACGGCACGTTCGGCAACGCGGACCTCGAGCCGCAGAAGACGGTGATGTACGAGATCGGCCTCCAGCAGGGCTTCGGCCGCGACTTCCTGCTGGACGTGACGGGCTTCTACCGCGACATCTCGGACTGGGTCTCGGTCGGCTTCCCCATCGAGGCCGCCCTGCCGGGCGTCCAGTACACGAGCTACACCAACCTCGACTTCTCGAACGTCCGCGGCATCACGGCCTCGCTCTCGAAGCGCTTCAACGGCCGCTTCTCGTTCGACCTCGACTACACGTTCCAGACCGCCGACGGCTCCAACTCGGACCCCAACGACGCCATCACGTCGCGCCTCGGCGGCGACGCGCCGCGGCTCCAGCTCATCCCGCTCAACTGGGACCAGCGCCACACGCTCAACGCGAGCGCCTTCGTCGGCGGCGGCGGCTGGGGAACGTCGCTCATCGGCCGCGTCGGCTCGGGCTACCCGTACACGCCCAGCGCCGACCAGAACGGCGACCCCATCGGGACGCTCCCCGCCGTTCCGCAGAACGCCTTCCGCCGCAAGGCGACCGCGACCGTGGACCTCTACGCCTTCCGCGACTTCTCCGTCTCGGGCGTGCGCCCGCGTGTCTTCCTCCAGGTCTACAACCTCCTCGACGCGCGCAACGCCGGCGGCGTCTACGGCGACACCGGCCTCCCGAACGTGACCTTCAACGGTCCCAACCTCGCCACCAACGACGCGGGCTACTACGTCCGGCCGGACTTCTACGAGGAGCCACGCCGCGTCCAGCTCGGCCTCCAGGTCAACTTCTAGACCTGCCTCGGCCCGCCCGCTGTGCGCGGCCCGCTGCCCCGTTTCCGACCGCACCCGACCCGACCGACTCCGTGACCCTTCGCCTCTCTTCCTTCGCCGCCACGCTCGCCGTCGGGCTCGGCAGCCTGCTTGCCGCCCCGGCCGCCGGGGCGCAGGGCCAGATCGACCGCAACCACGTCCCGTCACGTGAGCGCGTCAACATCTTCGAGCGCCGCCAGACCAACCTCGACGCCAACAACCTCCGGACGACCGTCTTCAACTTTGGCCAGGAGGGCCGGACCGCCGCCGTCCCGGGCGAGATCCCGTACGAGTGGCCCAAGAACACGCGTCGCAACTACATCGCGCTGACGGGCTTCTTTGCCGGCGCCGAGGTGACGGGCGAGTCCGGAAACCTCGAGTACATCGTCGACCTCCCGAACTACCGCTCAAACCCCGACAACCCCAACCAGGCGTGGACGTGGGCTCCAGTGTCGGGCTACGTCAACACGGCCAGCGAGGAGCTTGGTATCGCCCGCAGTGACATCCCCGCGTCGTGGCCGCTCTTCTGGCCCGACAAGCTCCAGGACCCGACCGACCCCGGCTGGACGGGCTCGTGGAGCGGTCTCTTCGGCAAGAACGTTTTCAACGCCGATCTCGAGGTCTTCTACAAGATCGGCGACGACCAGTACGCCCGGGCGAGCCGCAACACGTACTACCCGGACTCGACGGACCGCTCGCGGCGTGGCCTCGGCCTCATCGCCGACACGCGCGTGCTCGCGTGGAGCCAGGTCCTCATCCAGGACGTCGCGTTCATCCTGCACTCGGTCAAGAACGACGGCACGCAGGACCTCTCGACCGTCGGCGTGACGCTCTGGCTCGCCGACCTCGTCGGCGGCGACCCCGACGCGTCGGACGACCGCCCGTTCTTCGACCTCCTCCTCGACACGGCCTTCCTCACCGACGCCGACGGCCGCTCCTCGGACCCCAACTTCGGCTCCGCCCCGGTCGAGGGCGCCATCGCGTTCTTCCTCGAGAGCCCGGGCAACGCCGTCAACCGCATCGACGACGACGGCGACGGCACGACCGATCCCGACGCCCAGAGCTTCAACAACTACGGCGTCTCGACCGGCGAGCCCGGTAGCCCCGTCATCACGCTCGCGCTCATCGCCGGCGAGGGCGACCAGGGCGGCACGGCCGGCCAGCGCCTCCGCTTCGACGGCATCGACAACAACGGCAACGGCCTCGTCGACGAGGACTCGTCGCGCGCCGTCTTCGGCACCCAGGTCGGCGTCGGCTTCGCGGACTACATCGACAACGACAACGACGGCGAGGCCGGCAGCCCCACGGTCACGCAGGCCATGATCGACGAGGCCCGCGCCGACCGCTGGAACCGCTGGCCGTCCAACCCGACGACCGACGCGGTCCACCTCGTCGGGGTCGGGACGGAGGATCTCGGGCGCGCCTTCCGCGACGGCATCGACAACGACTCGGACGGCCTCCGCACGACCGCCCCGCCGGACTACCTCTTCGAGCGCGGCAGCCCCGTCGTGACGGCTGAGATGGTCGCCGCGGCCGCCGGCGACGCGCCGTACTTCCGCTTCCGCGTCCCCGGCACGCGCGTCGTCCTCTACGACGTCACGACCGACGACATCGGCAAGCCCTACGCCGACGGCGTCGACAACGACACCGACGGCGGTGTCGACGAGGGTATCGACGAGAACATCGACGAGATGGTCGACGAGCGCCGCGACGACGGCATCGACAACGACGGCGACTGGCGCGCCTCGCTCGACGACGTCGGCCTCGACGGCGCCGACCTCACGAGCGACCGCGGCGAGCGCGACGGCCTCCCGACGTCGGGCGCCGGGACGGGCCTGCCCGGCGAGCCCAACATCGACGTCACGGACACATCGGAGTCCGACCAGATCGGCATCACGAACGTCCAGTACAAGCCTGCGGGCGGCATCAACTTCCAGACGATCCGCGACGACGGCCTGTTCTTCGAGTTCATGGTCCCGGGCCAGTTCACGCTCATCCGCCCCGGCGCGCCACTCCCGCCGGGGACAGGCCAGGACAACGACCTCTTCGTCTCGTCGGGCACGTTCCCGCTGCGCGCCGGCCAGACCGAGTCGGTCTCGTTCGCCGTCATCATGGGCCGCGTGGATTACGGCGCCGCGGCGGCGAACGTCCCACTGCGCTACCGCGACCTGCTCACCAAGCGCCAGAACGCTCAGCAGGCCTACGACGCGGACTACCGCTTCGCGCAGGCACCCGTCTGCCCGACCGTCCGCGCCGTCCCCGGCGACGGCTCTGTGACGCTGTACTGGGACAACGCCGCCGAGAGCTCCTTCGACACGTTCATCGCCGACCTCGACGTGCCGGGCCTCAACCCGCGCGACTTCGAAGGCTACCGCGTGTACCGCTCCACGGACCCCGGCTTCCTCGACGCCCGCCAGATCACCGACGGCTTCGGCAACATCAGCTTCCTGCGGCCCGTCGCCCAGTACGACCTCATCGACGGCATTTCGGGCTTCAGCCCCGTCGCCGTCAACGGGACGCAGTACTACCTCGGCACCGACACGCGCGACACCGGCGAGGCCGCCAACGGGCTTTCGAACGTCTACCGCGACTCGTCGGCCGTCAACGGCGTGACGTACTACTACGCCGTGACGAGCTACGACTTCGGCGCCGTCCCGGCCAACATCCCGCCGACCGAGTGCTCGGTCTCGATCACGATCGGCCCCGACGGGACCGTCCAGCGGACCGGCCCCAACGTCGCCGTCGTCACGCCGAGCCAGCGCGCGGCAGGCTTCAGCCAGGACTCGGTCGTCGTGGAGCACACGCAGGGCTTCGCGACCGGCACGGTCTCGTACCAGATCGTCGACCCGACGGCCCTCCAGGACGGCCACCGCTACCGCGTGACCTTCCGCGACACGCTCGGCCTCGGCGCGCTCAGCCCGCAGGGCCGCCAGATCTCGCAGGACACCCTCCGCACGCGCGACGTCTCGCTCGTGGACCTGACGGACGGCAGCGTCGGCTTCTCGCGGTCGCTCGCGTGGTTGCCGCGCCTCGACGCGCCGATCACCGAGGGCTTCCAACTCGACTTCGACCCGGTCTTCCTCGCCGCGGTCGTTCCCAGCCTCACCAGGTGGACCGACGCCACACAGCGGCCGCTCGTTGCGGACCGCTTCAGCTTCCCCAACAACTTCCCCGGCACGCGCATCCCGAGCGACTACCGGATCGTCGTCGGGCCGCCGGGCTTCGGGACCTCGACGCCGTTCACGATCAACTTCGGCGTCAACCTCACCATCCCGGCCAAGCCGACCAACTTCCGCGTCTTCAAGACGGTCGTCGGTGCGGACGGCCAGCCGGCCGAGGTACCCGTTCAGTTCGCGTTCCTCGACGTGACCGGCCCGGGAGCCGACGGCTTCGGTGTCGGCACGGCGGAGACGAACCTGTTCTCGGCCGATCCGAACGCCCTTGGCGCCGGACAGCCCGACACGGACCTCATCTTCGTGCTGGAGGACATTCCCCGCGACCGCCTCCCCGGCCTCACGCCGACGTGGCAGTTCGGCCTCGACCTCGCCGGGACGGCCCGCAACCCACAGGCCGGCGACGAGGGCCGCCTCGTGACGACCAAGCCGTTCCTCGCAACCGACGTCTACGAGTTCACCGTTCGCGGCCCGAGCTTCGACGCGGACCTCGCCCGAACGGCGCTGTCGAACGTCCGCGTGGTCCCGAACCCGTACCGTGGCGCGTCGGCCTTCGAGGTCGCCAACCCGTTCCCGACGGGCCGCGGCGAGCGCCAGATCCGCTTTATCAACCTGCCGCCGCGTGCGACGGTCCGCATCTTCACCGTCAGCGGGCGCCTCGTGCGGACGCTCGAGCTCAACGAGGGCTCCAACGACGGCTTCACGGCGGGGCAGCTGCTCAACGGCTCGCTCCCGTGGGACCTCCTCAACGAGGACCGCCTGGAGGTCGCCTACGGCGTGTACCTCTACCACGTCGAGGCGCCGAACGTCGGCGAGACGACCGGCACGTTCGCCCTCATCAAGTAGCGCCCACCCGGCGGCTGCCGCTCACGCGGTGGCCGCCTGCCCGGCGCTCTGCGCCTCTCTCACATGACGACGACTCTCCTCCGCCTCCGGTCGATCCGCGCCGCTGCCGTCGCGCTTGCGCTCGGCGTGCTCGGCGCCCCGGCCGCCGGCGCCCAGTCCGGTACGGCAGCCGCCGAGTTCCTCGAGATCCCCATCGGGGCCCGCGCGACTGCCATGGGCGGCGCCTTCGGCGCGACGGCCTCGGACGGCACGGCGATCTACTGGAACCCCGCCGGCATCGCCCGCCTCACCGACCAGACGGCCACGTTCGAGTACGCGCAGTGGTTCGCCGGCGTCGACGTCAACTTCGCGTCGGTGACGTCGCAGACGCGCTTCGGCACCATCGGCGTCGGCATCACGTCGGTCCGCTTCGACGACATGGACGTCGTCTCGGAAACGACCAACGAGCAGCAGCCGACCGGCGAGACGTTCACGGCCGGCTCGTACGCCCTCTCGGCGTCCTTCGCCAACGCCCTCACGGACCGCTTCGCCATCGGCGGGACGGTCAAGGTCGTCCGCGAGCAGATCGCCAATTCGGCCGCGACCGGCGTCGCCTTCGACGTCGGGACGCTGTTTACGACGCCCTTCCGCGGCGTCCGCCTCGGCGCGAGCATCCTCAACTTCGGCTCGAAGATGCAGATCTCGGGCTCGGACCTCAACGTGCCCTTCGACCCGCTCCCGGGCCAGAACGGCAACAACGGCAACGTCCCGTCGCAGATCGCGACCGACCGCTACGATATGCCGCTCACGATGCGCGTCGGACTCGCCTCGGACGTGTACCAGCAGGCCGGCACGCGTGTGACGCTCGCCGTCGACGCGCTCTCGCCGTCTGCGGCGCAGGAGCACCTCAACCTCGGCGCCGAGGTCGGGCTGCTCGGCGGGCTCGTCCAGCTCCGCGGCGGCTACCAGGAACTGTTTATGGCCGACTCGGATCGGAGCTTCACGCTCGGCGGCGGGCTCCGCTACCAGTTCGGCCGCCTCGACCTCGCCGCGGACTACGCCTACGAGGCCTCCCAGTACTTCGACGGCGTCAACCGGCTCGCCTTCGCGCTCCGGTTCTGACGCGCCGAGGCGCGGACCGTCCGCGCCGCTAACCCCCTGCTGACTCCGGCGACCGGTGTCTCCCCCTCAGACGGGGCCGTCGTCGTCTCCAGAACCGGCCGCCCAAGCGGCCACCGGGCCAAGGCCCTAACTGCGGGCTCCGGCCCGTTCACGGGCTTCGGCCCTCTGCTCTTCCCACAACCCACCGGACGCACCATGCTTCCCTCTGTACACCCCCGCCGGTTCGCCGGCGCCGGCCGCTGGCTCGGCCTCGCTGTCGCCGTCGTGGCACTCGCGCTGCCCGCTGCGGCTCAGCGGACGGTCACGCTCCGCCTCAACACGTCGACGCTGCCGGACACGCTCAAGGCCAATCAGGTCCTCGCCGGCGCGCAGGTTCGCGGCGGGCTCGCCAGTGGCACCACCGCCCTCCCCGGCGGCGGCGTGATCGACTGGAACGCCAACACGACCGTCCGGCCCGTCAACGTCGGCGGCGACTACTGGGAGACCGTCTTCCAGATCCCCGACAATGACCTGCTGAACTTCAAGTTCTACTTCGAGCAGTCCGAGGCAGTCGGCATCGGCGGCTACGAGGACGGCGACAACCTCGTCATCCCGGCCGGCACGGGCCCGGTGACGCTGGACCTGCACTACTTCAACAAGACCGGCACCACCCAGCCGTATACCTGGCGGCCCTTCCAGGCTGGCGGCGACTCCATCGCCGTCCGGTTCCGCGTCTACATGAACACGCGCAACGCCGTCAACCGCGGTTACACCGAGGACGACCCGGCCCTGCGTGTCTCGCTGCGCGGCAACTTCGGCACCCTCGGCGCCGTCGGCGCGGGCGGCGCGATCACCGACTGGGGCTCCACGCCTGGTTCGCCGGCATCGCTCCTCCGGCGTGAGAGCACGGACGCGACCAAGCCGGGTTACGACCTCTTCTCGGGCGTCGTCCGCTACCCCGCCTCCGCCGCGGGCCTGACGCAGAACTACAAGTTCTACTTCGAGGACGCGAGCGTCACCGGCGATGCCGGCTACGAGGACGGTACCGACCGGTCCTTTGTCCTGCCCGCCGCCGGCAGCGACCTCACGCTGTACTACAGCAACTACTCGAACAGCCCCGCTGTCGGGAATGGCCCGCCGCCCGTCCTCGTCACGTCCGAGGTCACGTTCCGGGTCAACGTGCGCCCGCTCTCGGACGCCGGCGTGTTCCAGGTCGCCGACGACGCGATCCAGGTCCGCGGCGGCTTCAACGGCTGGGACTGCCCGGCGGATAACAGCGACGACTGTGCCCTCACGCGCGTCCCGTCCTCGTTCATCTACACGCGTCAGATCCCGATCACGTCGAGCGTCAACTCGTCGCAGACGTACAAGTACTACGTCAACTTCACGCCCGCGCTCGCCAACCCGGACAACGGCTATGAGGAGCCCCTCGACTACGGAGGCGGCAACCGCACGTTCACCTTCGAGGGTGCCTCGGGCGGCCAGCAGGTCGGCGAGCAGTTCTTCAACGGCATCCGCGCGGACAACGTCATCGCGACCGGCCAGACGATCAACGTCGGCTTCGAGGTCGACATGCGCCCGGCGCTGACGTTCTCGCCGCGCGCGTTCAACCCGGCGACGGACCAGGTGACGATCTTCTTCCAGGACCCGATCTGGAAGATCACGCAGGGCTACAACCCCGTGAACGACACGCCCGTCCCGAACTTCGTCCTTACGGACCCGAACAACGACGGCATCTACACCGGCTCGCTGCCGGTCCGCGGCCCGACGTACAACGGCATCGGCTACCAGGCCGCCTTCGGCAACGCGACCGACGGCTACTACACCGAGGGCTCGGGCGGGACGGAGCCCGGCCGCCGCCGCTACCGGTACGTCCTCAACCGGACGGCGACGAGCTACCAGTTCGCGCGCGACACGTTCCGCCCGCAGACGGCAGGCAACCCGCTTCCGTGGGAGATCAACCCGACGGGGCCGTTCACGCCGGGCCAGATCCCGAACTCGAAGCCGAACGGCTTCATCGATACGGGCAACGTCGCCAACGAGGACGGCCCGGGCCGCGCCGGCGAGCTCCAGCTCTCCGCGCTCGCCCCGAACCCGACGACGGGCGTCGCTCGCATGACGGTCCGCACGGCTGAGGGCGAGGCGCTCACAGTCCGCGTCTACGACGTCATGGGCCGCCTCGTCTCGACGGCCGTCGACGGCGTCCGCTCGACGGGCGAGCAGACGGTCCAGATCGACACGCAGGGCCTCGCAGCCGGCGTCTACGTCGTCCGCGCCGAGGCCGGCACGGCCGTCGCGACGCGCCGCCTGACGGTGATCCGCTAGACGGGTTAGGGAGCCCGGCGCGCCTGTAAGAGGGCGCGCCGGGCTCCGCCGGCCTCTGCCTGTTCGGGCCGAGTGCTCCGGCGCCGCGCCGGCCGCTGTAAGAGGCGGCCGGCGCTTTCCGATCCACCGCACGTGCGGTCCCGACTCCAGACCCTATGTCCTCGCTCCCGTTGCGCCTCCGCCTCGCTGCTGTAGCCGCGCTGCTCGCCTTCGCCACGCCGGCTGCCGCGCAGGCGTCGTTCCCCGTGACGTTCCGCTTCTTGCCGGACCTCTCGTCGCCCGCCATCCCGACGGTCGTCCGCGCGTTCGCGCCGGGCACGATGCCTCCGGGCACGGTCAACGACTGGGGCCCGAACTCGGCTGGCAACATCGCGCCCGGCGCCGCGAGCCAGATGACGTACGACCCGGCCAAGAACGAGTACCGCTACACCGAGACGCTGACGGTCGGCGTGGACTACTTCTACAAGATCCACTACCACACCAACGCGACCGCCCCGGCCTACGGTGGGACATGGATCGCGGACCCGCTCAACCCCCGCCTCGGACCGGTCGACGGCAACTCGGCCGTCCTCGTCACGGACCCGATGGCCTTCCAACTCGCCCGCGAGCAGAACGGAACGGCCCAGATCCGCGTCCTCTCGGCGTCCATTTTCGGCTCCGAGGCCATCACGGCGATCACGTACGAGATCAACGGCGACGCCTTCTCGGACGGCATGGCGTTCTACGACCCCGCCACGCGCCTCTTCTCGAAGACCCTCGCGACGCCCATCGAGCCCGGCGCCCAGTTCCGCATCACCGCGACCGACGCCCTCGGGCGGACCACGACGGCCGAGATCGGCCTCACGCCGCCCGCCGTCGTCGACGCGCCCGTGCCGGCCGGCCTCCGCGACGGCATCACGGTCTCCGGCCAGACCGCAACGCTCGTCCTCCGCGCGCCCGGCAAGCGCTACGTCTACGCCATCGGTGACTTCTCGGGCTGGGCCCCGCAGGACGCCTACGTCATGAAGCGCGACAACACCGACCCGCTCGGCACGCGCTGGTGGACCACGATCCCGCTCTCGCAGACGGCTACCGGCACGCGCTTTCAGTACCTCGTTGACGGCGTGCGCCGGATCACGGATCCGTACTCGGCGCTCATTCTGGACGAGGGCTCGGACCCGTTCGTCCCGGCCGTCACGTTCCCGAACCGGCCTCCGTACCCCGCCGGTCTCACGACCAACCTCGTCTCGGTCATCCCGGTCCCGAACGAGATGCCGACGTTGCTGCCGCCGTACACGCGGCCCGCGCCCGAGGACCTCGTGATCTACGAGATGCTCGTCCGCGACTGGGTCTCGCGCCACGACTTCCAGACCATCTCGGACTCGCTGCAGTACCTCCGCCGCCTCGGCGTGACGGCGCTCGAACTGATGCCGGTCTCCGAGTTCGACGGCAACGAGTCGTGGGGCTACAGCCCCAACCACTACCTCGCCGTCGACAAGTACTACGGCTCGCCCGAGGCGCTCAAGGCGCTCATCAACGAGGCGCACCGCCTCGGCATGGCGGTCATCCTGGATGTCGTCTACAATCACCAGACGGGCCAGTCGCCGTTCGTGCGCCTCTTCAACGAGGGCGAGTTCGGGCCGGCGACGGCCGCCAACCCGTGGGTCAACCCGACCAGCCGGCACCCGTTCAGCGTTTTCAACGACAACAACCACACGAGCGCGCTCACGCAGTACTGGCTCGACGCCGCTAACGCGTGGTGGCTCCGCGAGTACCGCGTCGACGGCTTCCGCTACGACCTCTCGAAGGGCTTCGTCCAGACGTGCGGCGGTGGCCCGTGCACCGATGCCAACTTCGCGGCCTACAACCAGCAGCGCATCGACATCCTGACGCGCATGGCGGACGCGCTCTGGACCGTGGACCCGAACGCCTACGTCATCCTCGAGCACTTCGCCGATGCCTCCGAAGAGCGCGTGCTCGCCAACCACGGCCGTGCCCAGGGCCGGCCGGGCATGATGCTCTGGAGCAACATGAACAACACCTACAACGAGGCGGCGATGGGCTACCTCGGGAGCGCGACGGACTTCGGCCGCGCGTACCCGCCGTTCAACAACTACCCGCTGACGGGCCAGGTGACATACATGGAGAGCCACGACGAGCAGTGGCTGATGTACAAGACGCGCACGTTCGGCGCGTGCGCGGCCTCGCCCACGGGCGGCGCGACCTGCAACACCGCCCCAGGCGCCTACAACACGCGCGCCCTCCCGACCGCGCTCCAGCGGCAGTCGCTCGTCGGCGCGTTCCTGTTCACCGTCCCCGGTCCGAAGATGATCTGGCAGTTCGGCGAGCTCGGCTACGGCGGTGGGCCAGGCGAGTGCCTCGCCACGGACTGCCCCGCCGGCACGCCGGGGCGGACGGACAAGAAGCCCATTCGCTGGGACTACTTCGCCAACGTCGCGCCGTCGGCCAACGGCTCGGGCGTGACGGTCGTCGCGGCGAGCGAGACCGAGCGCGCACAGCGCCGGGCGCTCTACACCGACTGGTCCAACCTGCTCGCCCTCCGCGGCGGGTACTCGGTCTTCCGGACGCCGACGACGGTCACGATGAACGTCGGCTCAGGCGTCGTCGACCGCACGATTCGGCTGGAGAAGAACGGCCTCGTCGTCGTCGTCGTCGGCAACTTCGGCCTGACGGAGCGGACCTCGACGCCGCCACTCACAGGCAGCAGCACGTGGTACGACATGATCGGGCCCGGCACGGTCGCCGGCGGTTCGACCGTCACCCTCGCCCCCGGCGAGTGGCACGTCTACGCCAACCAGGACTTGAGCGTCCCGACGGACGGCGAGGCGGGTACGCCCGAGACGCCGACGTTCGCGCTCGACGCCGTCTTCCCGAACCCGACGGCCGGCCGCACGACGGTCCGCTACACGCTCGACAGCACCGCGGACGTCCGCCTGGAGGCCTACGACGTGCTCGGGCGCCGCGTTGCCGTTCTCGCCGAGGGCCCGCAGACGGCCGGCGCGCACGACGCGACGCTGGACACGGCTGGCCTGCCCGCCGGCGTTTACGTGCTTCGCCTCACGGCCGGTGCCCGGACGGCGACGGCCCGCGTCACCGTCGCACGGTAACCGCCATCGCTCGCGCCATGCCCCGCCTCGTCTCGCGCCTCGCCGTTGTCGTCCTCCTCGCGTGGGCGGCGGCGGCCGAGGCGCAGGTGCCCGTCACGTTCCGGTTCCTCCCGAACCTGACGCCGCCCGCGCCAACCGTCGTGCGCGCGTTCGTGCCCGGCAGCTTTAACGACTGGGGACCGAACGTGGGCGGCAACATCGCGCCGGGGGCCGCAAGCCAGATGACGCTCGACGCGGCGACAGGCGAGTACCGGTATACCCGGACGCTGACCGTCGGGACGGATTACGCCTACAAGGTCCATTACCACACGACCAACACGGCCCCGAGCTACGGCGGGACGTGGATCGCGGACCCGCTCAATCCGCGCGTGGTCGGGACCGACGCGAACTCGGCGGTCCTCGTCACGGACCCGATGCTGTTCCAACTCGCCCGCGAGCAGAACGCCTCGGGCCAGATCGCGGCCGTCTCGGCAAGTGTGTTCGGGACGCAGGCGGTCCAGAGCGTCACGTTTACGGTCAACGGGACGGTGTACACGTCAGGCATTACGGACACGGGCAACGGCGTCTACCGCCTCGTCCTTCCCGCGCCGGTTCCCGTCGGCTCGCTCTTCCGCGTCGATGCGACGGACGCGCTCGGGCGGAGCGTCACGGCCAGTGTCGGCGCGCTCCCGCCGACCGTCACGGACGCGCCCGTCCCTGCCGGCCTCCCGGATGGCATCACGTACGACCCGGCCGACCCGTCGCGTGCGACGCTGGTGCTCCGCGCGCCCGGCAAGCAGTACGTCTACGTCCGTGGCCCCTTCAACAACTGGCAGGCGAGCGCCACTCACCTTCTCAGCCGGGACACGTCGGACCCGCGCGGCACGCGCTGGTGGATTACGCTGACGGGCCTCGCGCCCGACACCGACACGCCGTTCCAGTACCTCGTCGACGGCCAGATCGAGGTCGCCGATCCCTACTCGGCGCGCGTGCTCTACCCCGGCCAGGTCGGATTCCCGACGGGCCGGTCCACCTTCCCAGTCGGCATCCTGCACCCCGGCGCGCCCGCCTTCCCGTGGACCGACGCCGGCTTCGAGGCTCCGGCCCCGGAAGATCTCGTCATCTACGAGCTCAACCTGCGCGACTTTCTCGCCGACCGCAGCTTCGCGACACTGGCCGACACGCTCGGCTACCTCACGCGCCTCGGCGTGAACACGGTCGAGCTCATGCCGGTCTCGCAGCGCGACGACGCCGACTCATGGGGCTACGACCCCGGATTCCACTTTGCCGTCGAGAACCGCTACGGCCGCCCCGAAGACCTGAAGGCGTTTGTCGACGCCGCGCACGCCGCCGGCCTCGCCGTGCTCCTTGACGTCGTCTACAACCACGCCACGAGCCAGAGCCCGCTCGTGCGCCTCGACAATGTCGGCGAGACTGGCCCGCCGAATGCGACGAACCCGTGGGCCAACCCCACGGCCCCGCACGACTTCGCCTTTTTCAACGACCTCAACCACACCAGCCCACTCACGCAGCTCTGGCTCGACGCTGCCAACCGGTGGTGGATCGAGGAATACCACGTCGACGGCTACCGGTTCGACTTCACGAGCGGCTTCATGCAGACGGGGCCGTTCACCAGCTACAACCAGAACCGGGTCGACATCCTCACCCGCATGATCGGCGCGCTCCGAACGGTGCATCCGAACACGCTCATCACGATGGAGCACCTCACGCCGGTCGACGAGGTCCGCGCCGTGACGACGTTCGGGCAGGACCGCGGCTGGCCCGGCTCTCTCTCGTGGGTCATGCAGAGTGAAGGCTACCGCACAGCCACGTCGGGCTTCCCGACCGCGTCTAGTGCCTCGTTCCAGGCCTCCTACACACCGACGATCCCCAACGGCGGCCTTCCAGTCCGCAACGGCATCGTGTACATGGAGAGCCACGACGAGCAGTGGATGATGTACCAGAACCTGACGGCCGGCAACGCTTCCGGTGGCTACTCCGTCCGCGACTTCAACACGGCCCTCGACCGCCAGAAGCTCGCGGCGTCGTTCTTCTTTACGGTTCCCGGTGCGCGCCTGATGTGGCAGTTCGAGGAGCTCGGCTATGGCGGCGGGCCGGGCGAGTGCCTCGTCAACACCGGCGTGACGTGCCCCGCGGGCACGGCCGGCCGCATCAACGCCAAGCCGATTCGGTGGGACTACTACGCGCCTGGCGTCCAGCCCGTCCGCGGGTCGTACACCGGCGGCGCGATCACGCCCGCGACCGATGCGGAGCGAGCGAGCCGCCTGCGCCTCTTCAAGACCTTCCAGGCACTCATCGGGCTCCGAGAGGACTACGCCATCTTCCGCGACCCGGCAACGCAAGTCCAGCCCGTGCTCGACGCGCGGACGGTCCGCCTGCTGACGCTCGCCCTCCCCAACGCCCCGGCCGGCGAGCCGAGGCGCGCGTTCGTCTTCGGCAACTTCGGCGTCGCCCCGGCCCAGATCAACGTGCTGTCGCCCGAGGCGGTCACGTGGTACGACTTTTTCGGGGACACGGCGCAGAGCTTCCCGGCCGGCACGCAGACGCTCACGCTCGCTCCCGGCGAGTTCCACATCTGGACCGACACCGACGTGCCGTCGCCCGAGCCGGGCCTTGTCACGGTCGCCGACGAGGATGGCACACCGGAGACGGGCACGCTTGCACTCGAAGCGTTCCCTAACCCGACGGCGTCCCGCGCAGCGGTCCGGTACGCGCTCGCCGAAGCCTCCGACGTGACGCTCGCCGTGTACGACGTGCTCGGCCGCCGCGTGGCCGTCCTCGCCGAGGGCGCACAGGCAGCCGGTAGCCACACTGCCGACCTCAACGCGGACGTCCTCCCGCCGGGTCTTTACCTCGTCCGTCTCGTCGCCGGGGACCAGACCCGCGTCGTCCCGCTCACGGTCGCCCGATGACCCGCTCTGCCCGGACCGCTCTCGCTGTCCTGTCTGCCACACTGGTCGTCACGGCGGCGCACGCGCAGCCCGCCCCGCCCGCGTGGGTCGCCGACGCCGTCGCCTACCAGATCTTCCCCGAGCGGTTCGCCAACGGCGACCCGTCCAACGACCCGACGTGGGCCTCGCTGGACTTCAACGACCGTGTCCGTCCCGAGACGTGGCGGACGACGCCGTGGACGGCGGACTGGTACGCCCGCGCCGACTGGGAGCGCGCCCTCGGCGACAACTTCTACGAGGATGGCATCTTTTTCCGCCGGACCGGCGGCGACCTCCAGGGCGTAATCGACCGCGCGGACTACCTCGACTCACTCGGCGTCACCCTCGTCTACTTCAACCCGCTCTTCTACGCGGCCTCCCTCCACAAGTACGACGCGACGAGTTACCACCACATCGACCCGTACTTCGGGCCCGACCCCGAAGGCGACATCGCAGCCATCGCGACCGAGACGGTCGACCCGGCGACGTGGCACGTGACGGCGGCAGACCGCCTCTTTTTCGAGACCGTCGCGGCGCTTCACGCTCGCGGCATCCGCGTTGTCCTCGACGGCGTGTTCAACCACACCGGAACCCACTTCTGGGCCTTCGAGAGCATCCGCCGCGACGGGCGGGCGAGCCCCTACGCGGACTGGTACGAGATCACGACGTGGGACGACCCGGCGACGTCTGCCTCGGAGTTCGACTGGAACGGATGGTGGGGCTTCAAGCCGCTCCCCGTCTTCGCCAACGACAGCACGGGCGCCGACCTCAACGCCGGCGCGAAGGCCTACATCTTCGACGCAACGCGCCGCTGGATGGACCCCAACGGCGACGGCGACCCCGCGGACGGCATCGACGGCTGGCGCCTGGACGTCTCGGGTGAGGTCCCGGACGGCTTTTGGCGCGACTGGACCGCTCTCGTCGCCTCGGTCAACCCGGATGCCTACACGGTCTCTGAAGAGTGGGGCGACGCCTCGGGTTACCTCGCCCGGACCGGCTTCCAGTCCGTGATGAACTACCACGCCCTCGCCATCCCCGCCGACGCGTTTCTCTGGGACGGCCGGCAGAACGCCCAAGCCTTCGCCGACACGCTCGCCGCCCGCTTCGACGCCTACCCCGAGGCGACGCGCGCGGGCCTGTTCAACCTCTACGCCGGCCACGACACCGACCGCCTCGCGTCGATGATCGTCAACGGCGGCCTCGGAGGCAACTACGACCGCGACGCGGGCCCGCGCCAGACGGACGGCTACAGCGTCCGGGCGCCCAACGCCGCCGAACGCGACGTGCAGCGCCTCGCCGTGACGCTCCAGATGGCCCTCCCGGGCGTCCCGATGCTCTACTACGGCGACGAGGCGGGCATGTGGGGCGCCGACGACCCCGACGACCGCCAGCCGATGGTCTGGCCCGACCTCGTCTATGCCGATCAGGCCGAGGACCCACTCGGACGGCTCCGCACGCCGGATCCGGTAGCCTTCGACCGCGACCTGTTCGCGTTCTACCAGCGCGCGATCGCCCTGCGCCACGGCGACGCCGTCCTGCGGCACGGCAGTCTCCGCGTCCTCGCCGCTGACTCGGTCGCGCAGTCGGTCGCCTTCGAGCGGACGCTCGGCGGCGAGCGCCGCGTCGTCGCGCTCAACCGCAGCGACGAGAGCCAGTTTCTGGCCTTCCCGGCCGACGCGCCGCGGACGCCGCTCGTGCCAATCTTCGCCTCCGGGGGCAGCCTCGCGGCCGTCCCGTCGCTCGTGTTCGTCCTCGACGAGGCTGGCGGCTCAGGCGTCGGTCTGCGCCTGCCGCCGCGCACAGCCGTCGTCTTCCGCCCCGCCGACGGCCCCGACGTTCGCCCCAACGGCCTCCACGAGTGATTCCACGCCTCGCTGTTCTGCTCCTGACGCTCGCTCTCGCCGCGCCGGCGATGGGGCAGGGGAGTGGCCTCGCGCTCGCGCGATGGACCCTGGAGTCGGTCCCACCGGACGCCGTCCTCTTCGCCCAGAACGACGCCGACACAGGCGCGCTCCTGGCACTTCAGGCGAACGGTCTCCGCCCCGACGTGCGGATCGTCCGCGCAGACGACGCCGCAGCGGCTTCCCTGGCCGCTGCGTGGGAGACGTCGCTCCGGGCCGTCGTCGGCGCGCTCACACTGGACCCCGAGGTCTTTGGCCGGGCAGCTCCGGCCGTCGTCAGCGCTGGCGCCTACCAGCGGCCGGGCCGCGCCGACGAGCCGCCGTTTGATCTTGCGGCTGCTGAGGGGTCCGCCAACAGCGTTCACGGGGTCGACTTTGCCGGTCCGCCCGAGGGCATCGTGAATCTCGGTGGGGTCGTCCTGTTTGGACTGCTCCAGACCGCCGTCTCGCACGCCCAGGCTGGCGACGTGGCCTCCGCGGAGCGCGCCTACGCCCGCTCCCAGACGTTTGCAGACGAGGCGCACCTCGCCGACGACCCGCTCGTCGGGATCGCCCGCGAGTGGATCGACGACGCCCTCGCCGCGCACCGAGCGTTGGCCCGATCCGCCTCGGACAGAACCGTAGGCCCGTCCACACCTCCCGCCCCATGAAAGCAGCCCTCGCGCTCACGTTCGCTCTCGGCCTCGCCGGCTGCGCCACGGCCGACGGCCCGCCGCCGCCCGGCGAGCCGACCGTCGTCCGCATCTGGCACCAGAAGGACGCCGCCGAGCGTGACTTTCTCGAGCAGTGGGTGAGCGCCTACAACGGCCGGCAGGACACGATGGAGGTCATCCTGCTCTACAAGGAGACAGAGGAACTGCGCAACCAGTACCTCTTCGCCGCCATCGGCGGCAAGGGGCCGGACCTCTTCTACGGCCCCGCCGACAACATCGGCACGCTGAGCGTCACCGAGACCGCGATGCCGCTCGAAGACGTCCTGCCGGCCGCCTTCGTCGCCGGCTTCGACTCGACGGGCCTGCTCCGCTACGACGGCCACCTGCTCGGCGTCGCGGACCAGGTCGGCAACCACCTCACGTTCGTCTACAACCGGGCCCTCCTGCCCGAGCCGCCGCGCACGCTCGGCGCGCTCGACTCGCTCGGCAGCCGCCTCACGCGCGACACCGATGGCAACGGCAGCCCCGACGAGTACGCGCTGACGTGGAACTACACCGAGCCGTTCTTCTTCATCCCGTTCCTGACGAGCTTCGGCGGCTGGGTGATGGACGATGCCGGCAACCCGACCCTCGACACGCCCGAGATGGTCCGTGCGATCCAGTACGTCCTCGACCTGCGGGACACGTACCACGTCATCCCGCGCGAGTCGGACTACGAGACAGCCAACACGCTCTTCCGCGACGGCGCCTCGGCCGCGATCATCAACGGCCCGTGGTCGTGGGCGGGCTACGGCGAGGCCGGCGTAGACTACGCGCTCGCCCCGATCCCGTTCAACACCGAGACGGGCCTCTGGGCGCAGCCGATGGCAGCTGCGAAGGCATACTCGGTCAACCCCGCCGTGCCCGAGTGGAAGCTGCCGGCCGTCCTCGGCCTCGTCGGGCTGCTCACCGGCGACGAAATCCAGACTGAGATGGCCGCCCGCCTCTCGACGATTCCGGTCCGCACGGCCGTGCGCAACGGACCTGCCGTGGCCGCGAACCCGATCCTCCAGCAGTCGCTCGCCCAGATCGCGCACAGCCGCCCCATGCCGACCGACCCGCGGCTGCGCCAGATCTGGGACGGCATGAAGGGCCCCTACCAGCTCGTCATGAACGGCGAGGTCACGGCCGAGGAGGGCGCCCGCCAGATGCAAGAGAATGTCGAGAAGCGGATCAACGACACCTTCCTGAACTGAGGAGCGCCCGGCCGGGGTGGCGACGTGCATCGCCTCCGGTCTGCTCACCTTCCCGCCCCACCTGATGCTGGACGCCCCGACCGACGCGATGGCCCTCGAGATGAGGGAAAAGAGCCGCGGCACCATGGAGCCTCAGGGCTCGCCGCGTATGCCTGCGACCGACGGCGCGCTGCCGTCGAGCGGAATGAGCGAGGCGTGGCGTCAGCGTCTCTTCCTCTTCGGCATGATGGGCCCGATGGCCGTCATCGTGCTCGCCGTCGTGGCGTTCCCGTTCCTGTACAACGTAGTCCTCTCGTTGTCCAACATGAACATCTACACGATGCGCGACTGGCACATCGTGGGGTTCCACCAGTACGCGAGCGTCTTCGCCGAGCCCGCCTTCTGGGGCGTCTTCGGGCGGACCATCGTCTGGACGGCCGTCAACGTGTTCTTCCACGTCGTGCTGGGGGTCTTCCTGGCCGTCGTGTTGCACCAGAAGTTTATCAAGGGCAAGCCCGCGTGGCGGATCCTGCTCATTCTGCCGTGGGCCGTCCCGCAGTACATCACGGCGCTCACGTGGCGCGGCATGTTCAACTTCGAGTTCGGCGCAATCAACCTCTTCCTCGGCAAGCTCGGCATCGCGCCCGTCTCGTGGCTCACGGACCCGTTCAACGCCTTCGCCGCGGCCATCATCACCAACATCTGGCTCGGCTTCCCGTTCATGATGGTCATCGCCCTCGGCGGGCTGCAGTCCATCCCGGGCGAACTCTACGAGGCCGCCGACGTGGACGGCGCGAGCGCGTGGACGCAGTTTCGCCGAATCACGATGCCGCTCTTGCGGCCGGTCATGATCCCCGCGATTACGCTCGGGACCGTCTGGACGTTCAACAACATCAACGTCGTGTGGCTGATCTCGAACGGAGGCGAGCCGAATAACCAGACGCACATCCTCGTGAGCTACGTCTACAAGGCCGCCTTCTCGGATTACCGCTTCGGCTGGGCGGCGGCGCTCTCGATGGTGATCTTCGCCGTCCTGTTCCTCTTCACCCAGGTCTTCCTCAACCGGACGAAGGCGACCGAGTCGATGTACTGAGGGCGAGGCGGTACGAGATTCCGGCTGCTGAGTGCGCCGGCTGCCGTCGTGCCTCCGTCCTCCGAACCCCGTACCGTGCCGTACCGCCTCGCCCTGCTCGTTCTCGCCGTCACGGTCTCCGCGTGCTCCGACGACGCCGTCGAGCTTCAACTCGCGCAGGACGGTCCACCATCGCTCGCGGCCCTCGCCGTCGATGTGGCGCCGGCGACGGACTCGCTCGCTGAGGTGCGGACGGCGTTCCTGACCGACGGGGCCGGCGCCGCATGGCTCGATGGGCTCGCCGCGCCAGCCCTGGATGCGGGGTTCTCGGTCGGCCCGGCGCGCGTGCTCGACACGTGGACGTGGCACCTCGATGCTGACTCGGTCGACCTCGGACCCGAGACCCGCACGCGCGGCGTCGCCCGGCCGGACTTTGTCGTCCGCGCCTACGCCCCGCCCGACACGGGCGGCGTGCTGATCCGGATCCTTGCCACCCTCCAGCGCTCGGCCCGGCCGCACCTGACGGAGCGCGTGACGCTGCTCGACCGCCGCGGCGCGCTCCTCGTCGACGTGCCCGACTCGGTCGGGACCGTCGGCTTCCGGCCGATTGCCAGTGACCGCGGCACAGCCGACGCGTACCGGGTGAGCGAAGCCGGCGGTGCGCTCGTCTTCGCGCGGCCCGCCGCCCCGGGCGACTCGGCCAATGCCGCCGCGTGGACGGCCGTCGTGGCCGCTGGCCGCGGCGCCGCGGCCGTCCGCTCGGCGCGGCCGACCGAGC
>DASWMO010000070.1:0-10756 GCA_036399715.1 Rubricoccaceae bacterium
GTGTCGCACTGTCGCGCACGTGCCTCGACCAGTTCTGCCTCACCGAACCCGCGAATCTGGTAGCGCGAGATGAGCCCGCAGCCGCCCCGCTCCTGAGCCGCCGCAAACGTCTCAAAGGTTCGACCGCCTAGAAAGGTGACGGCCGGGTAGATCGGGGAAGACGGCCCGTACGGCCCCCCATCCATTGCGACGCGCTCCGACCACAGAAGCGTGGCCCGACGGCCGTTGATGTGGACGAGCGCGTACGAGCCCCGGTAGACGCCAAAGTTGCACGTGACGTCGACGACGGCCTCGTTTGAAGCGATAGGATAAATTGTGTAGGTGCCGCGCAGCGCCGTCAAATCGTCAACCTCGCGTCGAGTCTCCGAGTCCCACGCCCGATTCCAGCCGACTGCCACACCGAGTTCTGCGGCGAGTCGCTTTGCGCTCATGTCTCGGTGAGCGGCGGATTCCTCCGTCTCCGTCGTGTCAAACGTGACTTCGAACGGCAGGTCGGCTCGGTTGACGAGACCCCCGAAGGCTTGAGCGCGAGCTAACCAGTCGGATGCATCGAACCCGTCAGTCGAGCCCGTCGCAGCAGTCGCGGCCGCAACGGACGTGGCGGGGCGCGGGGCGGCACAGCCCGCGAGAATCGCCACGGCAAGCAGGATGGCCGCGCGTGTCACGCGGGCTCGGGCAGGCACACGAGCGGCTCGACCTCGGCGAGCATCGCCGCCTTCTCGGCGTGCGACAGGAACGCGTGCCGGAAGCCGTTGAGGACGATCTCGCGGAGCGCGTCGGCGGGGATGCCGCAGCGTGTGTGCGCGAGCCACAGCTCGTCCGTGACCGTCGTGTGCGAGAAGAGGCGGTTGTCGGTCGAGATCGTCACCGGGACGCCGGCGCGGACGTACTCGGCGACCGGGTGCGCCTCGTAGCTCGCCACGACGTGCGTCTGGACGTTGGACGTCGGGCAGACCTCGAGCGGGATCTGACGGTCGACGAAGTAGCGCAGCAGGTCCGGGTCCTGCCCGAGCGTCACTCCGTGGCCGATGCGGTGCGCGCCGCACTTGAAGAGCGCCTGCCGGATGGACGCCGGCCCGAAGGACTCGCCCGCGTGGACGGTGATGTTGAGCAGGTGCTTGCGCGCGGTGTAGAACGCCGACCCGTGCATCTCGGCGGGGTTGCCCTGCTCGCCGCCTGCGAGGTCGAACCCGAGGACGCCCTTGTCGCGGTACGCGACGGCGAGCTCGGCCTGCGCGAGGCTGGCGGACTCGAAGCGGTCGCGGAGGCCGCACACGATGACGCCCGTCCGGATGCCGTACTTCTTGGACGCGTCAGCGAGGCCGGCGAGGACGGCGTCGTTGACCTGCCACATTGTGAGGCCCTGCTCCGTGTGAAGGATCGGGCCGTAGCGGACTTCGAGGTAGCGGACGTTCTCGTTCGCGGCGTCCTCGGCGAGCTCGAACGCGATGCGGTAGAGCGCGTCGCGGGTCTGCATGAGCGGGATCGAGTAGCCGAACCACGCGAGGTACTCCTCGAGCGTGGCCGAGCCGTCGATCTTGCGGAGCGCCTCGGCAAGGCCTTCCTCGGTGTCGGCAGGCAGCAGGTCGTCCTTGCCTTGGGCGCGTGCGAGGTCGAGCAGGGTCCCGAGGCGCAGCGAGCCGTCGAGGTGGACGTGCAGTTCGGCCTTAGGCCAGGCGTGGATCGTGGCGCGGTCGAGCGTCGGGGCGGAGGTCATCGGGCAGGGCGGTGGCGTCGGGGAAGGTAGAGACCGGCGGCGGGGCAGGGCGCTGTACCCGGTGAGCGCGCCGTGAAACGCGGGAGCGCTGAACGACGCGCGGCCAGCGAGGGGATCCCCGCTGGCCGCGCATTCTGTCTTGCCAGTGCTCGCCGGACGTCGTTAGCCGCGCTTCGTCAGCGCCGTCAGGCGCGTCTGGCCCGAGCGCGGGTCCAGAATGCGGACGAGGAACGTGTCGCCGGTCGAGACGGCCGCGATGGCCCGCTGAAGCTCGGCGACGGTCTGCACGGGCCGGCGGTTGACCTCGGTGATGACGACGCCCGGGCGGAGCTGCGCGTCGCGGAACGCCTCCGACGTGCGCTCGACATCCGTCACCGCGACGCCCTCGACGTCCGCGTCGACGCCGATGCGGCGCGCAACGGCCGGCGTGAGGTCCTGCACCGTGAGGCCGAGTGCGGACTGCGTGGCGGGCTCGGGCGCCGCAGACGGCGCGCGGCGCGGGGCCGTGCCGCCCATCGCGGCTGCCATCGCCTCCTCGCCCGGGCGCGTGCCGAGGCGGACCGTCGCCTCGCGCTCGTCGCCGTCGCGGTTGTAGGTCAGCACGACCTCCTCGCCGGGGCGCTTGTTCGAGACGAGCGAGACGAGTTGGCGGCTGTCCGTCAGCGTCGTCCCGTCGACAGCCGTGATGACGTCGTCGGGGCGGAGGCCGGCCTCAGACGCCGGCTCGCGGCCCTCCCCATCCTCGGAGAGGCTCGCGATGAGGGCCGCGCCCGGCGGCACGTCGAGCGCGCGTGCGAGGCTCGGCGAAACGGGCCCGAACGAGATGCCGAGGTAGCCGCGCGAGACCGTCCCCGACGCGACGAGCTGCTCGGTCGTGTTGCGCACGATGTCCGCCGGGACGGCGAACGAGATGCCCTGGAAGCCGCCCGAGCGCGTCGCGATGGCCGAGTTGATGCCGACGATCTCGCCGCGGAGGTTCGTCAGCGGGCCGCCCGAGTTGCCGGGGTTGACGGCCGCATCGGTCTGGATGTAGTTCGAAATCGAGCCCGAGCCGCCCTGGTAGCGGCCGAGGCTGGACACGATGCCGTTGGTGACCGTGTTCGAGAGGTCCTCGCTCAGCGGGCTCCCGAAGGCGAGCACCCACTGCCCGACGCGGAGCTCGCTCGACGCGGCGAAGGTCAGCGCGGGGAAGTCCTCGCCCTCGACCTTGAGGACGGCGATGTCCGAGAACGCGTCCGCCCCGACGACCGTCGCGGGCAGGATGCGGCCGTCGAAGAGGCGAACCGACAACTCGTCGGCGCCCTCGACGACGTGGTTGTTGGTCACGATGTAGCCGTCGGCGCGGATGAAGGCGCCTGAGCCCAGGCCGTCCTGCTCGCCCTGGCCGCCGCCGAACGGGTCGATGCCCCCGAACGGGTTCTGCCCGCCAAAGGGGTCGGCCTGGGCGCCGGGCCGCGCGAGGCGCGTCGAGCGGACCTGCACGACGGCCGGGTTGACGCGCTCGGCGACGGTCGAGAACGCCTGTCCGAGCTCCTCGGCCGTCGCGACCGCCTGCTCGGCCGTCGCGGCCCGCTGCGCGTCGGCGCTGCGGAAGAGGGACGGCACGCCGGCGAGCGTCCCCGCCGACGTGACGAAAAAGATGCCGCCGAGAAAGGCGGCGGCGACGAACAGGGCCGTGGACAGACGGCGGGTGGCGGCGCGCATGGATCGGTCTAAAGGAGGAGGGACGACAAGCAGTGTGGGTCGGACGGCCGCACGCGAGGCGCGGTTGCACCGGCCGCTCTACAACGCCCGGGCGCGCACGAATCGTGCCGCCGCGGCCGCCCCCGACAGGCCGTCAGAGGCAAAAAAGCGGGGCCCCTCGTCGCCGAGAGGCCCCGCCCGTTCCTGATCCGCCGCCCACACACAGACGCCGGCAGGAGGTCGCGCCGGGTCAACGCCCGGTGCCCCGGCCTTCGTGCATGTCTTGGAAAAGGTTGCGGGCGCCGGGGCATGCCGTGGCATTCACCGTGCCACGACGAGGCGCACCGTCTGCACACGGTCCCCGGCGACGAGGCGGACGACGTATACGCCCGGCGCGAGGTGCTCGGTACGCCCGGCGCGAGGTGCTCGGTCGGCAGCGAGACGGACACGTGCTCGCCCGCCGGTGCCTCGGCGCGGCCAACGCGGCGCCCGAGCGCGTCGAAGACGTCGAACCCGAGCAGCTGTCTCAGTCGTGACGTAGGCCCTCGCAGCGCCGTGCGTCGGGTTGGGGCCGACGGCCAGGCCGAGGCGAGGGCTCTGCGGGGCCGGTGCCTCCGCAACGGGATTGAGCAGCCGAACTGCTGCCACGAACGGGGTGAGGTGCCCGCCGGTCCCGGCGAAGTCGCCACCGAGGACGACCAGACCGTCGGCGGTCGAGCCGAGTGCGTAGACAGCTCCGCCGGAGACGCCATCGCCGCACGAGTGCCAGGCCGTGCCGTCCCACCGGGCGGCGTGGCTGGCCGCGGGGCCTCCCACCGTCGTGAAAGACCCGGCGGCATAGAGGCTGCCGTCTGGTCCGACCGTGACCGCTTTGACCTCGCGGTCCATCTCGCCGCCCAGCAGGGTCCACCCCGTTCCGTCGAACCGCCAGACACCGTTCTACTGGGACACCCCTGCGTAGAACTGGCCTGCGACGTAGAGTCTGCCGTCCGGAGACGCTGCCAGGTCACGGATGCACGCGGTACACGAATACGGGCTGACGTTCGGAAGCTGGCTCCACGCCGTTCCGCTCCACCGGCCAACGAAGTTTTACCGTGACGAGCGCGGCAATCAGGTCGAGGCCGAGCGTCAGAAGCGTCGTGCGGCCGCTCAGAAGGGCGCTCACACGAGGACGAAGAAGCGCATCGCCGCCGGCGTCTGCCCGTGCTGCAACCGGACGTTCCAGGACCTCGCGCGGCACATGGCCGGGTAGCACCCGACGTTCACCGTCGAGGGCCGATCCGATGACCAAGCTGCACCGCACCCCGCCCGGCACTGGCTCCGCGTCAGTCCTCGGTTTCCCCCTACCTCATCCTCCGGAGCGCCTCCTGTGCCCGGCGGAGCGTCTCTTGGGCCTCATCAAGCGCCTTTCGAGCGTCCCGAACGGCCTGTCGGCTGGATTCGATCACTGCTCTCGCCCGCTTGCGGTCCTCTTTAGCCAAGGCAACCGCGCGGCGAACGTCAGCGAGGGCTCTACGGGCGCGGTCTTCCAGCTCCGACATGGGAGGTCCCTGTGGGAGACAAGAGGGACGCTCCTATCAGGACGTTCCCCGGTGGGTTCCCGGGCGGGCCATCACCATACCTGAACGATGGCCAAGCTGGACCCCCGCCCCACCGGCGCCGAGCACGACGTCCGCCGCTTCCCGCAGTGGCTCCGCGACGCGCTCGCGGCCGCGCGACGCCAAAGACGAGATCGGCCAACTGCCGTCCAGAAGACGAGCGCGGCGATAGCGAGGAGGAGGCGCATATCGGCTCGGACAGGTGCGTCCTCCCCGTACAGCAAAACCGTCGGACTTTAGCGTGCGACGGTCACTCGCCCGGTATGCCGGGCTCGGTCATCGAGCGCACGTCGAGGAGCGCGTCGAGGTCGGCGCCTTCGGGCAGCACGCCCATCTCCACGACGACATCGCGCACGGACCGCCCCTCGGCGGCGGCCTTCTTGGCCACCTTCGAGGCCACGTCGTAGCCGATCGTCCGGTTGAGGGCCGTCGCGATGGCCGGGTTGCGCTCGAGCAGGTCACGGCAGCGCTCGCGGTTGGCTGTGATGCCGTCGAGGCACTTTTCGCGGAACGCATCAAGGCTGTTCGTCAGGATCTCGACCGACTCCAGCAGCGCGTGCGCCATCACGGGCATCATCACGTTGAGCTCGAAGTTGCCGTGCTGCCCGCCGACGGTCAGCGTGGTCGTGTTGCCCATCACGCGCGCGCAGACCATCATCAGCGACTCGGACATGACCGGGTTGACCTTGCCCGGCATGATGGACGATCCCGGCTGAAGGCTCGGAAGCGCGATCTCGGCGAGGCCGGACGTCGGGCCGGATGAGAGGTGCCGGATGTCGTTGGCGATCTTCATCAGCGAGACGGCGAGCGCGTTGAGCGCTCCGCCGGCGAACACAAAGGCGTCCTTGGCCGACTGCGCCTCGAAGTGGTTGGCGGCCTCGACGAACTCGGCGCCGGCAGTTTCGGAGAGGACGGCGATGGCCCGCTGCGCGAATCCGTCGGGCGTGTTGATGCCCGTCCCGACGGCCGTCCCGCCGAGCGCGAGCTCCTTGAGGTCCTCGGCGGCCGCCTCGACGCGCGTGATGCTGCGCTGGATCTGAGCCGCGTAGCCGCCAAACTCTTGCCCGAGCGTGACCGGCGTCGCATCCATGAGGTGCGTCCGGCCGGACTTGACGACGTCGTCGAACTCGTAGGCCTTGGCGTCGAGTGCGCCGGCGAACCGTGCCATCGCCGGCAGGAGGTCTTCGAGCAGCGCGAGGCGCGCCGCGACGTGCATCGCCGTCGGGATGACGTCGTTGGACGACTGGCTCGCGTTGACGTCGTCGTTGGCGTGGACCGCCCGTCCGAGCGCCTGGCTCGCGAGGCTCGCGATGACCTCGTTGGCGTTCATGTTGGTGCTCGTGCCCGAGCCGGTCTGGAAGATGTCCAGCACGAACTGGACGTCGTGATCGCCGCGGGCGACGGCCTCGCAGGCGATGGCGATGGCTTGCGCCGTCTCGGCCGAGAGGATCCCGAGGTCGGCATTGGCCTGCGCCGCGGCGCCCTTGACGAGTCCGAGCGCGCTGACGAAGCGCCGCGGGAAGCGGATGCCCGAGATGGGGAAATTGTCGTGTGCGCGCTGCGACTGGGCGCCGTAGAGGGCGTCCGTGGGGACGCGGACGGGCCCGAGCGAGTCGGTTTCGGTGCGGAAGTCGGACATGGCGAGAGTCGGGTGAGGGGAGCGTCTGGGCCTCGAAGGTCGAGCCGGACGGCGCCGGCGCCGCGCCCGCCGCCGGGTTTCGCACAGGAATCGCGAACCCTCGTGCGCTCGCCCTGCCCCCGCCCCGGCCGCACCGGACGGCAGCGCGGCAGGCTCAGGGTGGTTAAGCCGATGGCAGCGGAGGCGATACCCGGTCGGACACGGCCTTCGTCTTGCCGGGGCCTGGAGTGCCCTGGCAGGGCCTTCGGGCCGTTCGCGCAGACGCCCTTACTCGCACGCCCTGATTCAGATGGGACACTCCGTGTCCATGACCGCCGGGTACGATTGGGGCCTCGTGCTCCTGTCGTACCTGATCGCCTCCGTCGCCTCGTTCACCACGCTGGCGGTGGTCCGCCGCGTGGCCCAGAGCAAAGGCGCCGCGGCAGGGCGGTGGCTGGCTGCCGGCTCGTTCTCGATGGGGATCGGGATCTGGTCCATGCACTTTGTCGGGATGCTGGCGCTGAGGATGGAGATGCCATTCACGTACGACATCTCCATCACGGCGCTGTCCATGGGCGTCGCGGTCCTGACGTCGGCTCTGTCCCTGTTCATCGCGGCGCGGAGACCGGCGACGGTCGGCCGGGTCGTCGGGAGCGGGATAGTGATGGGGCTCGGGATCGCCGCGATGCACTACACCGGGATGGCGGCCATGCGGATGAACGCGGTCCTCAGCTACGACCCGGCCCTCTTCGCGGCCTCGGTCGTCGTGGCCCTCGTCGCTCCCACGGTCGCCCTCTGGCTCGCGTCCGAGGTGTCCTCGCGGAGGGGCAGGTACGCCCGGTACGAGATCGGCGCGGCGCTCGTGCTGGGCCTGGCCATCAGCGGGACCCACTACACGGGCATGGCGGCGGCCGTCTACTCACACCTGCCCGGGGCCAGCATCGCGGCCCCGCTCGCCCAGGGCACGCAGGTCTGGCTCGCCGTCAGCGTCTCCGCGGCGACGCTGCTCGTCCTGTTCAGCACCCTGCTCACGGTTTTGTTTGACTACAAGCTGTTCGTGCAGCGCAAGGCCGAGGGCCGGCTCACGCAGCTCGTCGATGAGCGGACCCGGGAGTTGCAGGCCACCGTCCGCAACCTCGAGGCTGCGGAGCAGGAGCTCCGGGCGAGCGAGGACCACTACCGCCTCCTCTTCGACAGCAACCCGCTCCCGATGTGGGTGTACGATCAGCAGACGTTCGCTTTCCTGGAGGTCAACCGCGCAGCTATCGCCAACTACGGGTACTCGCGGGAGGACTTCCTGAGGATGACCCTTCTGGACATCCGCCCCCACGAGGACGTGCCCGCCCTACTGGACAACCTGCGGGCGAGTCGGCCCCCGTTTCAGCAGCGAACGCCGAGCCGGCACCGGCGCAAGGACGGCTCCATCCTCGACGCCGAGGTTACCTCCCACACGCTCCCGCTCTACCGCACCAAGGCCGCCCTGGTCGTGGCGCTCGACGTGACGGAGCAGAACCGGGCCCGCCGGGATCTGGTCGAGGCGAGGGACGCGGCCGAGGGGGCCAACCGCCTCAAGAGCGCCTTCCTGGCCAACATGAGCCACGAGATTCGGACGCCACTCACGGCCATCATCGGCTTCGCCGAGATGCTCGCCCACGAGGTCCCGGCAGCCCAGCAGGACCTCGTGAATCCCATCGCGAGGGGGGGGCGCCGGCTCCTCGAAACCCTCAACTCGGTCCTCGACCTCGCACAACTCGAGAGCGGGACGGCCACCCTCCACCCGGTCCCGGTGGACGTGTTTGCCGAGGCGGACGAGGCGCTCGGGCTCCTCCTCCCGCTCGTCGAGGAGAAGGGGCTTGCGGTACAGCTCACCGGCGCCTCGGCCGTGGCCCTCGCCGACCGGCCGGCGCTCCACTGCATCCTCAACAACCTCGTGGGCAACGCGGTCAAGTTCACCGAGCGCGGCCGCATCGACGTCGAGGTCGGCGCCGACGAGGGCGGGGTCTGGCTCCGCGTCGCGGACACGGGCGCCGGCATCTCGGCCGAGTTCCTCCCCCGACTGTTCCAGGAGTACGAGCAAGAGTCGACCGGGCACGCCCGCAGCCACGAGGGCAACGGACTCGGGCTCGCGATCACGAAGCGGCTCGTCGACCTCATGGGCGGTACGATTGAGGTTCAGAGCGCCCCGGGGCAGGGAACGGCGTTCACGGTGACCCTTCCCGTTGCCTCCGAGTCGGTCCGGCCGGCCGGACCGACTCGGAGCCTGACCTCCGCCACGGCCTGAGCGGGCCTGCGGCAGGCGGTTGCGCCCGGGCCGTTCCCTCGGGACCTTCCCGGACGGGCCCGACCCGGACCGCGCACCCACCTCCCTTGCCGTTGACCCCGATCTCCACTGTCGCCGCGATGCAGGCCGAGGCCGACGCGGCGCGGGCCGCCGGCCGCCGTCTCGCGCTCGTGCCCACGATGGGCGCGCTCCACGCCGGCCACCTCGCCCTCGTTCAGGACGCCCGCCGACGCGTCGGGCCCGCCGGCCACGTCACCGTGTCGGTCTTCGTCAACCCGACCCAGTTCGCGCCCGGCGAGGACTTCGAGGCGTACCCCCGTACGCTCGCCGCCGACCGCGCAGCCCTCGACGGCCTCGGCGAGGGCGCCGTTGACGCTGTCTTCGCGCCCCTCGCGCCCGAGATGTACCCGTTCGGGCTGCCGCCGTTCACGACCGTCGCCGTCCGCGACCTCGACGGGTACCTGTGCGGCGCCGCCCGGCCAGGCCACTTCGAAGGCGTCACGACGGTCGTGGCGAAGCTGTTTCTCGCGTGCCGGCCACACGTCGCTGTGTTCGGCGAGAAGGATGCGCAGCAGCTCGCCATCCTGCGCCGCATGGCGGATGAGATGGGCTTCGGCGTCGAGGTCGCCGGCCACGCCATCGTCCGCGAGGCGGACGGCCTCGCGCTGTCGTCGCGCAACCGCTACCTCTCGGATCTCGAGCGCGGCGAGGCGCTCGTGCTGTCACGGGCCGTCTTCGCCGCCCGCGACGCCGTCGCCGCGGGCGAGACGAGTGTGGCCCGCATCGAGGCGGCGATGCAGGCCGAGATCGCGCAGGCGCCGGGCGTCCGCGTGCAGTACGCGCAGGTCGTGGACGCGCTCGGGCTGCAGCCCGTCGAAACCTTGTCGAAGGGCGGCCCGTCCGCGGGCCGGTACCTTGCCGCCGTCGCCGCCTTCGTCGGCACGACGCGCCTCATCGACAACGCCACGCTCGCCATCGGGGACCCGTCCTGAGACCACGCCCCGGCCTCCGACTATGACCGTCACGATGTTCAAAGGCAAGCTGCACCGCTTGCACGTCACCGAGGCTGACCTGTACTACGAGGGCTCGATCACGCTGGACCAGGAGCTGATGGACCTCGCCGGCATCCTCGCCTACGAGAAGGTCCAGGTCGTCAACGTCAACAACGGCGCGCGGCTGGAGACGTACACGATTCCGGCCGTCGCCGGCAGCCGGACGGTCTGCATGAACGGCCCGGCGGCGCGCCTCGTCGCGCCCGGCGACGAGATCATCGTCATCACGTACGCCGACATGACGCCCGAGGAGGCGCGCTCGCACCGCCCGCGCGTGGTCCTCGTGGACGCGGACAACAACCCGAAGGGCACGTTCGACCTCGACGGCGCGCCGGTCACGGACCCGCACCTGCCGGCGGTCACCAATGCCATCGCCGTCGATCCGTTGGACGAGAACCCGTCGGTCGCCGTCCACGACTAGACGGACGTGAGCGGCGGAGCGCTACGTCGCCGGAGGGGTCTCCGGCGCAGGGGCCGCGGGCGGGACGGGCATCGAGACCGCTGGCTGGACCGACGGGGCGCCGGGTGCCGCGGCCGGCGCGCCGGACTCAGTGCGGACGGTGATGGTGCGGGTGGGGAACGGGATCTCGATCCCGCGCGCGTCGAAGCGCTCTTTGACGAGCCGCCGGAGCGCACGCTCGGCCTCGAACTGCTCGCCGGGGCGCACCTTCGCGACGATCCGGGCGTCCACGGACGACTCGCCGAAGGCGAGCACGCCCTGCACCTCGGGGGCCTCGCCGAGCAGCGCCGCGCGGCCCGCCTCCGTCTCGGCCCACTCGGTCGCGACCTCGCCGAGCACGCCGAGCG
>DASWMO010000071.1:0-5307 GCA_036399715.1 Rubricoccaceae bacterium
GCCTTCGAGCGCGTCACGGTGACGTCGCCTGCCCCGCCCGTCGGCCAGTACGCCGTCTCGGCTACGACGAGCACGACGGCCTTCGACGGCTTCGCCGCCAACGACTCGGACGCGGCGACGCTCGTCGTGGCGACCGTCGCCGGTGAGAGCACGTCGGACCTGCCGCGCGAACTCACGCTGGCGTCGCCGTGGCCGAACCCGGCGCGCGGGCCGGCGACGGTGCGGTGGGGCCTTCCTGGCGCGGCGATGGTGGACGTGCGCGTCTACGACCTGCTCGGCCGCGAGGTCGCGCGAGTGGCCGACGGCGCGGCCGAAGCGGGCTGGCACGAGTCGCGCCTCGACGCGTCGGCGCTCGCCTCGGGCGTGTACATCGTCCGGCTGCGGGCTGGCGACGAGACGCGCACGCGGCGCATTACAGTCCTGCGGTGACCGACGCGCGGCCGGCCCCTCGGCCGGCCGCGCGCACGGCGAGGCTGGCCGGCGGCGCTACCTTCTGCGACCACCGCCGCCGCGCTCGTGTCCGCATTCGAAACCGACCTGCGCCTCGTCCGGGAGGCCCGCTCGCAGACGCTGGAGCAGATCCAGCAGGAGACGCGCGTCCCGGTGGACGTGCTGAAGCGGTTCGAGGACGGGGACCTCGCCGCGGACCCGACGTTCAACCGAGTCTACCTCATCGCCCTGCTGCGGACGTATGCGCGCGCGGTCGGGCTCCCGCAGGCCGATGTCGTCGCCGCCTACGAGCGGACGCTGATCGGGACGTACCGCGGTGAACTGCACCCGGCGTACGACGGCCCTGCCCCGGCGCCCCCGGCCGCCGTTGCCGAGGACGACGCCCCACAGCGCGAGCCAGCGGATGAGCCGCCACCAGTCTCGCGTCGTGCCGATCCCGCGCGGCCGCCTGCGTCGCCGGTTGCAGCATCCGTGCCCGCCGCCACGCCGTCGGTCGCCGCCTCACCGGTCGATGCACTGCGTGCCGCTGTGCCGCCCGCGCCCGCCGCAACGCCCGTCGCATCGCGCGTCGCCCGGCCCGCCGTCCCGGGCGCTCGCCACTCGTACGACAAGAACTGGGGCGCCATCCTCGGCCTCTCCGCCGCCGTCGTGGTGGCGCTCGCGCTCGCGGTCTACTTCCTGATGTTCCGGGACACGCCCGAACCCGCCGACGACGCCGAACTCGTGGCCCGCATCGACAGCGCCGCCGTCGGGGCCGGCGTCGGCGAAGGCGGCCGGCGCTTCCAGACGCCGATCTCGGTCAGGGTCTCGGCCTCCGGCGACGGCCTCCAGTCGTTCCGCGTCTCGCTCGACGGCGACCGCGCCCCGCGCTGGATCGCGACGGGCGAGACCGAGACGTTCACCGCCGACTCCAGCCTCATCCTCTGGGGCGAGGGCACGTCGGGCGCGTTCTCCGACGCCATCGTCGAACTGCAGGGCGTCCGCTGGACGCCGCCGGACGGCCGGCCGGTCACGATCAGCCGGGCGACAGGACAGCGCCTGCTGGACTCGCTCGCCGCGCCCGCCACCGTCCCCGCCGACTCGTCCGACTTCTGATCTGATGGACCTCGTCTCGGAGGCACTCGCCCTCGGCCGCCAACTCGACGCCGACCCGGCTCTGACGGCCGAGGCGCTCCGCACGGACGCGTTCGATGCCGCCGCGCTCGACGCCGACCTCGTGGCCCGGCTCCGGTCGGTCGTCTCGCGCCTCGGCGAGGCGTACTACACGCGCGGCGAGAGCCTCGTCGGCGACTCGCAGTACGACCGGCTCTTCCACACGCTCCGCCGCGCCGAGGAGGCCCGTCCCGACCTCCGCACGCCCGACTCGCCGACGCACCGCGTCGGGGGAGCGCCGATGGACCGATTTGCGAAGGTGACTCACCCGGTGCCCCTCCTCTCGCTCGGCAACGCCTTCTCGGCGTCGGAGATCGCGGCGTGGTACGAGCGCGCCCGCCGCGGCCTCGCCGCCGTCCTCGACGACGGCGAGGCGGTTGCCGTAGAAGCCGGGCTCAAGATCGACGGCCTCGCGGTCGCGCTGACGTACGAGCATGGAGTCCTCGCCCGCGCCGCCACGCGCGGCGATGGCACGACGGGCGAAGACGTCACGGCCAACGTCCGGACGGTCCGCAGCATCCCCCTGCGCCTCGCCGGGCCGGACGTCCCCACCCACGTCGAAATCCGGGGCGAGCTGTACCTCGCGCGGAGCCGCTTCGAGGCGCTCAACACGGACCTCGTCGCCCGCGGCGAGCGGCCACTCGCCAACCCGCGCAACGGCGCCGTCGGGAGCCTCCGGCAACTCGACCCGGCCGTGACGGCGGGCCGCGGACTCGCTTTCTGGGCCTACGGCCTTGGCCCGCACACGGGCTCGCCGCCCGAGACGCAGACGGCCGCCCTCGACCGGGTCGCCGCGTGGGGCCTGCCCGTCGAGCCCGCGCGGCGAGTCTTCCGGGGCGACGCCGAGCACACGCCCGCCGAGCAGGCCGCGGCCTTCTGCACGGAGATGGCCACCCACCGCGACCGCCTCGACTACGAGATCGACGGCGTCGTGCTGAAGGTGGACCGGACCGACTACCAGGCCCTCCTCGGGCAGGTCGCGACGAGCCCGCGCTGGGCCGTCGCGGTCAAGTTTCCCGCCCGCGAGGCGACGACGCGCCTCCTCGGCGTGCTCCACAGCGTCGGCCGGACGGGTGTCGTGAAGCCGGTCGCGGATCTGGAGCCGGTCGAGGTCGGCGGTGTGACCGTGGCCCGGGCGACACTCCACAACTCGGACTACATCCACTCCCGCGACATCCGGGAAGGGGACCTCGTCGTCGTGAAGCGCGCCGGCGACGTGATCCCGGCCGTCGTCGGGCCGGTCGTCGAGGCGCGGACGGGCGCCGAAGTCGCGTACGTCCCGCCCGACGTCTGCCCCGAGTGCGGGCGGCCGCTCGTGCGCGCCGAGGGCACGGCGGACCTCCGCCACGCATCGGGCGGCTGCCCGGCGAGCCTCCGCCGGGCCGTTCAGCACTTCGCCTCGCGCGTCGCGATGGACATCGACGGGATGGGGGAGAAGACGGCCTTCGCGCTCGTCGATTCAGGCCTCGTGGCCGACCTGCCGGACCTGTTCCGCCTCTCACGCGAGGTACTGCTCGGGCTCGACGGCGTGCAGGAGAAGAAGGCCGACCGCCTGCTCGCGGGCCTGGAGGCGGCCCGGCAGCGCCCGCTCGGCCGCCTCGTCATCGGCCTCGGCATCCGGCATGTCGGCGAGACCGTCGCACGCCTGCTCGTCGCGCACCACGCCTCGCTCGCCGCGCTCGCTGCGGCCGACGGCGAGACGCTCGAAGCCGTCGACGGCGTCGGGCCGGTCGTCGCCGAAAGCGTCGTCGCGTGGTTCGCCGACGAGACCAACCGGGCGACCGTCGCCGCGTTCGAGTCCGTTGGGGTCAACACGCTCCGCCTGCCGTCCGAGGCCGTCGCGGCGACAGCGGGCGAGGCCGGACCTGCGGCGGGCTGCACGTTCGTCCTCACCGGCTCGCTGCCAACGCTCACGCGCCCGCAGGCCAAGGCGCTCATCGAGGCCGCTGGCGGGACGGTCTCGGGCAGCGTGTCGAAGAAGACGACGTTCCTAGTCGCGGGCGAGAGCGCGGGCCAGAAGCAGGCGTCGGCCGAAGCGCTCGGCGTTCGGATCCTCTCCGAGGCGGACCTGCTCGCCCTTCTCGACGGAACCGAGCCCGCGGATGCTTCGCCTGCGGCGCCGACTGCCGAGGACTCGTCCACGGCGTCTGATGCGAGCGCATCGGCGCCCGAGATGCCCCCGCAGGCCTCGGGCAGGTCCGAACCGGACCTGTTCGGCACCGCGTGACCGAGCGCCTCCGCCTGTGGATCGGCTGGCGCGCCGCACACCGCCTCGTCGCCCGCCGCATTCCCGCCGCGCGTCCCGACCAGATCCGACGCGTGCTCGTGCTGCTGCCCTCCGAGCCCGCCGCCCTCCGCGCGGCGTGGCACGTTGTCGACCAACTCGCGGTCCCGGTCGTGCCGGTCGTTGTCGGAACGGCACTGGCGTCTGTGCCGGATCGCTTCGCCGGGACGGTCACCCGCTTGGGGCCTGATGCGCACACGTGGACAGGTGCTCCCCGACTGAACGTTCTCGAAGGTCTGTGGCGGGACGTCGACGTCGTCGTGGCGCTCGTCCCGCTGGACACGCCCGCGGTCTTCGCCGCCGTCGCGGCCTGCCCGGCATCGCTGCGGGTCGGCGTGGATGGCCCGGACTCCGAGGGCGCGCTCGACCTCGCGGTCGGAGCCAGCCCGCGTGGACGCGCCGACGTGGCCGAGCGCATGCTCGCCCTGCTCCGCGCCGTCCGCCCGCCAGTCGTCCCGCTCCACGCCGTGTCCCAGCACACCTCGTGATCGAGACCCCGCCGCGTGGCGCCCAGTCCGTCCGAACGCGGCGCATCGCCGGAGCACCGCGCCCTGTCGCGCGTCTGACGACCATGACCCTTCTCGAACGCCTCGGCCTCGCGCCCAAGCCCGCTCTGCGGCCTCGCCTCGCCGGCCTCCGCTTCGAGGGCCGTCCGTCCGAGACCCCGCGCCCGGCCCTCACACGGCGGCAACTCGCCATCCGGGCCGGCCTTGTGGCCGTCCTCGTCGGGCTCGCCCTCGTCGCCTTTCCCAACGTCTCGGTCCTCGACGAGACGAGTGCCATCGGCGACGTCTGGAAGGGCGACGACGTCGTGGCGCCCTACGACTTCTCGATCCGCCTGCCCGACGCGGTCGTCGCAGCCCGACGCGACTCGGTCCGCCGCTCCGAGCCGCTCATCATGGCGCTGGACACGGCGGCGCCCGACTCGGCCGTCGCGCGTCTGGACCACCTCGACGCGCGCCTCGACACGGCCTTCGCTGCCTTCGCGGCGTGGCGCGAGGCGCGTGCCGCCGGCGACGGTGCCCGTGCTGCGGCGGACTCGCTCCACTACCTCCGCGCCGTCCAGGCCCTTCCGCTGACCGCGCCGCAGTGGGCCCTCCTTGTGGCGCCCGGCAGCGAGGCGGCCGACATCCGCCTCTCCGACCGCGTCCTCGGCGACGCGTCGCGCGTCGGCCGGGCGCTCCTGCTGCGGGGCGTGGCCGACGTCCCCCGCGACTCGCTCCTCGCCGCATCCGTGATCGTGCGCGACCTAAGCCCGACCTCCCGGACCGAAGAGGAGCGCGACGCCCGCTCCGTCATCGCCTCGGACGAGGTCGCGAGCGCGACGCGGGCCGCCCTCGCCGCCGGCGGCCTCCAGGGCGACACCCTCGCACTCGCCGAAGCGGTTGCGTCGAGGGCGATCCAGCCGAGCCTCCGCTACG
>DASWMO010000072.1:0-1855 GCA_036399715.1 Rubricoccaceae bacterium
GCCGGGCTCGCCTTCCGCGACGCCTGCGGCCGCTTCCGCGCCCTTCCAGACTCGCTCCCGGACGCCCTGTTCGGGCAGGGCGTGTGCGAGGCCGCGGCCGGCTCGATCCCGTCCAAGTACCGCTGGCTCGGGCGCGTGTTCGGCTTCTCGGGGACCGTCGCGGGAGGCATCGACAAGCTCGCCCGCGCCTCGCGGGGCTCGGGCGCCTTCGCCGTCGAGGCGACGGCCGCCTTCGCCGTCGTCGACGCGACGCTCAACGAGCGCCGCGCGGGCGGGCTGGACCGCCTCGGCGAGGCGGCGGCCGCCCGGCCGGGCAGTCCGGTCCTGGCGTACCTCCGCGCGTTCTACCTGCTCACGGACCGCCGGGCGGTCGAGGCCGAGGCCGACCTGCGCCGCGCTGCCGCGGCCCTTGCTTCTCCCGGTGCCGCTGCATTCCCGTTCGTCGATGCCGACCTCGGGATGGCGCTCTTCCGGCAGGACCGGTTCGTCGAGGCGCTGCCTCTGCTGAGCCGCTACGCGCGGACGTTCCGTGGGAGCGCGCTCCTCGCCCAGACGACGCTCCACGCCGGCCTCGCGGCCGAACTGACGGGCGACCGACGGACGGCCGAGACGTTCTACGCTCGGGTCCGTGCGGCGCGCGACTACGACATCGACCTCGCCGCCGCCCGCGAGGCTGCCCTCCGGCGCTCTGCCCCGCTCACGGCAGCGGGGCGCGCGCTTCTGCTCGGCCGCAACGCGTACGACAGCGGTCGACTCGACGAGGCGATCCGGCGCCTCCAGCCGGTCCTGACCAACGCGGCGCTCTCCGAGACCGAGCGCGCCGAGGCGGCGTACCGGACCGGCCGCGCCTACCAGGCACAGCGCAACACGCCCGAGGCCGTCCGCCACTTCGAGATCGCCATCGCCCGCACCGGCGATCCGCTGGCGCGGTGGCACCCGTGGTCGCTCTACCACGTCGGAGAACTCCACGAGGCCGCCGGGCGCCGCGACGACGCCCGAGCGGCCTACCGCGCCGCGCTCGCGGTCGAGGGCGCCTACGACTACCGGACGAGTCTCGAACAGCGGGCCAAGACGGCCCTCGCCCGCCTCGGCTAACGCCATGCGCCTGACGATTCTCCACGGCCTCGGCCTGCTCACCCTCGCCGCTGGCCTCCACAGCGGAGCGCAAGCGCAGACCGAAACGGCCGGGCCCGTCCTGGCCTGCCGGCTCGACGTCGACGCACCTGCGGCGCGCCCCGCGCCTGACCTCGCGCCTCGCGGCGTACGCCCCGCTGCGTGCGCACGGTCCGAGCAGACCGCCCGGTTCGAGGTCGAGTACGTCGGTTTCCCGGCCGATGCCCGCGCCGCGTTCCAGGCGGCTGTCGACGTGTGGGCCTGCCGCGTCGTGTCGCCGCGCCCGATCCGCATGCTCGCCCGCTGGGAAACCCTCGCCGCGACGACCCTCGGCTCGGCCGGCCCGTACCTGCTGCGCAACTTCGACGGCGCGCCGCGCCGCGACACGTGGTACCCGTCCGCCCTCGCCGACGCATTCGCCGGGCGCGACCTCGCCCCGAACGACCCCGACCTCACGGGCTCGTTCAACGCGTCGTTCCCATCGTGGCACCTCGACCCGACGACGCCCCCGCCGCCGGACCGCTACGACCTCGCGACGGTCGTGCTGCACGAGATCGGGCACGGGCTGGGCTTTATCGGCGCCCTCGCCGTCCAGAACGGGCTCGGCTATGTCGGCGCGCCGGGGCGTACACGCGGGCCATACGCCTTCGACCTGTGGACAGAGACGGGCGGCGGGCCGGGCGGCGAGGGTACTCCGCTGCTCGACGCGCAGGCCTTCCCCGACGGCTCCGCCGCTCTCTCG
>DASWMO010000073.1:0-3950 GCA_036399715.1 Rubricoccaceae bacterium
CTGCCCCAGCGGCGGCCGGCGGTCCGCGCGGCGGGAGCCCGCGCGGCGCCGCGGCGGCCGGCAGTCGCCGCATGACGCCCCGCGCCTCCCCCGGCCGCCCATCCCCCGACTGAATGTGTGGCATCTGCGGGCTTCTCGCGCTCTCGCCCGGCCCCGCCGGCCCCAGCGTGTCGGACCACCGCGCGTCGGCTGTCCGCTCCATGGCGGACACGCTCGCGCACCGCGGGCCCGACGCCGACGGGGTCTGGGCCGACGGGCCGGTCGCGCTCGGCCACCGCCGCCTCTCGATCCTCGACCTCAGCCCGCTCGGCGCGCAGCCCATGCACGCCGCCTCGGGGCGCTACACGCTGAGCTACAACGGCGAGGTCTACAACTTTCTCGACCTCCGGGCGGACCTCGAACGCGCCGGGCACCGCTTCCGCGGCCACTCGGACACCGAGGTCCTCCTCGCCGGCTTCGACGCATGGGGCGTAGAGGCGACCGTCCGCCGCGCCGTCGGCATGTTCGCGATGGCGGTCTGGGACGCCGAGACGCGCACGCTCCGGCTCGTCCGCGACCGGATGGGCCAGAAGCCGCTCTACGTCGGATGGGCCGGCAAGACGCTCGTCTTTGGTTCGGAACTCAAAGCCCTCCGCGCGCACCCGGACTTCGTGCCCGAGGTCGACCGCGACGCGCTCGCGCTGTACTTCCAGTACACCTACGTGCCCGGGCCGCACACCATCTACCGCGGCGTCCGGATGCTCCCGCCGGGTACGGTCGCGACGCTCGCTGCCGACCGGCTCAGGCCCGGCGAGCCCCTCGCGGCCTACGAGGCGCCGTACTGGACGCTCGACGGGGCCGTCGCGGCCGGCCGGCAGGCGCTGTTCCGCGGGACGCCCCACGAGGCAACCGACGCGCTCGACGCGCTCCTGACGCGCGTCGTCGGCGACCGCCTCGTCGCCGACGTTCCGGTCGGGGCGTTCCTCTCGGGCGGCGTGGACTCGACGGCGATCGTTGCCGCGGCGACGGCCGCCTCGGACGCGCCCGTGCGCACGTTCACGATCGGCTTCGACGACCCGGCCTACGACGAATCCTCGGCCGCGGCCGCCGTCGCCCGCCACCTCGGGACAGACCACACGACGCTCCGCGCGACGCCACAGGACGCCCTCGCGGTCGTGCCACGCCTCGGCGCGGTCTACGACGAGCCCTTCGCCGACTCGTCGCAGATCCCGACGCTCCTCGTGTCGCACCTCGCCCGCGCCCACGTCACCGTTGCGCTCTCGGGCGACGGCGGCGACGAGCTCTTCGCGGGCTACAATCGCCACCTGCACGTGCCGCGCCTGTGGGGCCGGCTCGGGCGCGTGCCGGGCAGCCTCCGCCGCGGCGCGGGCCGCGCTCTCCAATCCGTCTCGACGGACGCCTACGACCGCGCCTACGCCGCCGCGGCGCCGGCCCTCCCGGCCCGGATGCGGGCGATCCTGCCCGGCCACAAGCTCCACAAGCTCGCCGGCGTCCTCGACGCCGCCTCCGAGGCGGACCTCTACGACCGCCTCACGCGCCACCGCAGCGCCACGTGGCCGCCCGTCATCGGCGCTTCGGCACCAGCCGTCTTGGTGGATCAGCCGGAGCGCTGGCCACGCGGCCTCGACGCAGTTCAGCAGATGCTCTACCTCGACGCGCGGACCTACCTCCCGGACGACATCCTGACGAAGGTCGACCGGGCGAGCATGGACGCGAGTCTGGAGGCCCGCGCGCCGTTCATGGACCACCGCCTCGTCGAGTTCGCGTGGTCTCTGCCGACGGACGTCAAGATCCGCGACGGCCGCACGAAGTGGCTCCTGCGCGAGGTCGTCCGGCGGCGCATGCCCGACGCGCTCATGGACCGTCCCAAGGCGGGCTTCGGCATCCCCGTCGGCGACTGGCTCCGCGGGCCGCTGCGGCCGTGGGCCGAGGCGCTCCTCGACCCCGCCCGCATCCGCGCCGAGGGCTATCTCGACGCGGACACCGTCGCGGATCTGTGGGCCGCCCACCTCGCGGGTCGCTCGGACAGCCGCTACGAGGTCTGGACGATCCTCATGTTCCAGGCCTGGCTAGACGCCGCAGCCCTCTAACCACGGACACCGTCCGTTGCGACTCACGGCGCGGCACCCACGTCTCGGCTACCTTTGCCGGCCCGTCCGCACCGGTAGCGCTCGGCCTCCTCCCGCGCGCAGCGCCCATGATCGACGGAAAAAAGGTCTTCATCACCGGCGGCGCCGGCTTCATCGGCTCGACGCTCATCGGCCGGCTTGTCGAGACCAACGAGATCGTCGCCTTCGACAACCTCCGTCGGAACTCGCTCAAGGACCGCGACTTCCGCGACCACCCGAATCTGACGCTCGTCGAGGGCGACGTGCTGGACTACGACGCCGTCGCGCGGGCGATGCAGGGCGCCGACATCGTCGTGCACGCGGCCGCGATTGCGGGCATCGACACGGTCGCGGTCAAGCCCGTGACCACGATGCGCGTCAACATGGTCGGGTCGGCCAACGTCCTCGAAGCGGCCGCGCAGCAGGGACACCTCGACCGCGTGCTCTGCTTCTCGACGTCCGAGGTCTTCGGCACGCACGGCTTCCAGTCGGCTGAGATCGACCGCACGTCGGTCGGAGCGGTCGGCGAGGCGCGGTGGACGTACGCCGTCTCGAAGCTCGCCGAGGAGCACCTCGCGCATGCCTACTACGCCGAACAGGGGCTCCCGACGGTCTGCGTGCGGCCATTCAACGTCTACGGTCCGGGCCAGGTCGGCGAGGGCGCGATGCGCGCCTTTATCGAGCGCGCGCTCGCCGGGGCGCCCATTGAGATCCACGGCGACGGCTCGCAGATCCGCGCGTGGTGCTACGTCGACGACATGGTCGAGGGCACGATGTGCGCCCTCGAACGGCCCGAGGCCATCGGGGAGTCGTTCAACATCGGCAACGCCCGCGCCGTCGTGACGATCTACGGCCTCGCCAACACCGTCGTGCGCGTGCTCGGCTCGACGTCCGAGATCCGCTTCGTCCGCAAGGACTACGCCGACGTCGAGCTGCGCGTCCCGGCCGTCGACAAGGCCCGCGACCGCCTGGGCTTCGAGGCGCGCGTCGACCTCGAAGAAGGCATCGCCCGCACGGCCGAGTTCTACCAGTCGGTAGCGACGGACGCCGCGCTCGACGCCGTTTCAGCCTGAGCCGATGCCCGACGCGCCCCTCGACACCCGGCCTCCCGACATCCGGCTGACGGTCCCGAGTCTCGACGAGGCCGACTTCGCGGCCGTCCGCGCGGTCCTCGAATCGGGCTTCCTCGTGCAGGGTGCGCAGGTCGAGGCGTTCGAGGCGGCGGTCGCCGAAGCGGCCGGTACGGCCCACGCCGTCGCCGTCACCAACTGCACGGCCGCGCTCCAGATGGCGCTGATGGCGCTGGGTATCCGTCCGGGCGACACCGTCGTCGTGCCGGCCTACTCATGGCTCTCGACGGCCAACGTCGCCGAGTTGTGCGGCGCCCGAGCAGTCTTTGTCGACATCGAGCCCGACACGTTTTGCCTGGATCCCGATGCCCTCGACGCGACGCTCGCGCGGCTCTTCGCGACGCGCGAGAGCGGGCGTCGCGTCCGGGCCATAGTGCCGGTCCACGCCTTCGGCCAAATGGCGGACATGGCGCGCATCGGCGCCGCGGCCGCGCATTACGGCGTGCCCGTCGTCGAGGACGCTGCGTGCGCGCTCGGCGCGACCCGCGACGGCCGCCGCGCGGGCTCCGTCGGCGCGCTCGGCTGCTTCAGCTTCCACCCGAGAAAGGCCGTCACGTCGGGCGAGGGCGGCGCGATCACGACCGACGACGCGGCCACGGCGGACTTTCTCCGCGCGCTCCGCAACCACGGCCAGCAGCGGGACGCCGCAGGCCAGGCGCGGTTCGTCCTCGCGGGCTTCAACACGCGCATGACCGAGATGCAGGGCGCGCTC
>DASWMO010000074.1:0-5840 GCA_036399715.1 Rubricoccaceae bacterium
TCGCGACGCTCCACGAGAAGCTCGGCGGGCGCGTGCGCTTCTGCGTCTCGGGCGGAGCCGCGCTCCCGGCGGCCGTCGGGGCGTTCTTCGAGGCCGCGGGCGTCCTGCTCGTCGAGGGCTACGGCCTGAGCGAGACGGCGCCGGTCCTCGCGGCCAACCCGTACGCCGCGCCGCGGGTGGGGACCGTCGGGCACGTCTTCCCGGGCGTGACGCTGGCTATCCGGGACCTGCACTCGGGCCGGATCATCGGGCAGCTCGCGGGCGACGCCTACCCGAGCGCGCTCACGACCGGGGCCGGCGAGATCCTCGCCCGCGGCGCGTCCGTGATGGGCGGCTACTGGAACAAGCCCGAGGCGACGGCCGAGGTCTTCGACGCCGACGGCTGGTTCCGCACGGGCGACGTCGGGCGGTTCGAGGACGGCTACCTGCGCATCACGGACCGCATCAAGCACATGATCGTGACGCTGGGCGGCAAGAACGTCTACCCCGGTCCCATCGAGGAAAAGCTCGCAGCACACCCGCTCGTGGACCAGGTCGTCGTCCTCGGCGAGGCGCGCGAGTTTCTCGTCGCCCTCGTCGTGCCCGACGCCGACGCGCTCGCGGCCGCCGCTGCGGCCGGCGGCTGGACCGTCCCGGCCGACCTCAACGCCTCGCCCGAGGCCGTCGCGCTCGTCGAGGCCGTCGTGCGCGAGCAGGCCCGCGAGGCCGCGTCCCACGAGAAGGTCCGCGCCGTGCGCCTCGTCGCCGAGCCGTTCTCGGTCGACAACGGCCTGCTCACGCCGACGATGAAGCCCCGGCGGGCGCACATCGCGGCGCGCTACGCGGACCTCGTGGACGATATGTACGCAGTCGCGACATAACGCGAGAGACCGTGCGGGGCCGGGTCGAGGCGCGTGGGCAGCGGGCCGGCGGGGCACGCCGAGATGCCCCCGGGGCAACCCGCGCGACGTAGGTTTTTGGACCAGTCTGCCTCGGCCCGTATGCGCTTTGTTGCCCTCGTGTTCGTCCTCTCGTGCGCAACGCTCCCCGCTCGGACGGCCCATGCCCAGACGGCGCCCGCGCCCGGCGCCTGCCAACTCGGCACGGCCTCTGCCCTGCTCGACATCGGCGACGTCACCGCCCGCGTCTTCAACACCGGCTCGCTCTTCTACGGCAACGGCTTCCAGGCCGCCTACGAGGTCCCCCGAGGCAAGACCCCGATCTTCGCCGCCGGCCTCTGGGTCGCGGGCGTCGTCGGCGGTGAGGTCCGCGCCTCGGGCGGCACGTACGGCACTCCGGGCGCGGACTTTACGCTGTGGCCCGGCCCGCTCGGGCCCGACGCGCGGCCGGTCAACCCGACCGACTGCTCGGCCTTCGACCGCATCTACACCGTCTCGCGCCTCGACATCGCGCGGTACTACCAGACGGGCACGGCCACGGCCGATCTCCGCGACTGGCCTTTCGCACTCGGCGCGATGGTGCTCGACGGCGACGGCGACCCGTCGAACTATGACCTCGCCGGCGGCGACCAGCCGGCGATCCGAGGCGACCAGACGGCGTGGTCGCTCACCAACGACGTCGGCAACGTCCATGCGCAACTCAGAACACCACCGCTCGGCATCGAGGTCCGCACCGAGGCATCGGCGTTTGGGCTCGGGCGTCTCAGCGAGACGACGGTCTACCGGTACACGTTCACCAACCGGACGGCCGCAACCATCGACTCGGTGTACGCCGGGATGTTCGTCGACGCAGACCTCGGGGACGCGTCCGACGACTACATCGGGGCGGACTCGCTCCGCTCGATGGCGTACACCTACAACGCGGACAACCTCGACGGGACGGGCACGGGCGGCACGTACGGCGCGACGCCGCCGGCCATCGGCGTCCAGATTCTCGACGGGCCGGTCGGGCTGCCCAACGGCCGCGACGACGACGGTGACGGGGCCACGGACGAGCCCGGCGAGCGCCTCCGCGCGACGGCGGCACCGCGCGACGGCGGCACCGCGCGACGGCGGCACCGCGCGACGGCGGCACCGCTGATCTGCAAGAACCCGACGGTGTGCGACGAGCCGGCGAGCGGCCGCGAGATGCTCCGCAAGCTCATGGGTCTACTCAACGACGGCTCGCCCGTGCGGGCGTACTCCGACGGCGTCCAGGAGACCCGAGGCGCCGTGACGCGCTACGCCTACTCTGGCGACCCGGTGACGCGGACGGGCTGGACCGAGCTCACGCCCGGGGGCCCGTCTAACGCTCCAAGTGATCGCCGGATGATGGTCGCGACGGGCCCGTTTCGCCTCGCGCCCGGCCAGTCCGAGACCGTCACCTTCGCTATCCCCTACGGCCGCGGCACCTCCAACCTCAACTCGGTCACCGAACTCCGCCGCACCGCGACGGCCGTGAGCAGTGCCCTCGCGGCGGGCTACTTCGAGCCCCAACGCACGGGCGAGATCGCGCCGCAACCCGTCGACCAGGCCGTCCGCCTCGGCGGGCCGAGCCCGAACCCGTTCACCGGCCGCGCGGTCGTCCGCTACGCGATGCCGGCCGGGACGCGGCTGCGCGCGACGCTGCTCGACGTGCTCGGCCGCGAGATCGCCGTGCTCGCCGACGGCCCGACGCTCGCCGCCGAGGGCGAGATCGCCGTCGACGGGGCGGGGCTCGCGCCGGGCGTCTACCGCGTCCGCGTCGTCGTGCCCGGCGCCGAGCGCTTCGTTACACTCGTCCACACGCGATGATGGCAGCCGCCGCGACCTGCTGGCGGGAAACGACCGCGGCCCCCGCCGGAAGGCAAGGGCCGCGTGTGCCGCGTGTCGGGATGGCGGGATTCGAACCCACGACCTCCTCGTCCCGAACGAGGCGCGCTACCGGGCTGCGCCACATCCCGAAGGTGTGCAATCTACGGCGCCGCTGCAGGGCCGGCAGCCGGGCCCGGTGAAGCCCCGGCGAACCTCGCCCGAGCACCCCGCGCCGTACTCGCCGGCCGGATCGCACACCAGCGCTCCCCCGTCCCCTCTTGCCTCCACGTCTCCCTTCTCGATGCTGCCCCTCCCCCTCGCGGAACGCCTCCGGCTCGTCGCCCTCCTGATCGCCCTCGCCGCTGCCGCACCGGCTCGCGCGCAGACGGCGCCCGCGCCCAGCGCCTGCCAACTCGGCACGGCCTCTGGCCTGCTCGACATCGGGGACGTCACGGCCCGCGTCTTTAACACCGGCAGCCTGTTTTACGGAAACGGCTCCGGGGCGTTCTACTTCGTCCCGCAGACTACCCTTAAGTCCCCGGTGTACGCGTCGGGTCTCTGGATCGGCGGCCAGGTCGGCGGGCAGCTTCGCGTCGCCGGCGGGACCTACGGGGCGGCCAGCCTCGACTTCACGTTCTGGCCGGGGCCGCTCGGCGCGAACGGGCGGCCCGTCGACCCGGCGTCCTGCGCCGCGTTCGACCGGATCTACTCGGTCTCGCAGCAGGACATCGCAGCCTACCGCAACGGCAGCAGCGCGACGTCGGACCTCTCCGGGTGGCCCGTCGAGCGCGGCGCGCCGTACTACGCTGACGTGAACCGCAACGGCCTCCGCGACCGGAACGAGCCCCGCATCCTCCGCAACCCCGGCGACCCGGGCTACGGCGTCGGCGGGACGCCGATCGACCTCTTCGCAGGCCAGATGCCGGACATCGTCGGCACGCAGGGCATCTGGTAGGTCATGAACGACGTCGGCAACGTGCACCCGGCCCAGAACACGCCGCCGCTCGGCGTCGAGGTGCAGGTGCTCGCCTTCTCCTTCGCCCGCCCCGACGCGCTCGGCGACGTTCTACAAGTACCGCATCTTCAACAAGAGCGCGGCCGCCATCGCCAACACGTACGTCTCCGTCTTCTCGGATCCCGACCTCGGCGACGCCGCCGACGACTACGTCGGCTCGGACCCGGCCGCCGGGCTGGGCTACGTCTACAACGCGGACAACCAAGACGGGACCGGCGGCGGCACAACCTACGGCGTTGCCCCCCCGCGGTCGGCTACGACTTCTTTCAGGGCCCCATCGTGCCCGACGGGCCGGACGCGGGCACGCAGCCGGATACGCTCGGCGCGACGGCGTTCTCGTATTTCCGCGGCGGCGCCGGTCTGTCGGGCGACCCGCGGACGGGAAATGAGCTCTACTTCTACCAGCAGGGCCTCTGGGGCGATGGGTCGACGATGCGCGCCTTCGGGAGCGGATATCAGCAGACCCAGGGAGCAGTCACGAAGTTTGCCTTCCCGGGGGACCCGGTAGCGAACCAGGTGTGGAGCGAGCGCAATCCGGGCACCGAGGCCAACGCGCCGGGCGATCGTCGGTTTGCCCTTCACACCGGCCCGTTCACGCTCGCGAACGGGCAGGCGCAGGATGTCGTCTTCGGCATCGTCTTCGGGCAGGGCACGAACAACCTGAACTCGATCACCGCCCTCCGTGCCGCCGACGCGCTCGCCCAGACGGCGTTCGCCAGCGGCTTCTTCCCGCCGCCGGTCGCGGGCGAGAGCGGCCCCGAGGCCGCCGAGGCGCTCCGGGCCGCGCCGAACCCGTTTGCGGACGTCACGCGCGTCGCGGTCGGTGCGCAGGGTGAGGCCGTCCGAGCAGTCCTGTATGACGTGCTCGGCCGCGAGGTCGACGTCGTCCACGACGGGCCGCTCTCGGGCGACCTGAGCGTCTCGGGAGCAGGCCTGCGGCCTGGCCTCTACGTGCTCCGAATCCAGACGGCCGGCGCGGCGCGGACGGTCCGCCTCGTCCGCCGGTAAACAAACGTGCGTCCGGATGGCAGCCAAGCCGGCCGGACGCGCGAACCTGCTAAGCGACCGTCCACGTGTCGCCCGAGGCGAGGAGCGCGGCGAGGTCGCCTCGGCCCTTGCGCGCCGTCACGGCCTCGACCTGCTCGTTGAGGAGGGCGTCGTACGTCGGGCGCGACTCGCGGTAGAGGACGCCGAACGGCCGCGGGAGGTTGGCCGCCCAGAACAGCTGGTCGATGACGACGTGGGCGAGCGTGCGGTCCGTTGCGTCGTAGACGAGCACGTCGGACGTCCCCTCGGCCGCGACGTCGACCTCCCGGATCGTCAAGCCGTCGAGGCGGAGGCCACGGGTGCCGTTGGCGTAGAGCAGTGGCTGCCCGTGCTCGACGAACAGCGCCCGCTCTCCCTTCGTCTCGCGGTCCGTGAAGTCCGCGAAGGCGCCGTCGTTGAAGATGTTGCAGTTCTGGTAGATCTCGACGAACGAGGTCCCGCGGTGCTCGTGGGCGGCCCGCAGGACGGCCTGCATGTGCTTCGGGTCGCGGTCGAGCGTCCGCGCGACGAACGTGCCCTCGGCGCCGAGCGCGAGCGCGGCCGGGTTGAACGGGTGGTCGACCGATCCGTACGGGCTCGACTTGGTGACCTTGCCGGCCTCGGACGTCGGGCTGTACTGGCCCTTCGTGAGGCCGTAGATCTGGTTGTTGAACAGCAGCACCTGCACATCGAGGTTGCGGCGGAGCATGTGGACCGTGTGGCCCGCCCCGATGCTGAGGGCGTCGCCGTCGCCCGTCACGACCCACACGTCGAGGTCGGGCCGCGACGCCTTGAGGCCCGTCGCGACGGCGGGCGCCCTGCCGTGGATGGTGTGGAAGCCGTACGTGTTCATGTAGTACGGGAAGCGGCTGGAGCAGCCGATCCCGGACACGAAGACGACCTTCTCGCGGTGCTGGGCGAGTTCGGGGAGGGCGCGCTGGACGGCCGCGAGAACGGCGTAGTCGCCACAGCCGGGGCACCAGCGGACGTCGGCGCCCGAGACGAAGTCCTGGCGCGTGAGCACGGGCAGGCCGAGGGCCGTCCCATCACCCGTCTCCGTCGGGTCCACGACGCGGGCGCGCGGCGGA
>DASWMO010000075.1:0-3125 GCA_036399715.1 Rubricoccaceae bacterium
AGCGCGACGGGCACGCTGGAAAGCGTATCCCAGTCGACGGCGGCGGGGTCGGGGAGCGACCGGGCGTGCCAGGTATGGCCGCCCGCGCCGAGGCCGAGCGTGACGGCGTCGGCGTCCCAGAGCGCGGGCACGCCGCGCGCCTCGGCCGCCCGAAGCAGCGCGACCAGAGCAGGGTCGCGCTCGCGGTCTGCGAGGAGACGGATGCGCTCGGCGGCGTCGGCGAACGGCTCCTCAGCGGGTTCGCCGCTCACGTCCGTGTGAGCGAGACGCGCGGCGGCCTCGTTGAGCTCGGCCGCGGCGTAGAGCGCGTCCTCGGGCGCCGAGACGGCGAGCGAGAGCCCGGCCGAGAACTCCCGAGACGCACGGACCGGGAGGGCAAGCCCGGCCGCGTCTGCGAGACGCGCCGCATATCCGCGCCACGCGGCCTCGAACGCGGGACGGTCGCCGGTGACGGCGGCTTCGAGGGTCGCTCCGGGCGAGTCGAGAAGGCGGCCCGCGCCCGTCTGGCGGCGGCTGTCGGAAATCTGCAGAGGCATCCGGAAGGGCAGGAGGGAAGGGGCCGGGCACACGGTGCGCGGCGCAGAAGAGAAATCAGAGCCGCACATCCGGCGGCACCTCGGCACCCGCCTCCTCAGTCCGCCTCCTCGTCCGGCATCGTGACGAGGTGGACGCCGCGGTCGTCGCGCGCGATCCGCTGGGCGGAGCGCAGGGCAAACGCCTCGCCTTCGGCGAGCAGCGCCGGCGGGCCGGCCTCGACCTCGGCCTCGCGGTGCGGGCTGTCGAACTGAACGATCTGCTTCCAGCAGCGCGTGATCGCGTCGCCGAAGACGACCAGCAGGTCGCCCGGACGCGAGACCGAGAGCGCGCGCGCGACGGCCTCCTGCTCGTCGGGGATGACCTCGACGGCCTCGGGCGCGAGGCCGGCCTCGATGAGCGTGTCCCGGAGCAGCGTTGGGATCTCGCCCACGTCGCGGCCGCGGCGGCGGTCGTCCTGCTTGCAGATGATCGTGTCGAAGTGGGGCGCCGCGGCCCGCGCGACCGCGATGACGTCCTCGTCACGGCGGTCGCCGGGGGCCGAGATGACGAGCCGGCGGAGGCCCTTCACGTCGAGCTTGTCCACGAGGCGGCCCATCGCCTCGACGGCAGCGGGGTTGTGGGCGTAGTCCAGGATGACCTTGAAGGGGTGCTCGTCGTAGACGTTGAGGCGGCCCGGGGCCTCGTAGAAGCTCGTCGTGAAGGTGCGGAGGCCGTGGCGGATCTGGTCCAGCGTGAGCGACATCGGCCCGTCGCCGATGGCGTGGCAGATGGCGGCCGCGAACATCGCATTCTGGACGTTGTGCGTCGCCTTGCCCTCGATCGTCGCCGGGATGAGGTGCGTCCACAGCAGCGGGATGTGGCGGCCGGCGTCGAAGAGCGTGATCATCTCGCCGCCCATGCCGCGTTCGAGTACGACTGCACGGCCGCCCTCGCGGACGTGCTCGCGGACGAGCGAGTGGTCGGCGTCCATCGTCACGTAGACGATCTTTTTGGCGCGGCTGTGCTCGGCCATCGCGAGCACGCGCGGGTCGTCGGCGTTGAGGACGACGGCCGTGCGGGCGACCTCGATCGGGACGCGCTTGATGGCCGCGAGCTGGTCCAGCGTGTCGATGCGGCCGAGCCCGAGGTGATCGCTCGTGACGTTGAGGCAGGCGGCCACGTCGCAGCGCGAGAAGCCGAGGCCGGAGCGGACGAGCCCGCCGCGGGCGACTTCGAGCACGGCCGAGTCCACGAATGGGTCCCGGAGGACCATCTGCGCGCCCGATGGGCCCGTCATGTCGCCGCGGACGCTCAGGCGGCCGTCGATGAAGACGCCGTCCGTGCTCGTCATCCCTGGCACGTTGCCGGCCATCTGGAGCACGTGCGCGACCATGCGCGTCGTGGTCGTCTTGCCATTCGTGCCCGTGACGGCGATGATCGGGATGCGGGCCGGCGCGCCGCGCGGGAACAGCATGTCCATCACCGGCACGGCGACGTCGCGCGGCGTGCCCTCAGACGGGGCGACGTGCATGCGGAAGCCAGGGGCGGCATTGACCTCGACGATCGCCCCGCCGACATCCTTGTAGGACTTCGCGATGTCGTCGGTCAGAAAGTCCACGCCGCCGACGTCGAGCCCGACCGCGCGCACGGCGCGGACGGCCATCTCGCGGTTGTCCGGGTGGACGACGTCCGTGAGGTCGATCGCGGTCCCGCCGGTCGACAGGTTGGCGGTCGAGCGGAGGTAGAGGATCTGACCATCTTCGAGGACGCTGTCGCGCGTCACGCCGGCCTGCGCCATGAGGCGCTCGGCCTGGTCGTCGAACATGATCTGCGTGAGAACCTTCTCGTGGCCGACGCCGCGGCGCGGGTCCGCGTTGACGTCCGCGACGAGGGCCTCGACCGTGCGCTGCCCGTCCCCGACGACGTGCCCCGGGACGCGCTTGGCGACGGCCACGAGCGCGCCGTTGACGACGAGCATCCGGTGGTCGAAGCCCGTCACGAAGCTCTCGACGAGCACGCCGCGGCTCGTGCCGTGCTGGCGCGCCTCGGCGAAGCCCGCCTCGACCTGCTCCGGCGTCGTGAGGTGGATCGAGATGCCGCGGCCGTGGTTGGCGTTGAGCGGCTTCGTCACGACCGGGTAACCGATCGCGGCCGCGGCCTCGATGGCGCCGTCGGCCGAATAGACGAGCTCCTGGCGTGGGACAGGCAGCCCGACGGCCGCGAGGATCCCCCGTGTCTCCTCCTTGTCGGAGGCGATCTCGACGGCGATGTGGCGCGTCTCGGACGTGACGGTCGCCTGGACGCGCTTCTGGTGGCGGCCGTGGCCGAGTTGCACGAGCGACTGCCCGTTGAGGCGCAGCCACGGGATGCCGCGCCGCTCGGCGGCGTCGACGAGCGACTGCGTGGACGGCCCGAAGGCGTGCCGCTGCGCGAGGCGGATGAACGCGTCACGCTCGGTCGCCCAGTCGAATGGCTCGGCGTCTGCACCGGCGGTGAGGCCATCCGAGGCGAGGTCAGGCGGGAGCAGGCTCCGGATGAGGCGCAGGCCGAGCTCGCCGGCGGCGAGGCCGACCTCGGCGTGCTTGAACTGGAAGATCATGTCGTACTCG
>DASWMO010000076.1:0-22688 GCA_036399715.1 Rubricoccaceae bacterium
TGACGGGCCACGCCGCCCCCGCTGTTATCCGGTCTCAGCGCCTCCGCGACGGACCAAGACGGCATCGGGCTAGCAGGCTCGGAGGACCGAAATGGCCCTCGCCCTCAACTTACAAGACGGCCGCTCACCGGCGGCACGGGCGCGAAGGTAGACGGAAGCACCACGTTCGTGTGCCGTCCGGTGCAGCGGCGGGTTCTGCGGCCCCGGCGAGTAGGCGCTAGTCTTCAATCACGTTACAGTCCCCGCCGACGGGCATAGCCATTGTGACGAGCCAGTCCGAGGGCGTCTCTCCCGGATGGCCCGGGTCGAACCGGACAGAGAGGTACGGGGCCTCAGACGGTGTGAAACAGGGGTAGCCCGTGGGGCCGCCGGGCAACCGGGGGCGCTCCCCGGGCGGGATGTCGTAGATCCAGACCTCGTGGGGGACGAGGTCGGGCCGCTCGAACGCGTAGGGGTAGGCGTAGGTCGGCTCCCCGACGAGCGCGCGGACCTCCCCCCGGGTCATGCCGGGCTCGACCCGCTCCCACCGGCTCTGGCACCCGAACGCGCCGCACAGCAAGATGACGAGCAGAGGGGCCCGGGTGTATGACACGACGTGGTGGGATGGCCGCAGAACATCTGGCCGCTTAGCCGCAACGGGCGGCGCTGCGGTAGGAACGAGCGTAAGGATACGCCGTCGGTCTAACGAGTCGAGAACGCTCACGCCCGGCGTCGGCCTACAGCGGCTGGTTACACGGCACCTTGCAAGAGGCTCGGGCGGATACTCAGACGAACGTCTCGCCAGTCCCGACCGGTCACACCCATCACGATGGCCTCGACTTCAGACCCGACAGCGGGCCACTCCTCGGGCTGAATCGGTTTGCGCTCATCCTTGATGTCTGTGACTGAGATCAGCCCGTACACGTCATCTGCACCGAGGTCAACGAAGGCTCCGAAGGGAGCGATCTGCTTGACGACGCCTCGAACGAGCGTGCCCGGCACGAACCGTCGCTCGACTTCCTCCTGGCTACGGTTCGGGTCAAAGTCGAAGGACATCAGTGCCGTGTAACGCATGGCGGCTCAGCGGCCGCACGAGGCACAGCGCCTCAACTGAGCAAAAGTAGGCGCAAACGGTAAACGAGCCGCGAGCTTGGACGGGCGGTCCGATGCAGCCGCTGGTTATGCGGCTGGGGGGCCGTTTCTACTCCTGTCGACGTTCCTCAATCACGCGCTCAACCTCCTCGCAGGCGGAGTAGGGGGGAAGCGGTCGTAGACCCTCTAGGAGGAGATAGGCCCCGAGTCGGTCCCGCATAGCCTCCGATGGGAGATTCCGCTGAACGAGATCGGCGTACGGGCAATCCTCGACTCTCTGGCCTCGGCTAGAGGCACTGTACATGTACCACCGGATCTTGAAGAGCAGCCCGATCCGTTCCTCGTCCGAGCGGGCCGCGTGGAGCAGTGCGAGGTCGCGTTCGTACTCGTAGATGCGCCGGCCTTCCAGTGATGCGCGGGCGGCGGCGGCGAGGATTACCCGTTCCTCCTCGTTTGCATAGTCGCCGTCCGGCATCCTCCAAGACTCGTAGCCCTCCGCGATCCTCTGGAGCGCCTCCTCTGGAGCCCTGCTGTTGTGGTCCCGAGTGGCCCTGCTGACGGTCGCGCTCCACGGTTCTGTTGTGATGTCGAACTCCTCCAGGGGGCTGACACGGGAGAGCAGGTCGGTGTGCCACATCACGACGAGAGGTAGGGCCGAGGCGCGCAGGCCAGACGGAGTATCGGGTCGGACTCTGGCCACGACGAGAACATGCTCACCGACCGGGTACGTCTGGCCAAGTCGTTCTGCCGTTGAGTAGATCGGGCTGCAATCCGCCCCGAGTCCGGCCGGATAAACTGCAAACCTCTCTGCTCCAGCCGGCGCGTTCACAACGCTGATCGGCTCAACGATTAGGGCGGCACCGCGAGGATAGTTCTGAGCCCCTCCGCGTTCTAGCGCGGACCTATCTCCGGCATATACCGAGGGGTCTGTCGCAACCCGTTCGATACGCCCCTCGAAGATGATGACGTCGGGGTCAAACGCCACCTTCGGCTCATATCGAGGCGAACACGCGGCAACCTCTTGAAAGGCCAGAATGGCGAGGAGAGTCGTTGCGAAAAGGAGGCGCATCGGTTGTAGCCGCATAACAGGTTGCGGCTCAGCGGCCGCACGAGGCTTTGTGCTGCGATAGGGCGAAAGTAGACGGTGACGCCGGGACAAGCAACGCGGCTGGCCGAGCGGTCCGCTGCAGCCGCGAGTTAGCCGGCCCGGTGGTCAGGGAGGAACGGACGGATCGCCTTGATCAGGTCCTCCTCGATCGGATCACGCCCCGACGGGTCCTCGCCTGGAAGAAACGCCGGACGGGCAGCGCGCTTCTCTTTCCGGTGCTCCAGCTCAGCGAGGGCCCGTCGGGCTGCTTCCACAGCGCGGCTGAGGTGGTCCGGGTGCTCTTGCCAGTACGCCTCCGGAACCCGCATCACGGGGCGCAGGAGCTCGCCGCCGTACTCGTCGTCTTCGACGAGCGGGTTCTGCTCCAAGAAGCTGAGCGCCCGTGGAATGAGGTGATGGAGCCCGTGCTTCTGACCGATCATGAACCGGAGGTCGCCGGCCGTGTAGTCGCTCACAGGCTTCGGCCACAAACGGGCCGTGTGACGGATGACGCCGCTGTCGTGTTCTGATACGTCTATCCGGTAGCCTTCGATCTGTTGGAGGGACTTGCCCATCGGCGAGGCGGAGGGACGGCTAACTACTATTTCAGCGGCGGGCGTGCCGCATAACGGGCGGGGAGCGCCCGGAACGAGGCGGAAGGTAGGCCCCGTGCACACGAACTGGTTCGGTCAACTCCCGCAGCGTGCGGTGGCGTCCCGGGCGGTGCGATGGCCTCTCAGGCGGTGCGATGGCCTTCCGGGCAGCGCGATGGCCTTCCGGGCGGCGCGGTAGCCTTTCAGGCCGTGCGGAGAGTCTCCAGGCGGCGCTGTGGCCTTCCGGGCGGTGCGGAGATCACGTGCTATCCAGTGGAAAACACCTAAGTTGGCGCACTCGCCCAGACCCTCTCACTCCACCATCCTGCCATGGACGCCGCTCCCGATTCCCCCCGCTCCGACTACCACAGCCTCTCCCGCGCCAACAAGCTCATCACCGCTCAGGCGGCCCTGAAGGCGCTCGCCGACCACGCCGAGATCAACGTCGCCATGACGCCCCGCGGCTACGCGACGACGGTCGCGCCGCCGGGCAGGCCCTCGTCGACGCCGCCCGCGCGACGACGAAGGCGCAGGGCGACACGCGGACGGGGCGCCTCGTCCAGACGGCCACGCAGGACGACGCCGTCGAGGACGCCGCGGGCCTCTACCGCGGCCCCTCGCCGCGACGGCCGAGGTCGTCTACGCCGGCCAGCCCGCCGTCCTGACGGCGCTCGGGCTCACCGGGGAGCACAGCAACGCCCGCGCAGCGCGCCTCCAGCGGATGCGCTCCTTCGCCGAGCAGGCCGGCGCGCCGGACCTCATCGAGGGCTTCACGCGCATCGGCATCGCCAAGACGGCCTTCACGGACCTGCACGCCGCCCTCGACGCGGCGACGGACGAGACCGAGGACCAGGACACCGAGTCGGCCGTCTCGCAGGACGCCTCCGCCGGCCGCCGGACGGCCTTCGACGCCCTCGACGCGTGGATGAAGACGATGCAGGGCCACGCCCGGATCGCCCTCGCGGACCGCCCGCAGCTTCTCGAAGCCCTCGGCATCCGCCCCCGCTGACGCAGCGCGCCCCGGCGCGCCCGACGGGGGCACGCCGGGGCGCAGGGGAGGCGAGGGGGGACTACGCCTCCGTCGTCATGGCCGGGCCGGCCTGCCGCACGCTGTCCGGCATGTCCGCCGCGTAGCGCTCGAAGTTGTCCGCGAACATCTGTGCGAGCCGCGCCGCAGCCGCATCGTAGGCGGCCGGGTCCGCCCACGTCGCGCGCGGGTCCATGACCTCGTCCGGCACGCCGGGGATGTGGAGCGGGACCGCGAGGCCGAACGTCGGGTCGGTCCGCGTCTCCGCCTCGGCGAGCGCGCCCGAGAGGGCTGCGTTGACCATCGCGCGCGTGTGGCTGAGGTTCATCCGGGTCCCCGTCCCGTACGGCCCGCCCGTCCAGCCCGTGTTGACGAGGTAGACGGCCGCGCCCGAGGCGTCGAGCTTCTCGCCGAGCAGGCGCGCGTAGTCGGTCGGCGGGCGGACCATGAACGGCTCGCCGAAGCACGCCGAGAAGGCCGCCTTGGGCTCCGTGATGCCCCGCTCCGTGCCCGCCACCTTGGCCGTGTAGCCCGAGAGAAAGTGGTACATCGCCTGCTCGCGCGTGAGCCGCGCGACCGGCGGGAGGATGCCGTAGGCGTCCGCCGTGAGGAAGACGACCGTGCTCGGGATGCCGCCCGTGCCCGTCGGGCTCGCATTCGGGATGGCCTCGATGGGGTACGAGAGGCGCGTGTTCTCCGTCACCGTCGCGTCGTCGAAGTCGATGGTCCGGTTCTCGCACAGGACCACGTTCTCGGCGACCGTCCCGAAGTAGCGCGTCGTGGCGTAGATCTCGGGCTCGCCCTCGGGCGAGAGCTTGATCGCCTTGGCGTAGCAGCCGCCTTCGAAGTTGAACACGCCGCGGTCCGTCCAGCCGTGCTCGTCGTCGCCGATGAGGACGCGGCTCTGGTCGGCCGAGAGCGTCGTCTTGCCGGTCCCGGAGAGGCCGAAGAAGACGGCCGTCGCGCCCGTCTCGGCGTCCTGGTTGGCCGAGCAGTGCATCGGGAAGACGCCCTTGGCCGGCAGGAGGTAGTTGAGCGCCGAGAAGACGGACTTCTTGATCTCGCCCGCGTAGCGCGTCCCGCCGACGAGCACGAGGCCGCGCTCGAGGCTCAGCAGGATGAACGTCGACGAGTTGAGGCCCTCGGCGGCCTTGCCGGTCGCCTTGAAGTCGCACAGGTCGAGCACCGTCATGTCGGGCTCGAAGTCCGTGAGGTCGTCCGCGGCCGTCGGGCGGATGAACATGTTGCTCGCGAAGAGCGAGTGCCACGCCTGCTCGGTGATGACGCGCACGCGGAGGCGGTGCTCGGGGTCGGCCCCGGCGAAGCAGTCGCGCACGAACAGGTCGCGGCCGACCGCGTAGCGGCCCATCGCGGCGAGCGTCGCGTCGAACGTCTCCGGCTCGACCGGCCTGTTGGTCTTGCCCCAGCCGACATGCGCCTCGGAGGCGGCCTCCCGGACGACGAAGCGGTCGTCGGGCGAGCGGCCCGTGTGCGGGTCCGTGCGCGTCGCGAGCGCGCCGCCGTCGGTGAGGCGGCCCTCGCCGCGGCGGACGGCGACTTCGACGAGGCGGGCCGGCGGGAGGTTGTAGTAGACCGTCTGCGCGTGGCCGAGGCCGAGGCGCGCGAGGTGGTCGAAGACGGAGGCGGGGGCGTTCATGCGGGGAGGTGCGGGGTTGGAAGCGCTTCCGGGGGCGAGGCAGTCCGCCGGTTCGCGGCCCGCCCCGGGCGCCGAAGATACAGGGGCACGCGGCTGTGGATCCCGACCGACCGGGCACACACGCTATCTTCGATACGCCCGTTCTGGTCTTTTCCCGACGCTGCAGGCCGCCGATGCCTGCCCTCCGATGCCCCGCCTCGCTTCCGCGCTCGCGCCGCTCGCCCTCGCCGCCGCTCTGGCCGTGCCGGCGTTCGCACAGTCCCGCCCGGTCCAGATCCGCATGGACACCGGCACGTTCCGCTACTCGGACGATGCCTCGCTCGCCGAGGTCTACCTCTCGGTCGGCGCGTCGTCGCTGCGCTACACGCGCGGCGCCTCAGGGGCCTTCGAAGCGACGGTGCCGCTGCACCTCACCATCCGGCCCGTCGCGGACGCCGCGCCGTCGGGCGCCGCGTCGGCCGCGGCCTACGACCAGACGATCGACTTCCGCTTCACCGTCGCCGACACGACGACGCTGACGGCGGGCCAGGTGTTTACCGAGCAGGTCCGGACGTCGCTCGCCCCCGGCGAGTACGACGTCGCGGCCGTCGTGCCAGCCTCGGCAGGCTCGTCAAGCGTCGAGGCACGGACGTCGCTGACGGTTCCCGACTACGGCGGCGCCGAGGGCGCGGCGCTGTCGTCGATCCAGCTCGCCCGCCGCATCGTCCGCGCGACCGACCCATCGAACCCGTTCGTCAAGAGCGGCCGCGTCGTCCAGCCGTACCCCGACGCGTTCTACGGCGGCGACCTCTCGCGCGTGACCTACTACGCCGAGGTCTACGGCGTCCCGGCCGATGCCGGGACGTACACGGTCCTCGCGTTCCTGTCCAACTCGTCGCGCCCGACGCCCATCGAGGGCACGCAGACGCGGACCGAGCGGCCGGTCCAGCCGGTCGACATCCTCGTCGGGGCCATCGACGTGAGCACGCTCCCGACAGGCCAGTACACGCTGCACCTCGCCGTCCTCAACGCGGCCAACGAGGCCGTCGCCGAGCGGGCGAAGGGCCTCTTCGTCATCAACCCCGACGTCCCACAGCCCGAGAACGTGGTCGTCGAGTCGACCGACGACGAGTTGCTCTACGCCGCGATGGGCGAGGAGGAGCTGGCCCTCAACATCGAGCACGCGCGCGTCGTCGCGACGAGCCGCGAGCGGAGCGACCTCGCCTCGCTGCGGACGGACGAGGAGCGGCGGACGTACCTCGTCCGCTTCTGGCGCAACCGCTCGGCGGCAGCCGGTTCGACCACGGACGCTCGCCGGACGTTCTACGACCGCCTCACGCGCGTCAATACGACCTACCGCTACGGTGGCTCGCCAGGCTACCGCACCGACCGCGGCCGGATCTACCTCACCTACGGCGCGCCGTCGGGCGTGGACCGGCAGACGTTCAACTCGGACACCGCCCCGTTCGAGGTCTGGACCTACGAGAACATCCCCGGCGAGGGCCTCTCGGAGTTTGTCTTCGTCGACCGCAACAACTCCGGCGAACTGACGCTCGTCCACTCGACCGTAACGGGCGAGATCTCGCTGCCGCAGTGGCGCTCGGAGATCACGAACGGGCGCTAGAGGCCCAAACCTACTTGGCCGCCGCCGGGTCCAGGGCGACGCCTGTGAGCGCCTCGCACGCCGAGACGAGGCGCGCAGCCGCCGCGGTGTCGCGCGCCCGGCCGGAGATGCGGGCGGGCCCGGGCAGTCCCCAGACCTCGCCCCACCCGGACGGCCCGACGTAGTCGCCGCTGCGCACGCCGCGGCCCACGGCCGCGAGGAGGGTCGGCAGGGCGCCCTTCCATGTCGGCATCGCGACGGCGCGGTTGAGAGCCTGGTTGAACATCTTCTCAGCCGCCGATCCCTTCATGTCGGCCGCAGCGGTCTGCAGGTTGGTCGCGGTATAGCCCGGGTGCGCGGCGACCGAGACGGCGTCCGTGTGGGCGGCGTGGAAGCGGCGGTCGAGGTCGAGCGCGAGCATCAGGCAGGCGAGCTTGCTCTGGCTGTAGGCGCCCCACGGCGAGTACGTGCGTTCGCCCTGAAGGTCGTCGAATGCAATCCGTCCGAAGCGGTGCGCGAGCGACGACAACCAGACCGTCCGGCTGTGCGGCGTCGCGAGCAGAGCCGGCAGCAGGCGCGCCGTGAGCGCGTAGTGGCCGAGGACGTTGGTGCCAAACTGCATCTCGAAGCCGTCGGCCGTCTCGCGGCGTGGGAGGGCCATCACGCCGGCATTGTTGACGAGCGCGTCGAGCCGGTCGAGGTCGAACCCTTCGGCGAAGGCGCGGACCGAGGCGAGGCTGGCGAGGTCGAGCGCGCGCACCTCGGCCGTGCCGGCGGGGGCCGCGCGTCGAAGCGCGCCGAGGGCCTCGGCGCCGCGCGTCTCGCTCCGGCACGCCAGCACGACATGCGCGCCGCGCAGCATCAGCCCGCGCGATGCCTCGAACCCGATGCCGCTGTTGGCGCCCGTCACGACGGCGACGCGGCCGGACAGGTCGGGCAGGTGGGCGGCCGTCCAGGCGGCGAGAGAAGACATGCGCGGCGGGGTGAGAGAAGGGCAGGCACCCGGCGTGCGCCCCGCGGTTCCGCCGGGGCCGTTTCGCCTGACCCGGCCCACCAGGCTAGGCCACCGGCGCCTCGGGGTAGGAGACCGACACGACGACCAGGCGCTCGGGCCCAGCTGCGGTCTGGAGCTCGACGGCATCGCCGGCCGTTTTACCCGTAAGCGCCCGTGCGACGGGCGACGTGAAGGCGACGAGGCCCTGCGCCGCGTCCGCCTCATCCACGCCGACGATGGTGACGGTCCGTTCGACCTCGCCGGAGCGGAACGTGACGGTCGCGCCGAAGCGGGCCGTCGCCGACGGCCTCGGCTCGACGAGCTGGACGCGCGCCATGCGCTCGGCAAGCTGGGCCATGCGCGCCGAGAGGACGGTCAGGCGCCGCGAGCGCTCCATCTCGTCGGTGTGGTCCGCATCGGCCGCGGCCCGTTCGGCCGTGAGGCGCTCGCGCTCGTCGTGCAGGAGGGCGAGCCCGCGGGGCGTGACGTAGTTGGCGACGCCCGCAGGGAGGGGCGCCCGAGGCGGGACGACGGGCGGTTCGTCGGGACCGTCGTCCTTGGCAAAAGCGCGGCTCATCGAGGAGGGGCCAGGTCGACCCGGACTAGAAGGGAGACCCGATTCGACGGAAATGCCACCGTTTGTTCCTGAGCACGGGTGCCTCCCCCGGAATGCACCGTCCCGGGGTGGCGTTACCGGGCCGCCCAGCCGGTTGCGAGCGCAACGGCCCGCTGCCAGTCGCGGTAACCGTCGGTCCGCAGCCGCGACGCCGGGTCCGGCGTGACCCGCACGTCCGCGGACCATCCCGCGGCGACCTCCGTGGGCGTGAGTAAGCCCGAGGCGATACCCGCCAGCGCCGCCGCGCCCCACGCCGTCGCCTCGACGAGCGCGGGCCGCTCGACGGGCGCCCCGAGGGCGTCGGCGAGCATCTGGAGCAGCGTCGGGTTGGCCGCGGCTCCGCCGTCGACGCGCAGCGTCGGGAGCGCGAGTCCGGCGTCGGCCGCCATCGCATCGACGACGCCGCGGGTCTGGAAGGCGACCGCTTCGAGGGCGGCTCGGACGAGGTGCGCCCGCGTCGTCCCACGCGTGAGCCCGGCGATGAGGCCGCGCGCGGCCGGGTCCCAGACGGGCGCGCCGAGGCCCGTGAAGGCGGGCACGAACACGACGCCGCCCGTGTCGGGGACGGAGGCCGCGAGCGCGGCCGTCTCGTCCGCCGTCTCGACGACGCCCAACTCGTCGCGGAGCCACTGCACGGCCGCACCGGCGACGAAGATGCTGCCTTCGAGCGCGAACTGCGGCCCGTCGCCGAGGTCATACGCGACCGTCGTGAGCAGGCCGTGGGCAGACCGAGCGGGCGTTTGGCCGGTGTGCATCAGCAAAAAGGCGCCCGTGCCGAGGGTCGTCTTGGTCTGCCCCGGCGCGAGGCACGCCTGCCCGACGAGGGCCGCGTGCTGGTCCCCGGCGACGCCGCGGATCGGGAGGGCCGCGCCGAACAGGTCCGCCCGCGTCGTCCCGAAGTCGCCCGCCGACGGCCGCACGTCGGGCAGGACCGAGCGCGGGATGTCGAGCGCGGCGAGGAGTTCGTCGTCCCAGCGCGCCTCGCGGAGGCTCCACAGCATCGTCCGCGAAGCGTTCGTGACGTCGGTCGCGTGCACGCCGCCGTGGGGGCCGCCCGTGAGGCTCCACACGAGCCACGCGTCGACCGTCCCGAAGGCGAGGTCGCCACGGGCGGCGGCCTCGCGCGCGCCGGGTGTGTGGTCGAGGATCCAGGCGAGCTTGGTGGCCGAGAAGTAGGGGTCGAGGCGCAGGCCTGTCGTCGCCTCAACGTGCGGACCGAGCCCGTCGGCTGCAAGCCGGGCGCACGTGTCGGCCGTCCGTCGGTCTTGCCAGACAATCGCCGGGCCGACCGGCGCACCCGTGGCGCGGTCCCACACGACGGTCGTCTCGCGCTGGTTGGCGATCCCGAGTGCGGCCACGCGGCGCGCGTCGATGCCGTCGAGGCACTCGCGGGCGACGGCGACCGCCGCGTCGCGGATCTCGGCTGCATCGTGCTCGACGAGGCCGGGGCGCGGGTAGTGCTGCGAGAGCGGCCGCTGCGCGGTCGCAAGAATGGTCCCGTCGAGGCCGAAGAGGACGGCACGCGTCGAGGTCGTACCGGCGTCGAGCGCGAGCAGGAGCGGCGCGGACCCGCCAGTCGGGATCGGGGACATCGGGGAGCGGCGTGAGCGCCGCGTGAAGAGACGGGCCGGGACCGGGCGGCCGGGTAGGGGAAAGGCTAGCTTGCGGGCGCGCCGGGAACAAGCCCTCCGGACGCGTCCCCTCCGTTGCGTCGTCTCCGCCACCGGCTCCTTCAGCGTCTCGTCGCCATCCTCGTCCTCGCGGGCGTCGGTGCGGCGGCGGTGCCGGCCGTCCACGCCGAGCCGCACGCGGCGACGGAGGGGCGGCTGGACGCGGCGGCGCTCGCGGCCGCCCGCGCGGCTGCCGCCGGAGCGCCGACGCGCGACGCGGCGATCGACCAGTTTGTTGCCGTCTACGTCCGCGTCAGTGGCGATGCGAGTGCCCAGCGGGCGCTCTACGATGCGCTCCGTGGCGACGCCCTCAGCGGCGTTCCCCCGGCGTCGCCGCCCGTCGCCGTCGCATCGGCCGCCGGCACGACGGGCCCGCCGGCTCCGCCCGTCCTCGTGGGCGTCCTGCCTGCGGCCGGGGCACCGGCCCGGCCGGAAGGCCTGGCACTGCCTCCGGCGCCCGCCCTCGTTAGTAGGGCCGTGGCCCCTCGGCGCCGCGCGGCAGCCGCGCGCGCGCCCTAAGCGCGCGCTGATTGCGTTCGCACCCCGGCGGTCGGCCGTGGCGTGCCCCGGGCGCACTGTGCGCCCCGACGTGTGCCGGACCCGAGGTGGGCCCGGCCCCTAACAGACTTCCAGACGCGCCCCTGCGCGCCCCAGTACCCATGCAAGGCAACGGACTCCGGATCGCCGCCACAGCGGCCTTCCTGCTCATCGCACTCTACTCGCTCCTGCCGACGTTCCAGAACGCCCGGAACGGGTCGCGCCTCGCGGCGATGGACCCCGCGGCGCGCGAGGCCTACGAGGCGGCCAACGGCGACGACCTGCTCGCGACGCGTGAGCGGGCGCTGAAACTCGGCCTCGACCTCCAGGGCGGCATGAACGTGACCCTCGAAGTCGGGACGGGCACGCTGCTGCGCGAGCTCGCCGAGGGCCGCACGGATGAGACCTTCGAGACGGCCCTCGCCGCCGCGACGCGCGAGGCGGCGGACAGCCGTGAGGACTTCGTGACGCTCTTCGCCGCCGCCGTCGAGGAGGCGCGGCCGGACACGCGCCTTGCGCGCTACTTCCGCAACACGTCGGCCGGCATCACGGCCCGCAGCACCAACGCCGAGGTCGAGACGTACCTCCGCGCCGAGGTTGAGGACGCGCTCCAGCGCGCGCAGGAGATCATCCGCCAGCGCGTGGACCGCTTCGGCGTCTCGGAGCCGCTCATCCAGCGCCAGGGCACGAGCCGCATCGCGGTCGAGCTGCCCGGCATCGACGACCCGGAGCGCGTCCGCAATCTGCTCCGCGGCACGGCCAAGCTCGAGTTCCGCCTGCTGCCCGAGCCGCAGGTCGTCCAGGCGTCCATGCAGCGCGTCGGGCAGTACTTCGCCGACCGCGAGGCCGGCCGCACGACGGGCGCCGCCCCGGCGGACACAGCCGCCGCCGCGACACCCGCAGCTGGCGCAACCGCCGACTCGTCGCGGCCGGCCGGCGACACGGCCCGCCAGCGGATCGACGTCGACGCGCTCACGGGCGGGACTACGGCCCGGACCGAGGCGACGCCGGGCGCGGCCGCCCGCCGCTCGTTCGCCGAGATGGTGCAGCTCTCGCCCGCCGGCGCCGCCTCGCCCGTCGTCGGGCTCGTCGCCCGGACCGACACGTCGGCCGTGCGGCAGATGCTCGCCGAGCCGGGCGTGCGGGCGCTCCTGCCCCCGGGCGTGGACCTGCTCTACACCGCCTCTGCCGAGACAAGCACGACCGACGGGACCGAGGCCTTCCAACTCGTCGCCGTCAACGAGCGCGTCGAGCTCGGCGGCGACGTCGTGACCGACGCCCGTGCCGAGTTCGACACGTTCACCAACGCCCCCGAGGTCTCGATCACGATGAACGGTGAGGGCGCGAGCCGCTGGCGCCAGATCACGTCGTCCAACGTCGGCAAGCCCGTCGCGGTCGTCCTCGACGACGTCGTGTACACCTTTCCGACGATCAACGGCACGATTCCGAACGGTCGGACGCAGATCACGGGCTCGTTCACGCGCGACCAGGTGACGGACATCGTGACGATCCTTAAGTCGGGCGCGCTCCCCGCCCCGGTCAACATCATCGGCGAGCGGACGATCGGGCCGAGCCTCGGCGCGCAGGCCGTCCAGAACGGCCTCCGGTCGGGCATCATCGGCTTTCTCCTCATCGGCCTCTTCGTGACGCTGTACTACCGGGTCGGCGGCATCTTCGCCGTCGCGGCGCTGCTCGTCAACCTCGTACTGCTGTTCGGCGTGCTCGCGGGCTTCAACGCGACGCTGACGCTGCCCGGCATCGCCGGCATCGTGCTCACGCTCGGCATGGCCATCGACGCCAACGTGCTCATCTACGAGCGCATCCGCGAGGAGCTCGACGCCGGCAAGTCCATGCGGGCCGCCGTCGACGCGGGCTTCGAGAAGGCCTTTGCCGCCATCGCCGACGGCAACATCACGACGTTCCTGATCGGCGTCGTGCTGTACTCGTTCGGGACGGGCCCGATCCAGGGCTTCGCGGTCACGCTCATGGCGGGCATCATCACGTCCGTGTTCTCGGCCCTCGTCGTGACGCGCCTTCTGATCGACTTCACGCTCGCGCGCAACGGCCAGCGCCGCATCGCCTTCGGGTGAGCCGTGAGCAGGTGGCATCGGGCAGGTGAAAGACCCTGCCCGTGCCCCTGCCACCCGTCACCTCCCCACATGTAACCGATATCTGACCATGCGCATTCTCGAAAACACGACGTACGACTTCTGGGGCATCCGGAAGGTCGGCTTTATCGTCTCCGGCGTCCTTCTGGTGCTTGCCCTGATCGCGCTCGTCGCGCCGGGCCTCGAAGCGGGCGTCGACTTTAAGGGCGGCACCGAGATGGTGGTCCGCGTCCAGAACCCCGTCGACCTCGGCCGGACGCGGCAGGCGCTCGCGGGCGTCCTCGGCGACGAAACCGAGGTCAAGATGTACGGCAGCACGCGCGACCTGCTCATCCGCACGCCCCAGACGGGCGACATCGAGCAGATCCGGACGCAGACGACGCAGACGCTCGCCGCCGCCTTCCCGGACTCCAACCCGGTCGTCGGCGACAGCTACACCATCGGGGCCCGCTTCGCGGACGACCTCTACCGTGGCGCGTTCTACTCGGTCCTCGGCGGCCTCGCCGTGATCATGCTCTACGTCCTCGCGCGCTACGACTGGCGCTACGGCCTCGGCGCGATTCTCACGCTCGGCCACGACGTGATCGTGGTCCTGGGCATCTTCGCCGTTCTCAACGCCTTTACGCCGATCTCGTTCACAATCACGCAGACCATCATCGCGGCGCTGCTGACGATCGTCGGCTACTCGGTCAACGACACGGTCGTCGTGTACGACCGCATCCGGGAGACCGAGGGCCTCTACCGCAGCGAGTCGTTCCCGACGCTCGCCAACCGGGCCATCAACGCGACGCTCTCGCGGACGATCATCACGGGCGTCTCGACGCTTATCGCGCTCGTCGTGCTGCTCCTGTTCGGCGGCGAGGAACTGCGTGGCTTCGCGCTCGCGCTCCTCATCGGCATCGTGCTCGGGACGTACTCCTCGATCTTCGTCTCGACGCCGATCGTGGTCCTGCTGCGCGAGCGCTTTCCCGTCCGCACGCGCGCCGTCCGCGCCGCCGCGCGCTAATTCGCGTCCGGGGTACCCGGTGCGGGGTGGCACTCTGTGTCCATCTTGTACCGCGTACCCCCGACCCCCGACCCGATGACGATCTCTCAGACCACGACGCAGGGCGTCACCGTCTTCACCCTCGACGGCGACGCCCTCGGCGGGCCCGACGGCTCGGCCCTCCACGACGCGCTCCGCGCGCTCGGCACGCCCGTCCACGCCGTCGCGGACCTCGGCGGCGTCGGGCACATGAACTCGTCGGGCCTCGGCATGCTCGTCGGCGCGATGACCAACGCCCGCACGGGCGGCGGCGACCTGTGCCTCGCCCGGCCCAGCCCGCGGACCGAGATGCTGCTCCGCACGACGCGCCTGCTCGACGTCTTCCAGACGTTCCCGAGCGTCGACGCCGCCGTCGCCTCGTTCGCCGAGGCGAGGGATTAGGGGAATGGGGGCAGGGACCGCAGTGGCTGCGTTTCTCCCGCCAGTCCCCGGTCCCTGTCCCACTCTCAACCCCGACCCCGATGCCCGTCACCATCGTCATCGGCGCCCAGTGGGGCGACGAGGGCAAAGGCAAGATCGTCGACCTGCTCGCGCCCGACGTCGACATCGTCGCCCGGTACCAGGGCGGCGCCAACGCCGGCCACACCATCCAGTGGACGACCGCCGACGGCGTCGAGGAGACGTTCGTGCTCCACCTCATCCCCTCGGGCATCTTCCACGAGGGGACTGTCTGTGTCGTCGGCAACGGCGTCGTGATCGACCCGGCCGCGTTCATGGACGAGGTCCGGGCCGTCGAGGCCCGCGGCTTCTCGGTCGCCGGCCGCCTGAAGGTGTCGCACACGGCGCACCTCATCATGCCGTACCACAAGGCGCTCGACCGCGCCCAGGAGCGCGCCGCCGACGCCGACGAGCCCGGCTCGGCCATCGGCACGACCGGCCGCGGCATCGGCCCGGCCTACGTCGACAAGGTCGCCCGCCAGGGCATCCGCGTCGTGGACCTGCTCGACCGGGACACGCTCCGCGCCCGCCTCACGGCGGCCATCGAGGACAAGAACGACGTCCTGGCGCGCATCTACGGCGACGCGCGCCTCAACGTAGATGCGATCGTCGACGAGTACGTCGCCTTCGATGCTGCCATCGACCCGTACGTCACCGACACGGCGGCCTACCTCCACGATGCGCTCGCGGCCGGGAAGCGCATCCTCGCCGAGGGCGCCCAGGGCGCACTGCTCGACGTCGACCACGGGACGTACCCGTTCGTGACGTCCTCCAGCCCGACCGCCGGCGGCGCCTGCACCGGCCTCGGCATCCCGCCGACGGCCGTCGACCGCGTCGTCGGCATCGTCAAGGCGTACTCGACGCGCGTCGGCAACGGGCCCTTCCCGACCGAACTGACCGACGAGACCGGCGAGCGCCTCCGCGCGACGGGCCACGAGTTCGGCGCGACGACCGGCCGCCCGCGGCGCTGCGGTTGGCTGGACCTCGTCGCGCTCCGCTACGCGACGCGCCTCAACGGCTTCACCGAGCTCGCGCTCACCAAGCTCGACGTCCTCGCAGGCTTCGACGAGATCCGCGTCTGCACGGCCTACCGCATCGACGGCAAGCTCACGGACCGATACCCCGCCGACGCGCGCGTCCTCGGCCGGGCGGAGCCGGTCTACGAGGCGCTCCCCGGTTTCGCCGAGCGCCTCGACAGCGCCCGCCGGTTCTCCGATCTCCCCGCCGAGGCGCAGGCCTACGTCGCGTACATCGAGACGCAGCTTGGCGTGCCCGTCACGACCATCGGGACGGGACCGGGCCGCGAGCAGACGATCGTCGTCGGAACGGAGTAGGCCGTTCGAGCGGTGCGCGCGGCGAACGCCCGAGGGTTTCACACGGCCCGAACAGGGCAGACGGCGCAGGGCCCGTTCTTTGGTCCCCAGGTTTCGCCTCGCTCATGCCCGTTCGCATCGCCTCCGTCGATCCCGGCTCCATCGCTGCCCGCCTCGGGTGGGCCGCGGGCGACCAGGTCCTCGCCGTCAACGGCGAGGCCGTCGAGGACGAACTCGACTTCCGGTTCAAGACGACCGAAGAACGCCTCACGCTGCGCGTGCGCCGCGGCGGACGCATGGAGGAGCAGACCGTCCGCAAGGCGCCGGACGAGCCGCTCGGGGCCGACCTCGACGAGTTCCGCATCAAGACCTGCGGCGACGACTGCGTGTTCTGCTTCGTGGACCAGAACCCCGTCGGCCTGCGGGACACGCTGTACTTCCGCGACGGCGATTTTCGGATGTCGTTCCTCTACGGCAACTACATCACGATGACGAACCTGCGCGAGCGGGACATCGCGCGCATCGTCGAGCAGCGCCTCTCGCCGATGTACGTCTCGATCCACGTCACGGACGACGAGGCCCGCGCCCGGATGATGGGCCACCGGACGGTCCGCGACCGGGCGATGGAGAAGCTCCGCTTTCTCGCCGCACAGGGCATCGAGCTGCACGCCCAGATTGTCCTCGTGCCCGGCCACAACGACGCCGGGATGCTCGTCCGGACCGTCCTCGAACTCTCCGAACTCCACGAGCAGCTCGTCTCGCTGAGCATCGTGCCCGTCGGGCTGACCGAGCACCGGCAGCGGCTGGCCGACCTCCGGCCCGTGACGTCCGCGGAGGCGCGGATGCTCGTCCGGCAGGTCGCGCGGTGGCAGGCGCACTTCCGCGGGACGATGGGCCGCGGCTTCGTCTACCTCTCGGACGAGGTCTACATCCTCGCCGGGCTCGACTTCCCGGACGAGGACGCCTACGACGGCTTCCCGCTCATGGAGAACGGCGTCGGGATGAGCCGCGACTTTCTGAATGAGCTTGCCTTCCAGTCCGAGGACTTTCCCGACGCGCTCCCAGCCCCGCGCCGCGTGACGCTCGCGACGGGAACGCTCACGGCGCCGCTGCTGCGCGAGCGCGTCGCGCCCGTGCTCGAAGGCGTAGGCGGGCTGGACGTGCAGGTCGTCGCGGTCGAGAACGTGCTCTTCGGGAGCGTCGTGACGGTCTCGGGCCTGCTCAACTTCAAGAGCCTCGCCGCGACGCTCGGCCCGCTCGCCGAGCGCGGCGAGATCGGCGACCTGGTTCTGCTGCCGCCGGACATTGTCAACTTCGAGGGCCTCTTTCTCGACAACCGCGACGGCATGCGGACGCCCGACGACCTCTCGGCGGCCCTCGGCGGCGTGCCCGTCGAGGTCTTCGCCGGCGACTGGGCGGCGGTCGTGGACCGCCTCGCCGACGCCGTCGCGGCGTAGTGCAGCCGGGCCGCGGTCGAGTTTGAGCGGCACTGGCCGATACCCGGCCTTCTGTGAACCCGCCGGGCCGCTCCACCGTTGGATAGCGCCCGCCCCTCCGCCGCCGCTCTGAACACGGATTCTCCCGCGCCGCTCGCGGCCGTCCCGCCCGCACCCCTCTCATCGATCCTCGAGGCCCCGCCCGAGCGCGTCGACCCGTGGCCCGGGGCGCAGCCGTTCGCGCTCGGGGGCTGGTTCGACCGGTCGGGCTTCTCGCCTGTCTGGACGGCCGTACTGGCCGTCGTCGTCGGGTGGGTCGTGTTCCAACTCGTCGCCAACCTCGGCGTCGCGGCGACGGTCCTCATCGACCTGCTCGGACGGGGCCTGACGGAGCCTCCTACGGCGGAGATGCTCATGGCGACCGTCGGAGAGCACGCACATGCGGTGCTCGTCTGGAACTCCGTCGGGCAGGCGGTCGGGTTCGGGGTGTTTACGTGGTGGCTCGCGCGCCTCACGACCAGCGCGCCCGTCCCGTTTCTACGAGTTGGGCGCGTCGACGCCGTCGGCCTCGGCCTCGCGGCCGTCGGCTGGGCGGCGCTGTACCCAGTCGTGCTCGTCGCGGGTAAGCTCAACAGCCTCGTTCCCCTCCCGGATTTTCTCCGCGAGACCGATGCCGCACGGGCGGAGATGCTCGAGGGGTTGCTCCTCGGCGGCGACCTCGGGCCGGTTTTTCTCGTGCTCACGGTCGCGCTCGTGCCGGCGGTGTTCGAGGAGGTGCTGTTCCGCGGCTACCTCATGCGACAGGTCGAGCGGCGGCTGCCGCCCGTCGCGACGTTCGCCGTCGTCGGGCTGACGTTCGGGGCGTACCACCTGTCGGCGGGGCAGCTCTTGCCGCTCTCGATCCTCGGCGCGTACCTCTGCTTCGTCGTCTGGGCGACGGGCAGCCTGTGGAGCGGCGTCCTCGTGCACGCGCTCAACAATGGCCTCGCCGTCGGCGTCTCGGTGGCCTTGCGCGGGCGGGCCGATCTGGACCCCGAGGCCGTCGGCGAGGTGGGTGGGCCGTGGTATGTTTCGGCCGCGCTCGCGCTCGCGGGTCTCGCTGCCGTAACCGCCATCGTGCGCCTGATGCTCGCGCACCGGGCCGCGCTCACCGGCGGCCGACCCGACGCCGCGCCCGTCTCCTCTGTCCCTCTCCCGGCACCTCTCGCCGTCCCGTCATGAAAGAGCCCTCCGGCCCGCCCGAGAACACCGACGACGCCTCGCGCGACGCCCGCACCTTCGAAGGCTGGGTGTCCATCTTCGAGTGCTCCACCGACTTCGAGGCCGACCTCGTCCGCGACCGTCTCGACGAGGAAGGCCTCGCGGCCGTCGTGTTCACGCAGCGCGACCACAGCTTCAACCTCAACGTCGGCGACCTCGCGGCCGTGCATGTGATGGTGCGCCCTGAGGAGGAGGCGGCTGCCCGCGCCCTGCTCGCGGAGCCGATGATGTCGGACAGCGACCTCGAAGACGCGGCGATGTCCGCGGACCTCATGGCGCCGGACGCGCACTCGCCCGAGGACGAGGCGATGCTGGACTCGGGCATCGAGGGCATCAGCTTCGACGTCCCGGACGACCGCGAGGACAACGCCGACGACCTCTCGGGCACGCGCGGCGTCGTCTAGCCGACCGTCGGGCCGCCGCCCGACTCCTGCCCGCCCATGTCCAACCTCGTCCAGCGCATTCTCACCGGCCTCGCCGGCGCGTTCGTCGTCGTGTGGACGATCTGGTTCGGTGGGTGGGTCTTCGGGGCGATGATTCTCCTGATCGGCCTGCTCGCGCAGCATGAGGCGTACGACATGCTGGCGCGGGCTGGCACGCGTCCGCTCGTGTGGCTCGGGCTGGCGATGGGGGCGGTCGCCATCGTGCGCCCGCTCGTGCCCCTCGCCGAGCCGCTGCTCGTGGTCGGGCTGATGGCGATTCTGGTGGCGGTGCTGTACGTGCGGCCCAAGACGCCGCTGCTGGATGCGGCGGCGACGCTGTTCGGCGTGGTCTACCCGGCGGCCGTGTGCGGCTCGCTCGTCGCGCTCCGCGTCGTGCCGCGGCCGTGGCTGGACGGGGCGGAGAATGGGGCGTTCTGGATCACGGCGGCCGTCCTGTTCAGCGTCTGGGCGGCGGACTCGTTCGCGTACTTCGCCGGGCGGGCGTTCGGGCGGCACCCGCTCTTTCCGCGCGTCTCGCCGAAGAAGACGTGGGAGGGGGCCGCGGGAGGCGTCGTCGGGGCGGCCGTGTTTGCGGCCGGCTTCTGGCGGCTGACGCCGTTGGTGGACGTGCTGACGTGGGCGGACGTGGTGGCGATCACGGTCGCGGCGGGGATCGCGAGCCCGTTCGGGGACCTCGCGGAGAGCCACTTCAAACGGTCCGTGGAGGTGAAGGACTCGGCGTCGCTGCTGCCGGGGCACGGGGGGCTGCTGGACCGGATCGACGCGGCGGTGGTGGCGGTGCCGCTGCTCGTGGTGTGGTTCGACCTCGTGCACGGCTGACGCTTCCTGTTATTCTTGAGGCGTTGGGTCTGGAAAGTTTCGTTGGTGAGGTGCGTGATGCATTTACCCGACTGAAGGTAGGTTGTTGGCTTACATGGCTTGTTTTATAAGCATGTGGGCCGTTGGCGGGTCCGGTGAGGAGTTGGCGGCTCGTGGGAGCCGTTGGCGAGGGGCGTGAGGCGGTGGCGGGCGTGGGGAGGCGTTTGTCAGCCGGGAAGAGGAGGGGAGATTGCCGCGCAGGCGGGGTTCGGTATGTTCGGCGGGCGGCAGTTCTGCCGCGCTTTTCCTCTTTCTCTGTTGCACCATGAGTGGCTCGCCTTCGCAGAACCGCAGTTTCCCGAGTCTTCGGGCGTCGGATAAGATCCTGAAGGCGGTGGGGGCGCTGGAGGCGCTGGCGACGCATCCCGAGATCATGGCGGCGATGGGGCCGCGCCACTACACGGCGGCGGAGAAGATTCCGGAGGGGCAGGCGCTGCTGGACGCGTTCCGCCAGGAGATCGGGGAGCAGGACGAGGAGATCGGGGACCGGCTCTCGGCGACGGCGGACCAGAACGACGAGTTGCGGGAGGCGCACGCGCTGTACAAGCCGCTGGCGGAGACGGCGCGGGTGGTGTTCGCGGACGATCCGGAGGTGCTGACGGCGCTGGGGCTGCGGGGGCGGTTCAAGCAGTCTTATGGGGCGCGGCTGGAGCGGATGCGGCTGTTTACGGGCGAGGCGCGGAAGAAGCGGCTGATGGAGCGGATCGCGGCGGACACGGAGATCGGGCCGGGGCACCTGGACGCGCTGGACGCGGCGGTGGACGAGGCGGAGAAGCGGCTGACGGATCAGGACACGCAGGCGTCGCTGGCGGACGGGGCGTCGGACGAGCGGGGGGAGGCGGAGAAGGCGCTGAGCAAGTGGATGCTGACGATGCAGGGGCACGGGCGGGTGGTGCTGCGGGGGAAGCCGCACCTGCTGGAGATGCTGGGCGTACCGCGGGGGTAGAGGCCCCGGACGCCGCCTGCGCGATATCCGGACGACTCAGGACATGCTCCCGCTTGATGGCGTCTGGCTGAAAAGGGCGGTATGCTCCGCACGTTATGCGGACGGCGCGCTCCGGGTTTATCCGGAATCGTTCCGTCTAATACTTGTTAGCCAGCCCTCCAAACGCGGATGCTCAATCGGAACGCCCGTTGGATCGCAGGGCCTGGCCTGTTCATCGTGCTCCTGTTCGGGGCACTCTGTCTGAGCGAGTGGTACAAGATTGGGATAGAAGCCAACCCCGAGACCATCGAGGGATATCACTTCGGGGCGGAGGTCATGATCGAGAACGGCGGCGAGAAGTACCGCTCGGCAGAGACGTACGCGAGCGCATCTCTCACACGTGGGCTGCTCGCTCTCGGCGTTGCTGTCGTGTTCTCAGTTGCTGTAGCACGGCGGAACGGGGCCGTCGCGCTCGCCGGGTACGCGCTCGCGCTCGGCTCTGTTTTGGTGAGCAACGTCCTGTAGCCTCTCCAAGCTGGCTAACTCGCGGCTGCAGCCGACCGCACGGTCAGCGTCGTTGCCGGTCAGCCGTCTGCGTCTACTTTCGCGCTGAGCGCCATCTCGGCGCTTGTCGTGCGGCAGCTGAGCCGCAACATGTTCTGCCGCCACTCTCTCTATGCCGAAGCGGACCGTCGTTCTGGTGATGCTCGCCCTCGTCGCGGCTCTCGGGACTTGGTTCTACTTCTCGTCCGACCGCGTTTGGGGAACGCCGTTCTACACCTGCCTCCACGGCTGCACGCGGTACCTCGCTCTCAGCCCGTGCCGGGACGCGCCGCCGACGACCGACTACGTCTCGGGCGACGGGTGCGGGCTCGGGAGTGGCGTCCTCCTCTGGATCGACGAGTGCAAAACGGAGCTGACCGTGTACGGTTTGGCTGATCCAGTGGACTGGCGCAGTGATGAGCGGGCCGAAGCGACGAGCTTCGTCTACGAGCAGGTGCTCGGCGAACCGTTTCGACAGAAGGTGCTGGACAACGAGGCGTGTATTCGTGAAGTCGTGGTGCCCTAACCCCGTGGCGGTAGAACTCGCGGCTGCATCCGACCGCACAGCTAGCGTCGCCTTTCTTCAGTCGTCGGCGTCTACTTTCGTTCTCCCGCGCCTCGGCGTTAGTGCAGCCGCTGAGCCACCATGTGTTCGCTGGCTTTGGAAATCCTCCCGTCACCTCGGAACAGCTACCGCCTCGCCCTCGGCACCGGGCTCGTCTCGGCGGCGCTCGTCGTGACGTGGGTGCTCTACGAGGCAAGCCTCGGACGCGGGCCGGGGATTCCCTCCGCCACCCTCTTCGCCGTCGCCTCGCTCGGGCTCTTTGCCGCACCAGTCCTCGCACTTCTCGCGCTGGTGTGGCTTCGGATGTACCGAGTCCAGACAGAGCCGAGCCGAGGGCGAAGGCGCGCCACACTAGCGGTTGGAGCGGCCATTTTGCCGGGGCTGGCTGTTCTTGCGTGGGCGTTCGTCGGCGTGATCCTCGCGCTCCTCGGCTGACCGCTCTCGCTGTGCCAGCGAACCCGCCGCTGCGGCCGACCGCACGGCCACTGTGTGCGCTGTAATTACCTCAGTGTATCCTGCGCCTCGGTCGACACGCTGCGCAGTGCGGCGGCAGAGCGGCCAAATGTTATACATCCTGTCTTGAGCCCGAAGCGAAAAAGGCGACTCGCCGCTGCCCTCATCGGACTGACGTTCAGCACGGTGGTCGGCGTGCCTGAGCACAGATCCCACGTCGCTCTTGAGAGCCGGGGCGTCGTCGCGCCCGTGACGCTCAGCCGGTATGGAGAATCCGACTTCGCCGGGACGACTGCTCACTACCGGTTCCAGACGCAAGAGGGCCAATCCGTGAACGCCTCCGTAGAGACATCAGAGCCGCGAGCGTATTACGAGCGCCTTGAGGTGGTGTACGATCCCGAAGACCCGAGCCGCTACGAGGAAAAGCCGGTCTACGATCGGTACTCGCGCACTTGGATGCTCTTCTT
>DASWMO010000077.1:0-16234 GCA_036399715.1 Rubricoccaceae bacterium
GGCGATCTGGCTGCCCGTCTTCCCGACGACACTCGGCGCAGCGGGCGTCGGGACCGTTGCTGCGTATCTCGGCGGGCTGCTCGTGTACATCTCGTTTTTCGCCTACGCGACCCTCGTCCGGCCCGAACTCATCGAGACCGTCGCGGGCTACGTCGTGCGGCTGAAGTGGCTGCGGCGCTTCGAGCCGACGGTCCGGCGCGAGACGCGGCGGCTGGGGCAGCAGGCGCGGCGGCTGCGGCACAAGCCGCTGCGGTTCTACGCCATCGGTGTGGGCTACACGGCGCTGTACTGGATCGCGCGCTACGGCATCCTGCTGATGGTGGCGCTGAGCTTCGTGGCAGATGTGCCGCAGGACGTGGAGCACTTTCCCGAGTACGGCTCGTTCCGCGCGACGCTCTACGTCATCCGCTCGGCCGGGCTCTGGCTCGCTGGCCTCGCCATGCCGACGCCGGGCGGTGCGGGCGGCATCGAGGCGCTCGGGGTCCTCTACCTTGGCCCCCTACTGCCGGACGGTTTTATCGGGCCGGTCCTGATCGCGTGGCGCATGCTCACGTTCCAGTTGGTGTTCGGCATCGGGCTCGTCGTGGCGGGGAACGTGCTCAAGCAGATGCTCCGCGGCGAGTCGCCCCCGCCGATTCTGGACCCCGACGACGAGGCCGACGGCCCGGCCGGGGCGCTCGAAGGGCCGGTCGCGGTCGTGTCGGGCGAGCGGCTATGAGCAGGCAGGACGCGAGCCCACGGTCGGTCGAAGAGCGCCGGGCGGAGGCGGACCGCTACGACGTGCGCGGGCTGCACCCGAACGTGCGGATCGGGTCGGCCTCAGACCGATCCGCGGGCTGGATCGGGCAGGTGTACCCGCGCGACGTGTGGGCCGGCGAGGTGACGTCCAAGCCGAAGCGCGTCGGGAACGAGTCGCTGGACGATCGGACGCTGCCGGTCGCATCGGCCGAGGACTACTTCCTTCACTTCCCCGACCTGGAGATCGACTTCACGTATTACCGGCCGCTCCTGGACCCGGCGGGCACGCCGTCGCCGGGTGTGTTTCAGCTGCAGCAGTACGCGGATCATGCCCCGCCGAGCGCGCGCTTTCTGCTCAAGGCACCGCAGCAGTTTCTGGCGCGGCGCGTCCGGCGGACGGTCGCGGGGCGGGTGCAGTACGTCGAGAACCCGGCGTTTCTGGACTCGGACGCCTTCGAGGCGCACTTTCTCGCGCCGGCGCGCGACCTGCTCGGGGTGAAGCTCGCGGGCGTAATTCTGGAGCAGCCGTACGAGCGGGCGCGCGACAGCCCCTCGCCCGAGGCGTTCGTCGCGGAGTGGGACCGGTTCGTTCGGGACCTGCCGTCGGGTCCGCCGGGGGCGCCGGGCGGCGTGCCGCTGCACCTCGAAGTCCGCTCGCCGCACCTGCTCTCGCCGGCCTACCTCGACTGGCTCGCCGGCCGCGGGCTCGGCTTCTGCTTTTCGCACTGGCAGTGGCTCCCGACACTCGGCGACCAGTGGCGGCTCGTCGGCGAGCGGTTCACGTCGGGCACGGGCGAGGCGGTCGTCCGGCTCATGCAGCCCCGCGAGATGACGTTCGACGAGTCGTTCCGCCTCGCGCACCCGTTCGACGCGCCTGTGCCGGAACTGAGCGAAACAGGCGCCGCGAAGCGGATGGTCGACGAGGCCGTCGCCCTCATGTACAAGGCCATCGACGCGGGCGTGACGCTGCACGTCGTGGGCAACAACCGCGCGTGGGGCAACACGCCGGACCTCGCGCGGACGCTCGCGCACCGCTTTCTGGACTTCGCCGAGCGCCGCGGCCAGTAACGCGAGAGGGCGCGCCTCGGATGGAGACGCGCCCTCGATGTGGCCCACGTGCGCTCTAGGCCGCCGCGGGCGGGAAGAGCGAGTAGATCGTCGCGAGCGGGCGCTCGGCGGGCCGGTCCGCCTCGCGCTCCTCGGCGGGCAGCGGGTGCGCCTCGTAGCGCTCCGACGCCATCATCTGCGCGACCTGCCGGTTAACGCGGCGCGCGCGGCGGCGGGCCGAGCGGTTGAGGATCGAGTTGAGCTGCAGGCGGATCGCCTCGACGGTCCGCGGCCCGACGCCCGGCATGGCCGCGAGGCGACCGTCGTGCGCGGCGCGCTCCAGCTCGGCGAGCGACCGGATGCTCATGTCATCCACGAGCCGGACCGCGAGGCGGTGACCGACGGACGGCAGCGTTTCGAGCAGCGCGACGGGGTCTGAGGCGGCCATAAGGCGGTCGCGGAGGCCGATGCGGCCGCTCTCGACGTACTGCGCGAGGTGCCCGGCGAGGCTCACGCCGACGCCCGGCAGGGACGTGAGCGCCTCCTTGCCCCCGTCGCCGTAGATCGTCGCGACGGGCACGTCGAGCGCGCGGATCGTGCCGGCGGCCTGAAGGTAGGCCTGCACACGGTAAGGGTTGTGCTCGCCGCGGCGGACGAGCAACTCGGCCATCTGTTCGAGCGCCTCGGCGAGCTCGACGTTGGTCGGTCCGATCTGGGTCATGGGTGCGGGGAGTTGAACTGAGTCAAAATCGGGACCCGCAGTGACACCGGTCCGTCACCTCAGAATCGCCCAAATCACTCCCGTCAGCCCTGCTTTGCGCTACCCGCCAAGCGCATCGCGGAGCGCGGCGACCTCGGCTTCGAGCGCCTCGACGCGGGCGACGAGCGCCGCGAAATCTGAGACCGGCGGCGGGCCCGCGAACGCCTCCTCGGCGAGCGGCGCGGGCTCGTCCGGCAGAGCGCCCGAGAGCAGATGTGCGACGCGGTCGGCCGACTGGCCGGGGCGCCGCGGCAGCGTCGCGACGAGCGGCTCGTCGCGGTCGCGGAGCATCCACAGCGCCTCATCGACGGCCTCGACGGACTCGAACTCGACGAGGCGGGCCGTCCGCGTGCGGAGTTCGCCGGGCGTCTGGGGCCCGCGCAGCAGCAGGACGGCGAGGACCGCGAGTTCGCGCTGCGAGAGGTCGAGCGCGCGGTCGAGCGTGTGGCGGAACTTGGCGACGCGGTGGCCCGAGCCGGTCGTGGTGCCGGCGAGGCCGCGGCGCGCGAGGCGGTCGAGCGCGTCCGTGACGGCCCGCGCCGAGAGGTCGGTGACGGGCTCGCGGGCGGTCTTCTGGTTGCACGCCGCGACGAGGCCCGCGAGCGTCAGCGGGTACTGGTCCGGCGTCGCGAGGGCCTTTTCGGCGAGCGCACCGGCGACGCGCGCCTCGGCCGGATCGAGCGTGGGGCGGGGCATGGGCTAGGAGCGGAGGCGGGCAATGAGCGCGCGCTGCGACGCGGCGACGTCCGAGTGGGCGACGAGGGCCGAGTCGGCGCGGGGGAAGCCGGCGAGGCCGCGGCGGTCGCCGAGGAGGAGGAGCGTCGTCGGGGCCGCGTCGGCGAGGGCGTCGGCGAGACGCTGCTCGCGCTCCGCGAGGCCGAAGGCGTGCCATGCGGACGGCCGGATGACAGGCGCGAGGGCGACGCGGCGGGACTGGCGCCCGAGCGCGAGAACGGCGTCGAGATCGGCGTCGGACGAGTGGGGCGCGGGCAGAATCTCGCGAACCTCGGCGGCAGGGAACGCCTCGCGGACGGCGGCGGCGAACGCCATCGCCGGGGGCTCGATGGGGAGTGGCGGGCGGCGGAAGGCGACGAACAGCACGCCCGCCCCGTCGCCGAGGTCCCTCGGGAGCGGGCCGCGGGCGAGGTCGAGCGCGCCGAGGGCGACACGCTCAGCGAGCGCCTGATGCTCGGGCTGCCCGACAATGGCTGTCGAGTAGGCGAGGCTCGGATCGCGGAAAATGCCCGCGCCGAACCGCGTCGTCAGTCGGTCGCGGAGGCGCTGCACGCGCGCGAGCGCGGCGTCGAGCAGCGCCTCGTCCAGCCGTCCATCTTCGACGGCCCGCCCGAGGCCTTCGATGAGCGCACGCGGGTCGACGGCGTCCACGAACAGGTCGACACCGGCCGCGAGCAGGTCGGCGGCGAGATCCGCCTCGGTCCGTCCGGCCTCTTTCGCCCCCGCCATCTGCAAGCTGTCCGTGACCACGACGCCGTCGAAGCCCAGTTCATCGCGCAGGAGGCCGCGGAGAATCGGGGCCGAGCGCGTCGCGATGAGGCCCGACGGGTCGAGGGCAGGGACCGCGATGTGGGCCGTCATCACGGCATCGACGCCGGCCGCGACGGCGGCCCGGAACGGCACGAGGTCCGTCGCCTCTAGCACGTCACGTGCGTCGGTTACCGTCGGCGTCGTCGCGTGCGAATCCTCGTCCGTCCCGCCGTGGCCGGGGAAGTGCTTGGCCGTCGCGATCTGGCCCGCCTCATGGACACCGTCGACGAACGCGGCGACGAGGCGCCCGGCCCGCTCCGCGTCCGGCCCGTAGGCTCGTGCGCCGATGATCGGGTTGCGCGGGTTGCGGTCTACGTCTGCGACGGGCGAGTACGTCACGTGGACGCCGGCCGCGAGTGCCTCGCGGCTGGACTGGGCAGCCATCTCGCGGACCGCCGCCTCGGCGTCCGGGTCGGGCAGGCGCGCGAAGGCGCCGGCGTGCGGGTAGACCGTCGCGCCCGGCGCCTGCTGCCCGAAGCCGCGCTCCATGTCGGTCGTGACGAGGAGCCCGGCGTCCGAGTGCGCCTGAAGGCGCGCCAGCGTCGCGCGTGTCTCGGGCCAGCGGCCGTTGAACAGGATGAGTCCGCCGACGGGGTGCTCGCCGAGAAGCCGCGCTACGTCGTCGGCCTGCTCGTCGGCCGTGCGGGCCGGCGGGAGGTTGTTGCCGAGGCGGACGATGAGCAGGCCGGCGGCTTTTTCGGTCGGGGTCACGGGGCGTAGAGCTGGTGCTCGGCGAGGTAGGCGAGGACGGCCTCGGGGACGAGGTAGCGGACGCTCCGGCCGGCCGCGATCCGGGCCCGAAGCTCGCTCGCCGAGAGATCGAGCGCGGGTCCATCGGCCAGGGTCGTTCGGGCGAGCAGGTCGGGCGCGACGCCCGCGAGGTCCGTGCCGGGGCGGCGGTACACGACGAGGCGCGCGAGGGCCAGGATCGCCTCGGGTTCGCGCCACGACGCGAACCCGGCGAGGCTGTCGCCGCCGACGACGAGCGCGAGGTCGGCGTCGGGGTACTCGGCGCGCAGCGCGCGGAGCGTGTCGACGGTGTAGTGCGGCCCGGGCCGGCGGAACTCGATGTCCGAGACGGCAAAGCGCGCGTTGCCGGCCGTCGCGAGGCGGGTCATCGCGAGGCGGTGCTCGGGCGCGACGAGGCCCGCCACCCCTTTGTGCGGCGGGTCCGGCGTGGGCGTCCACAGGACGCGGTCGAGGCCCGCCGCCTCCGCGCACGCCTCGGCGAGCGCGAGGTGCGCGACGTGAGGCGGGTTGAACGAGCCGCCGAATAGGCCGAGGGTCACAGAGCGACGCGGAAGAGATGCCGGAAGATCGCGCCCGCGCGGTGCGACAGAGGGCTGGCAGCGCCGCGCGGCATCTTGCCTGCGAGGCGTCCGCCTCTCCCCTTCCCACCAGCCTTGTCCAGATCCATGTCGACCCCAGAAGACCAGACCGACCCGTCCGCCGTCAAGGACCCCGCTACGTGGACCACCGGCGACGAAGAGATGACCGGCCCGCAGAAGTCGTACCTGCACACGCTCGCGCAGCAGGCCGGCGAGGACCCCGAGGCGCTCGACGACCTCACGAAGGCCGAGGCGTCGGTCAAGATCGACGAGTTGCAGGAGAAGACGGGCCGCGGGGCCTGAGCTTCAGGCGTGCCTGCTCCGGCGGGCTCCCCAGGCGCGCCTGCCCCGGTTCGGGGTGGGCGCGTTCTCGTCATGCGGGGCGCCGGGCAACCGCGATGCGGTCGCGGCCGGAGAGGTCGGGCAGGATCTCGGCGCCGTCGAGGCCCGCCTCGGCGAAGAGGTTGCAGACGGCCGAGCCGTGGTCGCAGTGCGTCTCGGCCGCGAGCCAGCCGCCGGGCACCAGGAGCGCCCCGGCGTGGCCGGCGAGCGCCCGGTAGAACAGCAGCGGGTCCGCGTCGTCGACGAACAGCGCCAGTTCGGGCTCATGGTCGCGGACCTCGGGGTCGAGCCCGGCGCGCTCGCTCGACGGCACGTAGGGTGGATTCGACACGATCAGGCTGAACGTCGGCGGGACATCGGCGGCGAACTGGGGCCGGAGGGCGTCGGCGCAGATGAACGTGACGGCGAGGCCTAGGCGGGCGGCGTTGCCCGACGCGACCGCGAGCGCCTCGGGCGACACGTCGACGGCGAACACCTCGGCGTCGGGCCGCTCGTGCTTGACGGCGAGGGCGACCGCGCCCGAGCCCGTCCCGACGTCGAGGATCCACGGATGTTCGACCTCGCGAATGCGCCGCAGCGCCTCTTCCACCAGTTCCTCGGTCTCGGGCCGTGGGATGAGGACGGACGGCGTGACCGTCAGCCGCAAGCCGTAGAAGTCGGCGTGGCCGAGGACATACTGAACCGGCTCGCGGGCGAGGCGCCGCCGGACCATCCGCTCGAACAGGGCGACGGCGGAGGCCTCGACGAGCGCGTCGGGCTGGGAGACGAGGGCCGTGCGGCCCGCGCCGGTCGTCTCTTCGAGCATCCACTCGGCCGAGCGGCGCGCGCCGTCGACGCCCGCCGCGTCGAGGCGGGCCGTCGCGTGGTCGAGCAGGGCGCGGCGGGTCACGGCAGGTCGGGCGGGGTGGGCCGTAGAATAGTGCACGCACCCGATCTCGCGCCTCATGACGCTCGACCTGTTCTTCCGCGGCCGGACAACTCTCGTGACCGGCGCCTCGGGCGGAATCGGGGCCGAGACCGCGCGTCAACTTGGCGCAGTTGGCGCGCGCGTGCTGCTCGTCGCCCGGACCGAAGCCGCACTGGACGCCGTCGCCGCCGAGGTCCGCGCGCGGGGCGGCGACGCGCGGACGCTCGTCGCGGACCTCGCCGCCCCAGGGGCTCCCGAGGCGCTCGTCGCGCGTCTGGCAGAGTCGGTCGACGTGCTCGTCGCCAATGCGGGCGTCGGCGTGCGGGCGCGCTTTGCCGAGACGGCCCCCGACGACATCCGCACGATGGCGATGCTCAACGTGGTCTCGCTGACCGACCTCGCGCGCCTGCTGCTGCCCGACATGCTCGCCGCACGCCGCGGCGGCATCCTGACGGTCGCGAGCACAGCCGCCTTCGTGCCCGCGCCGACGTTCGCCGTCTATTCCGCGACGAAGGCCTACGTCCTCTCGTTCACGGACGCGCTCCACGCCGAACTGCGCGGATCGGGCGTCCACGCGACGTCCCTCTGCCCCGGCCCCGTCCTGACGGGCTTCGGCGCCCGCGCCGGCATGTCGCCGGCATTTTTCGCGAACGCGCTCACGGGCGTGCTCCCGGCCGAGACGGTCGCGCGGGCCGGGCTTGACGCTCTCACACGCAACCGCCGCGCGTCGTGCCGGGCATGATCAACCGCGTTCAGACAGCGGCGACGCGCCTCGTTCCGGTCGGCCCGGCGATGCGCGTCGCCGAGGCAATTCTCGGGCGCTAGCGGGCTAGGCCGCCGGGAGCAGGCCGCGGCCGACGGCCCAGGCGCGGAACTCGGTCACGAGTTGATCGAAGCTCTCCAGCACGAACAGGATCGGCTGGAGGTGCCAGACCTCGTAGTCCTGGTTGATGACGGCGTCGATCGAGAACGGCCGCTGCTCGGCCGTGTCGAGCGCGTGGACGACCTCGTCCTTGGACGACAAAACGCCGGCCCCGAAGATGCGGATTTCGTCGGGGTCGCGGATGAGCCCGAACTCGACCGTGAACCAGTGGAGGCGCTCCAGGCTCTGCCGGTCGATGCCCTCGGCGCTCAGCGCGGCCTGCCCGAAGAGCTGGTAGAAGTCCGCGAAGGCGGGCTCGGTCAGCATCGGCATGTGGCCGAAGATGTCGTGGAAGAGGTCCGGTGCGGGCGTGTAGTCCAGCTCGTCCGAGCCGCGGATGTAGTCCGTGGACGGGAAGAGGCGGCGCGAGAGGAGCGTAAAGAAGTCGCGCTCGTGGAGCAGACCCGGAATGCGAGCCACCTTCCAGCCGCCGGTACGCTCAAGCGCGGCCGAGAGGTCAGCGAGGGCCGGGATCCGCTCGGCGGTCATGCCGAGGGTGTCGACGCCGCGGAGGTAGGCCGCGCCGGCGCGCCCGGGCAGCATCTGCATCTGACGCTCGAAGAGGAAGCCCCAGTTGCGGTCGTCCTCCTCGGGATAGTCCGGCCGGACGATCTGGTCGCCGACCGGCGGCTCGCCGTCGAGCGTTTGGGGGATGCAGCGCGGGTCCAGCGCCGAGCCGTCCGAGGGGGCCTTTTCGTAGGCGGAGAGCGGGGCGTCGGTGTCGGTCGGGCTCGTCATGGCAGGGATGGAAGCGCTTCGGGGAAGGTACGGTGGACCGCTAGCGGCTTGGAACTCTGAGGGCGCGGCCAGTTCCCCGCTCGCCCTACACCCGGTAGTCGCGGACGCGCCGCGTCGTCTTGCCGGTGCGGGCGTCGAAGACGTTCGTCGAACCCGTCCACGGGTCCGCGATCTGCTCGACGCCGAGGCGGTCCGGGCGCAGCGTCGGCGTGTCGAAGTAGCGGCGGGCGGCGGCAGAGTAGTAGCGCCCGCGGCTCGGGTCGAGGCCGGCCCGCGGCGGCGGGAGCTTCTGGAGCGCGGCGACATAGTCGCACACCGTCTCGCCGGTCTCGGCGGGCACGGCGAGCACGCAGCGCTCACAGTGCGGCTGGCGCGCCTCGCACGTCTGGCGGCCGTGGAGGATGAGCAGGTGGTGCGCCTCGGCCCACTCGTCCTTCGGGACCACACGCGCGAGCCCGTCCTCGACGGCCCGCGGCGTCGGGGCGTCTTTGACGAGCCCGATGCGGTTGGCGACGCGGAAGACGTGCGTGTCGACGGCGATGGCCGGCGTGTCGAAGGCGACCGCCACGACGACGTTGGCCGTCTTGCGCCCGACGCCGCGCAGCGTGGTCAGGTCCGCGTGGTCGCGGGGGACCTCGCCGCCGAAGCGCTCGACGAGTGCGCGCGCCGTCTCGGCGAGGGCCGTCGCCTTGTTGTTAGGATACGAGACGGACGCGATGTACGGCCGGATATCGTCGGCCGTGGCCTGCGCCATCGCAGCCGCCGTCGGGTATGCCTCGAACAGGGCCGGCGTGACGAGGTTGATGCGCTTATCGGTGCACTGCGCCGAGAGGATCACGGCGACGAGCAGTTCGAACGGGTTGCGGAAGTCGAGTTCGGTCTCGGCGCGCGGGATCGCGGCGCGGAGGCGGTCGAGGACGAGGCGGGTGCGGGCGCGGCGGGTCACGGGGCGTGAGGGCGGTGGGCGGTTGGTCCCCATTCTAACGGGGGCCACATCGCGAGGCGCCTACGCGCGGGGCGGGTTCGTGCGTTCCACTCGCATCCCACACGCCCGACGCGCCCCGGCCGCGCCGTCCCGGTACCTTTCGGAATGCGCCTCCTCGCCCTGCTCCTGCTCGCTGCCTCCGCCTCGGCGCAGGCGCCCCCTGTCCCGCTCGCCCCGCCGCTCGGTTCGCCCTCCACGTCGGTGCCGGCCGACACGCTCACGGTCTCACTCCTGACGATGCTGCCCGGAAAAGAGGTTTACAGCCTCTTCGGCCACAGCGCGCTCCGCTTCCGCAGCGACGCCCGCGGACTGGACCGGACCTACAACTTCGGCACGTTCGACTTCGACCAGCCCTTCTTCATGGCCCGCTTCGCGCGCGGCCAGCTGGACTACATCCTCGACACGGGCCCCTTCGCCGACGAACTCGCCAAGTACCAGTACCTCGAGCGCCCGATCATCGAGCAGCGCCTCGCCCTGACGCCCGCCACGGCGGAGGCGCTCCTCGCCAACCTCGACGAGAACGCCCGCCCCGAGAACCGCGCCTACCGCTACAACTTCCTCTTCGACAACTGCTCGACGCGCCTGCTCGACGTCATCGAGCGCGCGACGGCCGAGGCCGGTCAGGGCCGCGTCGTCCTCGCCCCCGCCGAGACGCACCCGACCTTCCGCGAGTTGCTCTACGAGAACACGCGCGGCACGCCGACGATCGCGTTCGGCATGAACCTCGCCGTCGGGACGCCCACGGACCGGCCGGCGACGGACCGCGAGCAGACGTTTCTGCCGGTCGGCCTCGCTGCCGCCCTCGACCGCGCGACCGTCGGCGGGCAGCCGCTCGTCGCCTCGCGGGACACGCTGTTCTGGGTGCCCGGGGCAGGCCAGGTCCCCGAGCGAACCGAGCCCGTCGTGCCGGCCCTGCTCGCCTTGCTCGGGCTCGGGTGGCTCGCCTCGGCGCTTCGGCCGGCGAGGTTCGCTCGCCTCGGGCGGATCGCGGACGCGGTCCTGTTCGGCGTCGCCGGCGTCGCCGGCCTCGTCATCGCGTTCCTGTGGCTCGCGACAGACCACACAGTGACGGGGCCGAACCTGAACCTGCTCTGGGCCTTCCCGGGCCACCTGTGGCTCGCCTTCGGCGCCGGTCGCGGCGCCGGGCGGGCGTCTCGGGCGCGGCAGGTCTACGCGGCCATCGCCGCAGTCGGGGCCATCTTGGCCCTCGTCGTGCACCTCGCGGGGATCCAGACGCTGCCTGTCGGGGCGCTCTTGCTCGCGGTCGCGGTCGCCGTCAGGGCTTCCCTGATCGCGCGGCGTCCGACGCATATTCCACACACGTCGGCCGTATCGTGAGCCCCTGACCTGCCCTTCGCCTGTGAGCACGCCCGTCTACGCCCTGCTGTACCAGTCCGACGCGCGGTCCGCCCAGACCTCCGCCGACCTCGACCGGATCCTGCTGGCGTCCGTGCCGCGCAACGCCGCCGACGGCGTCACAGGCCTGCTGATGTACGGAGAGTTGACGCGCCTGCCCGACGTCCCGGGGCAGTTCGTGCAGTGGCTCGAAGGCTCCAAGGACGCCGTGTGGGCGGCCTACGAGCGGATCCGCACCGACGCCCGGCACGCCGACGTGTGCGTCCTCGCCGAAGGCCCGGCCGCCGACCTCACCGGGACGGACGAGCGCCTGTTTCCACAGTAGAGCATGGAGCTGAAGCGCCTCGCGGACCTGCCAGGTACGCTCTACGGCTTCCTCGCCGCCGCCCGGCTGGCAGCCTGACCGCTCATCCGATCGGCATGCCCGGCTTCGGCGCCGCGGCGCCCGATTACCGGAGCCGAGTGAAGGTGCGGACCGCCCAGACACCGCCAGCCTCCATCCGGATGGTGTAGACGCCTGCCGGGAGCGCCGAGGCGTCGAACGGGACGTCGTGCCGGCCGGCGCCGAGGGCACGGTCGAGAACCGTTGCTACACGCCGCCCCAGCACGTCGTACACGCCGACCCGCACGTCCCCGGGAGCCGTCACCGTGGCGGCGACCGTGAGCGTACCGGCCGTCGGGTTGGGGTAGGCGTCGAGCCGGAGCGCCATCGACGCGTCGGCCGTCGGCTCCTCGGCCGTGCCGCCTGCGCCGACTGTGAAGGCGCCGCCGCCCTGTGTCCCGACGAGCAGCCCGGCCGTTCCCTGGAACCCGCCCCGGGTGCCCGCGCCGAGCGGGAGGATGTCCGTCACGCTGGGATCGTAGAGCCCGGCGCTCCGGTCCTCGAACGTCGCCCCGCCATCGCCCGAGCGGTACAGCCCGTAGCTCGCGCCGACCCACAGGGCGCCGTCGGCGTCCACGTGGAGCACCTCCACGAGGTTGCCGAACGGGGGGAGTTGCGTGAAGGCCCAGGTCGCCCCGCCGTCGGCCGAGCGGAGAACGACGTTGCTGACGGCGGCATAGAGCCGCCCCCCGGCCTGAGCGACCTCACTCACCCGAATCGTTTGTCCCTGGCCGAAGGTGGCCGTCACGAGCGTCCACGTCTGCCCGTCGTCGGTCGAGCGGAAGAGCCCGTCGTCGTTGGCGGTGTACAGATGGCCGTCGCCGCCCCGGATGAGCGTGTCGTCGAAGCCTGAAAAGCGGTCGAGCGTCCGCGTCCACGTCGCCGCGGCGTCGTCGGAGACGTAGATGTTGCCCCGGGCGTAGGCGACGAGGCGCCCGCTCGCCAGCGGGAGGATCGAGTACACGTCGCCCGCGCCCGGGGCGACGCCGAGGGAGGTTCGCGTCCCGTCGCGGAGCCGGACGACCTGCCCGGACAGCGAGCCCACGAAGACCGCGTCGGCCGTCGGGGCGACGGTGTAGGCGTAGGCGACCCGGGCGCCCAGCGGCTCCCACGGTCCGGCCCCCGTCGCCGAGCGGTACGCCTCGTCGCCGGCCCCGGCATAGAACCGCCCGTCCGGCCCGGCGGCGAGGTCGTAGATCCGGGCAGCGCCGAGGCCAGGGTTCGACGGCTGCCACAGGTAGAACGCCGCGTCCGAGCGGATCACGCCGTGGTCGCGCGTCCCGACGAGCATCCGCCCGTCGTCCGCCCGGACGATGGCGCGGGGGAAGTGGTAGATCCCGGCGGAGTTGTGGCCGCTCCCCGTCCACGAGCGGCCGTTGTCGACCGAGAAGACGTAGCCCGACTCGCCCGAGGCGTGGATTCGCCCGTCGGGGTCGCGGGCGAAGCCGCCAGTGCTGCTCGGAAAGGGGTGGGCTGCCTGCTGCCACGTCGCGCCGCGGGTGGTCGTGTAGAAGAACAGGCCAGGCGCGGCGAGGATGGCGCCGTCAGCCGCCTCGAAAAGTGGCGCGCGGTACTCGACATCCGGAAGCCCCGCTCCGGCTGCCGTCCACGTCAGCCCGGCGTCGTCGGAGCGAAGCACCCGGTTGGACGATCCGGAGCCGGCGTAGAGCGTGCCGTCGGACGCGCGGAGCATCGTCCAGAATGGTTTGGACTGCGCACTGGGAACGTCCGTCCACGTCTGCCCGCCGTTGGCTGAGCGGTACAGCCCGCCCGAGTAGCCGGCGAGGAGGACGCCGTCGGGGAGAGCGAGCATGGACTCGACCGGTAGCCCGAGGAAGACGGCGAGATTGCCCGTGACATCGGTCCACGTCGTCGCGCCGGGCGCGAGACGGTAGACTGCCGCCACGCCGTCGAACGAGGTGCCGAACCGGGCCCCCGCTGCGTAGAGCGCACCGTCGGTTCCGAAAGCGAGGTCGTTGACGCCGAACCGCACCATCCCGTCGCGGAGCGGCGCCCACGTCAGCCCGCCGTCGTCCGAGCGGAAGACGCCGCCGCGGGCCATTCCGGCGTACACCGGCCCGCCGGGCGCGCGGACGAGGTCGCGGACGTCTCCGCCGCCCGGCCCGCCGGCGGAAATGGCCTGCGCGTGAACCGGGACGGAGAGAACGGTACAGGCGAGAAGGGCAATGAGTCGACGCATGACGCTCAGTGGCGGGTGGGCTCGGCGGTTCACCCCTGTGTGGCCACACGGCTCGGGCGTCTGTCGGCCGAGGCTGGATGGGAGCCCCGTGGTCCACGGCGGGGGTGTCACAGGACGCCCGCAACGTCGGCGATTCCGTGCCAGCGGTCCATCCCCCGAATCGGGGATTCGCGCCGGCCGCCGCCTACCCGATCGGCGTCAGGCCGGCGAGGATCTCGGCGCGCCGCACCTCCAGAAACGGCGGCAGCACGACCGTCTCGCCGAGCGTCGCCGGGTCCTCGTCCACGCCGAAGCCCGGCCCGTCGGTCGCGATCTCGAACAGGATGCCGCCGGGCTCGCGGACGTACAGGCTGCGGAAGTAGTAGCGGTCCACCTCGCCCGAGTGCGGCAGCCCGAACTCGGTCAGCCGCGCCGCCCACGCGTGGTACTGCGCCTCGTCCGGCGTCCGGAACGCGACGTGGTGGACGCCGCCCGCGCCCGGCCGCACAGGCGGCATCTCGGGCTGGACGGCGACGTGCAGTTCGGCGTGCGCCCCGCCCGCGCCGGCCTCGCCCATCTCGTAGACGTGGACCGTCCCGCCCTCGGGGTGCGCGTAGGTCCGCACGGACCGCATGTTCAGGACGGCCCGCAGCATCAGGTCCGTGGGCTCCAGCACCGGAACGGACATCACGACGGGCCCGAGGCCGCGGATCTGGTGCTCGGCCGGCACCTCGGACCCGTCCCACGCGACCGGCGCATCGCCCAATCCGCCGTCGTCGACGAGCATCAAGCGCTGGCCCTCAGCGTCCTCGAAGTCCAGCGTCAGCCGCCCGTCGCGCTCCGTGATCGGCGCGTGCACGACGCCGGCCGCGGCTAGGCGCTGCGCCCAGAACTGCAGCGATGCCTCGCCCGAGACCCGCAGGCCGGTCCGCGTGATGCTCCGCGTGCCCGGCGTCTCGCGCCGCGCGCCCGCGTAGTCGAAGAACGTCAGGTCCGTGCCCGGGCTGCCGGCCGCGTCGGCGTAGAACAGGTGGTAGGCCGAGACGTCGTCCTGGTTCACGCTCCGCTTGACGAGGCGCATGCCCAGCGTCTCGGTGTAGAAACGCTTGTTGTCCGCGATGCGGGCCGTGATCGCGGAGACGTGGTGGAGGCCGGTGAGGGTCATCGGAGGCGGGGATATTTGTTTGACCAAACGACCGCCCGGGCCGCCGGTTTCGGCACCAATTTCCGACCTCTTCGCGGCCCCGGACGCGCCGCGTCGGTAGCCTCCGGGAAACGCCCCGCCCCCGTGTCCGACGTCTCCCCCGCCCTCCCCGACGCCCCGGCCGACGCCCGCGCCGACGCCGCGCTCGATGCCGCCGTCGCCCGACGCCGCACCTTTGGCATCATCTCGCACCCCGACGCCGGCAAGACGACGCTGACGGAGCGCCTGCTGCGCCTCGGCGGCGCCATCCACACGCCCGAGGCGACCGGCTCGCGCAAAGGCAAAGGCGCGGGCTCGTCCGACTGGCTCGCCGTCGAGCGCGACCGCGGCATCTCCGTCACCGCCTCGGCGATGCAGTTCGACTACAACGACTGCGTCGTGAACCTGCTGGACACGCCCGGCCACGAGGACTTTTCCGAGGACACCTACCGCGTCCTCACCGCCGTCGACTCGGCCCTGATGGTCATCGACTCCGTCAAGGGCGTCGAGAGCCGCACGCGGCAGCTCATGGAGGTCTGCCGGATGCGCGACACGCCCATCCTGACGTTCGTCAACAAGCTCGACCTCGAAGGCCGCGACCCTTTCGACCTCCTGCAGGACATCGAGGACAGCCTCGGCATCGCCGCGACGCCCATGGCATGGCCCGTCGGGACGGGCGGGCGCCTCCGGGGTGTCTACCTCATCGCGCAGCGCCAGTTCGTGCCCCTCGCCGCGGGCGGCATGGCCGGCGAGCCGGTCGACGTGACGGGCCCGGACGACCCCGCGCTCGACGCGCTCCTCGGCCGGCAGGCCGACGAGTTCCGGGCCGACATCGACCTGCTCGACGGCGCGGGCACGCCGTTCTCGCTCGACGCCTACCGCGCAGGCACGCTCACGCCCGTCTTTTTCGGCATCGCGAGGGGTGGCCTCGGCGTCGAGGCGATGCTGGACACGTTCGTCGAGATCGCCCCGCCGCCGCAGCCGCGCGACGCGACCGACCGGACGGTCGACCCGGCCGAGGCGGGATTCACGGGCCTCGTCTTCAAGATCCAGGCCAACATGGACCCCGCACACCGCGACCGCGTCGCGTTCGTGCGGATCGTCTCGGGGCGCTTCGAGCGCGGCCTCCGCGTGCGCCTGCAACGGAGCGAGCGTGACCTCCGCGTCGGCAACGCGATGCTGTTCCAGGCCCGAAAGCGGGCCGGCGTGGACGAGGCCTTCCCGGGCGACATCATCGGCGTCCCGAACCACGGCACGATCCGCATCGGCGACACGCTGACCGAGGGCGAGCCGCTGCGCTTTACGGGCATCCCGAGCTTCGCGCCCGAGCACTTCCGCCGCGCCCGCGTCGACAGCGCCCTGAAGGCGAAGCCGATGGAAAAGGGCATCCAGCACCTCACCGAAGAGGGCGCGATCCAGCGCCTCCGCCCGCTCGGCAACAACGACCTGCTGCTCGCCGCCGTCGGGCCGCTCCAGTTCGAGGTCGTCGCCGCCCGCCTCGCAGGGGAGTACGGGGTCGAGGTCATCCTCGACTCGCAGCCGTGGACGATCGCGCGGTGGGTCGTCGGCGCGCAGGAGGACCTCGACGCCATCGCGCGCGTCGAGAAGCGCCGCCTCGCCCGCGACGCCGACGGCGACCTCGTCTTTCTCGCCGAGTCCGCCTTCTGGCTCGACCGCGCGCAAGAGGACTACCCGCGCCTGCGCTTCATCGCCGTCAAGGAGCACGCCTGACGCCGCCGACCCACTCCCGGGACTCGGATGAGCGCTCCTTCGGCTCGGTCGGGCATTCCTTCCACGTGATTCCGCGTCCCTTCCGCTCGGT
>DASWMO010000078.1:0-4597 GCA_036399715.1 Rubricoccaceae bacterium
CGGCGCCGTGAGCGAGTAGCTCCCGTCGGCATTGACCGTCAGCGAGCCCCCGGCCCCAAAGGTCGCCGTGGTGCCGGCCGCGTTCGTCGCCGCCGTGCCGCCGACCGCCCCGCCGCCGAACGAGGCGACCGTGGCCGCGGGAATCCCGCCGGAGTCGTTGGCGAGGAGGCCCGCGGCCGCATTGACCCCGAACGCAATGCCCGCATAGGCGCCCGGGTACGCGTCGTTCGAGGCCAGCGGCGAGACCCGGACCGAGCCGGGGACGAGCGTGGTGTTGGCGTCGAGCGTGCCCGTGTACGCGAGCCCGAGTGCGGCGTCGGCGCCGGCGTTCGTGATCGTGGCGATGTAGCGGAGGACGTCGCCGGGGTTGACCTCGGTGTCGGCCGGGTCCGCGAGCGCGGCCGTCAGCGTCGCCGTGACGGACGGGGCGAGGAGCGGAGCATATGGCGACGCCGTGCCCTCCGCTACTTCCTCGGCCTCGGCCTCCACCTCGGCGGACAGCGAGTCGGCCTCTCCATCGGAGACCTCTTCAACAGAGAACTCGGCGGAGGCGGACGTGGCCTGCACCGGGCGGGCGGGAGCTGCGGCGACCGCTGCTCGCTCGGCTGTCGGACGCGCCGTGAGGATCTCAGGGAGGCCACCGGACGCAGACGCGGTGATAGCGGTCAGCGTGACGACGAGGGCGGCGCCGAGGGCGATCGCAGAACGGGTACGGCCGAGCCGAGCAGAGTAGAAAGGCACGAGGGTAGCAGCGGGGGCGCGCCCCGGTCATGTGAAGCACAAGGGGGCCTAAGAGCCCGCCACTATGTATCGCCGTCGGGAGCCAATGCACAAGTCCCTCCACTTCTGGGAGGACCAACACCTCCCAAAGGGCCTGCACGTCCTCGAAAGTAGCATTGCGAGGGCGGAGCGTGTACTGTGGCGGACAGGTGGGCGACGGAGTGAGGCCCGTCACGAGGGGGGCAATGGGCTCGTGAAGCAGTCTTCGGACACGGACACGTCGAGGAACAACGGTGGGTCGAGCGACTGAGCCGGGCTGAGGAACGTGGTTCTTGGGTACGGCGGAGGGACGGGTACGCCGAGAGGGGCCGGACCCCGGACCCGGTAGCTCAGCATGTGCCAGCAGTCCCGGCTCAGCTCGATCCGCTGCGTGTCCGGGAAGAGCCTTCTCCCACCCGCCCGGAGTTGGAGCGTGACGAAGAGGGCCCCGGACGTTGGAGTGTAGAGGTACCGGGTCTGGTGGCCCCCGCCTCCGCCGACGACCGGGGAGAAGGCCGAACCCGTGAGCACCTGGGTTCGCCCCTCGTGGTCCACGACGACGCGGAGGCTGTCGATCAACTCGCGCGTAAAGTCCGGGACGCCGGAAGGCTCGAGCCGGATCCAGAGGCCCGCCCTCGATTCCCCATCGACCGGCCACGGGGAGGTCCCGGCACTCGGCATCAGGAAAGGCGCGTGTGAGGCGGCGGTGACTGCGGGAGGGGGGCCGGCGCATCCGGCGCAGGGCAGAACGGCGCTGATGGCGCCGGCCGCCCAGAGGGCACGAAGCACGTCCAACATTGCTCGGTATGGGAGGGCGACAACCTACCCCTGACGAAACACATGTCAACTTAGCGTCCTCCTGCCGTGGGTATCCGCCACGTCGGGGTCTGCGTCCCCTATAACGGTGCGGGGCCGTCTGCGCTCGGGGGCCGGCAGGGACGAGGCGGAGGGGCATGGGGGCCTCGCGGGCAAGGAGGTCGGTCCATTCCCCCCAGGAAGGACCCCACCTGCCCGGGCCAGACGTCCGGCAGAAGCACGGGCGGCTAGCTCCTCCTGAGCGGGAGGCCCGCCGCATGACGGGATGGAGGCTCACGATACGGGCGCGACCCGATCGACACAGCCCACCGGCCGATCCCGCGCGACTCAGGGGCCATACTCGAACGGCTGCGTCGCCACCCGGAAGCGCCCGCTCCCCTCCGCCGCGATGAGCTCGACCTCGGTGGCCACGTGGAACTGCCCCGCTCCCACACCCTCCGGGAGGTCGACCGTCCACTCCACGACGTGACGCGACGAGAGGAACCGGAGGTCGGACGTGCACACCCCGGGCCGCTCACCTAGGACGACGGGGACGCGGTCCCACGCCTCACCGTTCAGCCGCTCGAGCTCGAGCGAGGACGGGCACGCGCTGTAGCCGACGCCCCTCTCCGTCCCGTTGAGGAGGCGGACGAGGAGGCTCCTCCCGCCCCCTTGCGCGGGCGCCGCGTCGAGCGTGACATCGCCGCTGATGGGGACGAGGTAGTCAAGCGTGTGGACGTCCGACGCGCGGACGCTGGTGGTGTCGCACCCGGCGACGTGGAGCGCGAGGAGGGCCACGAAGGGGGCCCTACGGACGAATGAAAAGAGGTTGAGCATGGTACAGTGAGTTGTGGGGACGTGGCGGCCTGGGGCCACCGTTCATCGGACGAGGTGGACACGGACGGTACGCTCGACGGCGGCGCCGCGCTCGGAGGTGCGCACCTCCAGGCGGCAGACGTAGAGCCGGCTCGGGAGCCCTGTGGAGCCCACTCCACCTCGTGCTCGCCCGCCGCCCGGAAGCCCTCGGTGAGGACGGCCACCTCTCGGCCGAGCACGTCGAACACGCGGAGGGCGACGTAGCTGCCTGTGGGCAGGGCGTAGGCGAGGCGCGTGGACGCTCGGAAGGGGTTCGGCGCGCCGCCCTCGAGCCGCAGGGCGTTGGCGACCGGGGCGACGGGTGCGCCCCCGGTCGTGGCCTCCTGCTGGAAGCGGATCGAGGTCAGGTACCCGGGCGCGAGGGGGCCCTGGCCGCTGAGCGCCGTCACGCCGGCCGCGTAGACGGCCGCCGCGCCGGGCGCGAGGGCGAGCCGTTGGGGGACGGTCTGGGTGCGCCCGTCGGAGCCGCCCACAGCTCCTGCCCGTCAGGGCCGAGGCGGCGGACCGCCCCGTTCGTGGCCCCGTCGCGCCCGCCCTCCGCCGTGGCGAGGTAGGTGTTCCCCGCCACGTCGAAGACGACGTCTTGCAGGGTAGCCCCTTCCTCGTACGCGCTCCACAGGGGCGTGCAGTCTGGGCCGTAGCGCGAAACCGCGTAACCCGCGCCCAGGGCGTGGACGGCCAGGAGCACATGGCCCTCCGCGGCCACGCCGAGGCTGGCCGGGAGCTCGAATCCGCCGAGGTCAACCCGTCGCTCCCATTCCAGCGTGCCCATCTCGTCGTAGCAGAGCACCACGACGTCGTTGTTCGAGGCCGGCGTGCCGAAGCTAGTCCCGTGCTTCGGGCCGGCCCCCGACGCTGGCGGCCGTAGATGACTCGCTGGCCAACACAAAAGACTGAACGCAGCCCTAACGACCGGGCACTCCGCTCGCCCCGAGCGGGAGATGGTGCCCGCGATCTTTCCAGCACGGGGCTCACCGTGGGAAGACCGAGCCGAGGACGCTGCGGAGCATCTCGTCGGCCTCGCCCTCGTCCGAGTTCGGGCGCGGGCTAGTGTAGCCGTCGGCCAACGCGAACGCACCCCGCCGGGCACGAACCCATGGAGCGGGCCCGAGCGTCTACCGCGCCACCACGACCCGACGTGTCAGTACCCGACCAGCCGTGGCGAGGCGGACAACGTAGACACCGGGCGCGAGGTGGTGCGCGTCCAAACGCGCGGTGTGCGGGCCCGCCGCCCGGTCGCCCGCGTCCAGCACGGCCACCTCGCGGCCGAGCAGGTCGACGACGCTGAGCCGGACTAGGCCGGCCTCGGGAAGGGCGTACCCGACTGTCGCGGACTCCGAGGCCGGGTTCGGCTGCGGCGCGCCCAGCGCGAGTGCTGTCTGTGGGCCATGCTCGCCGGCCGTCGCACCGCGGGGCTCGACGGTCACGACGAACCGGGCCGGGCCCGTCGCCGTGGCGCGGGCCGTGGGCAGAGCCAGTGTGCCGCGCGCCGGCTCAGGCTGGACCGTGAACGCGTAGCTCGCGGTCGTTCGGAGGTCGACCGTCCCGCTGGTCATGAGGTCCGTCAACGTGAGCACCCACTCGGCCGGGACGCCCTCGAAGAGCGGCCACGAGAGGACGAGGGCCCCGCCGGCCCCGACCGACGAGACGTAGAGCGGGACGGCGACGGGGGCGGCCGTCGGAGCCGGCCGGCTCTCGACCGAACGGAGCGCGTCGGCGTCCCCGAAGGCGGCCATCACGTAGGCGTCGGCCATCGGGGCCAGCTTCGAGGCGTCGGAGGGGTCGGTCCCGTCGGTCGCCCCATGGGGGAACGTGACCACGGCGGCCCGGTCGCGGAGCGGGCCGCCGGCCTGGGCGAGGGTGAAGGCGACGAGCGGGGCCGGGGCGGCTGCGGCGCCCGCTGCTCGCTCAAAGACGCCCCCGGTGGTACGGGCCGAGGCAGGGATCGTGAGGGTGCCGGCGGTCGCGCCCTCTACGAAGAATCCCTGCCAGGGAGCGACGGTCGGGTACGTTACGGAGACGTCGTACGTCCTCGCGTTGGCGTCCCATATCTGGGCGACGGTGCTCGCGAGCGTCGTGCTCGCGCCGGGCCACGTGTTGATCTCGGCGACGCTGAGCCTCGTCCCGAATGGGTTTCCGAGCATGTTGACCCGGTCGCCCGCGGCGT
>DASWMO010000079.1:0-10156 GCA_036399715.1 Rubricoccaceae bacterium
TGACGTCGTGGCCGCGGTAGAGGCGCTCCGCGATGGCCCCCGACCTGGCGCCGTCTTCGGCCGCGTCTCCGGCCGAGAGTGCGAGGTGCTCGGGCCGCAGCGCGACGAGGACCGTCCCCTGGGCCTCGCGGTGCAGCCGGACGCGCCCGAGCGCCGTCTCGGCCCAGTCGCCATCGGCATGCGTGAGCATCAGGTTGGTCTGCCCGAGAAACTGCGCGACGAAGAGCGTCCGTGGGACCGTGTACACCTCCTCGGGCGTGCCGATCTGCTCGATGCGGCCACCCTGCATGACGGCGACGCGGTCGGCCGTCTGGAGGGCCTCCTCCTGGTCGTGCGTGACGAGGACCGCCGTCGTCCCCTCGGCGCGAAGTGCGGCGCGGACCTCCGTCCGCATCTCGGCCCTCAGCAACTCGTCGAGGCTCGAAAACGGCTCGTCGAGCAGGAGCAGGCGCGGGCGCGGGGCGAGGGCGCGGGCGAGGGCGATGCGCTGCCGCTGCCCGCCCGAGAGTGCGTGCGGCGCGCGCGCCTCGAAGCCCGTCATCCCGACAAGCTTGAGCACGTGCGAGATGCGCGCGTCGCGGTCGACCCGGGACCACTCGCGAAGCCCGAACGCGACGTTGTCCCACGCCGAGAGGTGCGGGAAGAGGGCGCTCTCCTGGAACACGACGCCGATGCCGCGCTTCTCGGTCGGGACGTGGCGCCCGGAATCGTCGTCCAGCACATCGCCGCCCAGGCGAACCGTGCCGCGGTCGGGCCGCATAAAGCCCGCGAGGCAGCGCAGGACGGTCGTCTTGCCGCAGCCGCTCGGGCCGAGCAGCGCCACCAACTCGCCCTCGCCGACGTCCAGCGAGAGCCCATTGACGACCGGCAGGCCGGCGTCGTAGCGCTTCGACAGGCAGGAGACGGCGAGGTGCGGAGGCACGGCGGCGGGGAGTGGGTAGGCGAGTCTACGCGCGCGCTCGGGGGCAACTGTGCAGTCTCCGCCCACGCGCGTCTTACGGAGAACGGTCTGTGGCGCCGAACGGCACCGTGAGCACGGGGCCTAGCGGTCGCGGCCGAGCAGCAGGGCGACGAGCGCGCCCGCGACGACCACGATGACGAGCGCGTACGGCGCCGCCGTCGCGTAGAGCGCCTCGCCGGCGGCGCTCCAGACGCCCGCCGCGAGCGACGTGAAGCCGAGCGGCGCGAGCAGGAGCGTGATCGGAAGCTCCTTGAGGACGGAGAGGAAGACGAACGCTGCTGATGTCGCGAGCCCGCCGCGTAACTGTGGCAGGGTCGCGCCGCGGAACGCGCCGAGCGGCGAGCGGCCGAGGCTCCGCGCGGCCCACTCGGCCGCCGGCGGCGCCTGCAGCAGGGCACTGCGGACGGGCCCGACAGCCTCGGCCAGAAAGTGGACGACGTACGCCGCGACCAGTAGCCCGAGTGTCTGGTAAGCGAACGGCGCCGCCCGGACGGCAAACGCGACGACGGCGAGCGCGAGCGCGAGCGGCGGCGTCGCGTATCCGAGGTACGCCACGCGCTCGACGGCGCGGGCGGTCCGCCGCCCCATGCCACCCGGCCGCCGCACGCCGACGACGGCGACGGGCACGGCGAGCAGTGTCGCGACGAGGGCCGCCGGGGCGGCCGCCGAGACGGAGTTCGCGAGCGCGACGAACACGCGCGGCCCGTCGACCGGTCCGCGGCCGAGCCAGAACACGAGCGTCGCCAGCGGCACGCCGACGGCGGCGACGGCGACCGCAGCCGCAAACGTGACCGCCGGAAGCGCCCCCCAGCCGAGGCGGATGCGCTCGGGCCGCCGGGCTGCCTCGCCGCGGGCAAACCGCGCCGCACCGAGCAGCCGTGCCTCGGCCGCCAGGATCGCGACCGTCAGCGCGAGCAGCATGAGGGCGAGCGCCGCCGCGTAGACACGGTCGTACGAGGCCGTGTACTGGACGTAGATCGCCCCGCTGAACGTCTCGAACCGCACGAGCGAGACGACGCCGAAGTCGCCGACGACGTGGAGCGCCACCAAGAGGGCGCCGGCGAGCCACGCCGGCCGCAGCTGCGGCACGACGACGCGCCGCGCGACGGCCCACCGCCCCAGCCCGAGCGAGCGCGCGGCGTCTTCGGATACAGGATCCAGCCCGGCCAGCGCAGAACGCAGGTTGAGGAAGAGGTAGGGGAACGTCGACAGCGTCAGCACGGCGAGGGCGCCCCAGAACCCCGCCGGCCGCGGCAGCACGACGCCCGGCCACCCCGCGAGCAGCCCGCGTGGACCGGTCGCGCCGAGCAGGGCCGTCGCCATCACGTAGCCGGGCAGCGCGAGCGGCAGCACGCCCGCCGCGGTCACGAACCGGCGGAAGGCGCGCGGGAATCGGGGTGTTTCGGCCCGGGCGGCGAGCCACGCGAGCGGCGCCGCCACGAGCGTCGCCACCGCGACGACCGCCGCGGCGAGGCCGGCCGTGTGGCCCGCGAGGCGAAGCGTCCGCGGGCGCCAGACGAGGGTCGCGAGCGCGGCGGGGTCCGCCTCGGCCGCGCGCAGGACGAGGTAGACGAGGGGCACGGCCACACCGGCGACGACGAGCCCGACGGGGACGGCGAGCCACCGCGCCGGCCCGGCCCGGCGAAGCGCCGCGGGCACGCCGCGCACGGCTGTGGCAGCGCGCACTGCGGCGCGAGCGAGCGCCCCGGCCCGCCGGCGAGTGCCGCCGATGCGGGCCGGGCGCGCCGGGGCGGTGCTCACCTACAGCAGGTCGCGGCCGCGGAGCAGGGCGAGCGTCTCGTCGAGGCTCGACAGCGCAGACGCGTCGAGGTCCGGCCCGAGCGCGACGGCCCGGTCGAACGGCATCATGTAGCCGGGCAGGGCCGTGCCACGGACGACCGGGTACTCGTGGACCTCCTCGGCCGCGAACGCCTGCGCCTCGGGCGAGAGCAGGAACGCGAGAAAACGCATCGCGGCCGTCGGGCGGCGCGAGGCGGTGAAGACGCCCGCGCCGGTCACGAGGGCGAGGTTGCCCACGTCGCCCGCGGCAAAGTGGTGCATCGCCACGTCCGGCCGGTCCTCCGCGTCGCCGTGCGCCTCGGCGGCCTCCTCCGCGGCGCGCTCGGCAGCTTCCTCCTCCTCGGACTCGACCTCACCCTCCTCGCCGCCTTCGAGCAGCCGGAGCACGTAGTAGTGGTTCGTCAGCGCGACGTCGATCTCGCCCGCTTCGAGGGCTTCGAGCATCGGCGCGTTGGACTCATACGCCCGCGGCTGGAGCGCCTTCATGCCATCGAGCCACGCGACCGTGGCGGGCTCGCCCTCGGTCGCGCGCATCGCCGAGATGAAGTCCTGGAACGACGAGTACGTCGGCGTCCAGCCGATGCGGCTGCGGAGGGCGGCGACGCCTGGAAGGCCCATCACCGAGGCCGGCAGCGCCGAGGTGTCGATGCGGCTCGGGGCGATGGCGAGCACGCGGAAGCGCGTCGTGATCGGCACCCAGCGGCCGCTGTCAGCCGCGAAAGCGGCGGGCCGGCTCGTAAGGCTGTCCGGCAGCGCCATCAGCCGCGGAGCCGCGGCAACGAGCGCGCCCTCTGTGTTGGCCCAGAAGACGTCCGCCGGGCTCGACGCACCTTCCTCGGCGACGGTCGCGAGGAGGGCGGCGTCGGTCCCGTACTTCACCTCGACGTCGATGCCCGTCTCGCGCTCGAAGCGCTCGACGAGCGGCCCGACGAGGACATCCTTGCGGCCCGAGTAGATCACGAGGGGCCCGTCGGCGTCCGACGTGGCGCCCGACGCGGCGCCGGTCGAGGACGAGTCGGAGCCGCACGCGCCGAGGGCGGCTGCGGCGAAGAGCAGGAGCAGAAAGGGGCGCATCGGGCAGGTCGGTTGTCTGGACCGAGTCTACCGACGGGTCCCGCCGCAACGGGTGAAATCGCCAGGGACGTGCCAGCCGCGCCGCCGAGGCGCGGCCCAGGTGCGGCGGGCTTACCGCGCCCGGACAACCGTCTGGACGCGCTCCAGGCCACCCGCGCGCAGGCGGACGCGGTACACGCCGGCCGCGAGGCCCGAGCCGTCGAGCGCGACGCGGTGCTCGCCTGACCCGTATGCCCCGCCGACGTGTGCGACCGTCCGGCCGAGCACGTCGAGCACGTCGATGGACACATCAGACGCCTCGGCGAGCGTGAAGCGCAGCGTCGTCCCGCTGCGGAACGGGCTCGGCGCGGCCGGCGCGAGCACGATCGCCCCGGCCGAGGGGTCCTCCTCGCCGGCGACGGCCTGAAGCGAGAACCGCGCGAGGACCGGCAGGTGGTCCGACGTTGTGCTCGTGTACTGTGTGATGCCGGTCAGGAGCTCGCCGTAGCGGTCCCCCGAGTCGGCGACGTAGCCGCTGACGATCCCACCCGAGAAGAGGATGTGGTCCAGCGTGCTCCCCGACGAGCACGACGCATTGCTGCAGTAGGTCGGGATGTTCGAGTTGTTGATCCGCGTCGTCGCGAAGACGTAGGCCGGGTCGGCGACAAAGTTGGCGTAGGGTGACGTCCGCCCACCCCCGGCGATCGACCCTACCAGTTCGTCGTTGTAATCGCCCAGCAGAACGACGCTCCGCCCCTGGGCCGTCTGCCCGTCCATATACGTCTTGAGCGCCACCGAGGCGGCGGCGCGGCGGCTGTACGAGGTCGCGTCGGCCAGGGCCTTCCCGTGGTAGATGATGAACCGGACCTGACGGGTCGCCCCGTTCACGGTCACATTCGCCGTCACCTCAAAGGGGAGCCGCCCTGCAAAGTTGTACGACTCGCTCGCCAGGATAGATTGCGTGCTCACGACCTGCACGACCGACGTGTTGTAGACGAACGCGAGGCGCTGATTGAAGACGGGGTCCGACGAGACGTCCGGACCAATCATGCCGGCGTACCCGTCGTCGGCGATGGCAGCGAGGAGTGCGTTGAATCCGGACGTGCTGACCACCTCCTCAAGGCCCCAGAAGTCGATCTGGGCGCGCTCCAGCACAGCCTGGACGCGTTCGGCCTGGACGGCGTCGTTGGGGCCTTGCGTCGGCTCACCGTAGAACTCCAGGTTCCACGCGGCGACGTCGAACGTGGCGGCGTTGCCACGCGGCGTGACGGTGATCTGTGCGTGCACGGCGGGACCGCCGAGAATGGCCAGGAGGACGGCGGCGAGCCGCAGGGCGGAAGCGGAGCGGATCATGTCGGGGCGCAGCGCGCCGGTCTGGATGCCGCAAAGGTAGGGGGCCACGGGCCGGATCGCGTGAACGGACCGGGTAGATTGGCGTCCCCTAACCCTCCAGTCGCCTGTGACATCCGACGTCCCGCTCCGACCTCTGGCGTCGCCGCCCGTCGTTGCCGTCGTCGGAGAGGCGCACGAGGCAGTCCGGGCGCTCGGCGCCGCTGGCGTGCACGTCCGATCAGCTGGAGCCGAGATAGCCGCGGAAGAACCGGCCCGCGTCGTCGTCGTCGCGGGGCCCGTCGAGGGCCGCGCCGCCGCCGTCCGGGCGGCCGTCGCTGCAGGGCAGCACGCCTTTGTGGCGTGGCCACCGGGCGCGCTCGCCGAAGCCGAGGCGCTCGTCCGCGACGCTGAGGAAGCCGGCGTCGAGGTCGGCGTCGAGCAGCCGCTCGCGTGGCCTGGGATGGACGGCCCGCCCGTTCGCCTCGTCGCCGCGACCATCGTCATGGACGGGTCAGCGTGGCGCCGGCGGCTCGCGGGCGCCCTCGACGTGTGCACGGCACGCGTCGGCCGCCGCGAGGCCGTCCGCGTCTCGGCCGTCGCCGAGCGCGACGGCGCCCGCTTGCAGGCCGTCGCCACGACGGTTCGCTACCAGAACGGGGCGCTCGCGCACGTGCTCGTCCGCGCCGGACGCGCCGAGGCGGGTGCAGGCGTCGCGGTTTACGCCGCCGGCGCCGAGGCCTCGGCCGACGCCAAAGATGCGTTCGCGGACGAGGCCGTCGCGTTCGTGCAGGCCGTCGCGGCGAGACGGCCCTGCGCCTACCCGCTGCACCATGCCCTCGCGACGCTGCGGCTGGCCGAGCGCGTCGCGGCCGCGATGCGCTGACACAGTGGGGGAGGTCGCTCGGCGCGATGCTCATGAGGTTCGCCTCGGCCTGCGGGCGGATTCCCGCCGTCTCGGCTTGACCCGCCGCACTGCGTCCGGCACCTTTCACCCTGCCACGTGAACCCCCGCAGTGCTTCCGTTCGCCCCCGTCCTGCGCCGCATCGGCGCCGAGGCCCAGCGCCTCGGCGTGGCGGCGTACGCCGTCGGCGGAGTGGTCCGCGACGCTCGTCTGGGGCGCGAGACGACCGACCTTGACATCGTCGCCGTCGACCCGGCCGGCGGTGCCCGGCCCGGCGTCGCCCTCGCTCGGGCGGTCGCGGCGGCGCTAGGCGTCCAGCCGCCGGCCGTCTACGAGGCCTTCGGGACGGCGGCGGTCACGATTCCCGCCGCCCGCCTCGGGCGCTTGGACCCCGACGCCAAGCGCCTCGGTGCCGAGCGCCTCGTCGTCGAGTTCGTCGGCGCCCGCCGCGAGAGCTACCGGGCCGAGAGCCGCAAGCCTATCGTCGAGGACGGCACGCTCGCCGACGACCTCGCCCGCCGCGACTTTACCGTCAACGCCCTCGCGGCCGACCTGCATCCGGACCGCTTCGGCGACGTCATCGACCACCACGGCGGCCTCACCGACCTCGCCGCCCGCGTGCTGCGGACGCCCCTCGACCCCGGCATCACCTTCGCGGACGACCCGCTGCGGATGCTCCGCGCGGCCCGCTTCGCCGCCCAGCTCGGCTTTACCGTCGCCCCCGACGCCGAGGCGGCGATGACGGCGGCGGCCGAGCGCATCGCCATCGTGAGCCCCGAGCGCGTCACGGACGAGCTGAACAAGCTCCTGGCGACGCGCGTGCCATCGGCCGGGCTCGCGCTCCTCGTGCGGACGGGCCTGCTCAGGCACATCCTGCCCGAGGTCGCACACCTCGCCGGCGTCGAGGAGGTCGGCGGGCGGGCGCACAAGGACAACCTCTGGCACACGCTCGAAGTCGTCGACAACCTCGCGTACCTCCAGGCGGGTGTCGGCGTGGGGGAGCGGGCAGGCGGCTACGACCTGTGGCTGCGCTGGGCCGCGCTCCTGCACGACGTCGGCAAGGTCGAGACGAAGCGCTGGGAGCCGGGGACGGGCTGGACGTTCCACGGCCACGAGGACGTCGGCCCGCGGCGGATCATCCCCGAGGTCTTCCGCCGGCTGCGCCTGCCGCTCGGCGAGCCGCTCGACTTCGTGCAGACGGTCGTCCGCCTCCACCACCGCCCCGCGGCTCTCGTCGACGCCGACGTGACCGACTCGGCCGTGCGCCGCCTCATCGTGGATGCGGGGGACGACATCGACGACCTGATGCTGCTCGTCCGGGCCGACGTGACGAGCAAGAACGCGCGCCGTGCGCGGCGCTATCTCGCCGGCTACGACCGCGTCGAGGCGCGCATGGCCGAGGTCGAGGCCCGCGACGGCCTCCGCAACTGGCAGCCGCCGGTCTCGGGCGAGGACATCATGGCGATGCTGGGCTCGGGCGAAGGCGTGGCCGTCGGGATGCTCAAAGCGTGGGTTCGCGAGGCCATTCTCGACGGCGCGATCCCGAACGAGGCCGAGGCCGCCCGCGCGTTCGTCGCCGCGCGGCTGGACGAGGCGCGCCGCCGAGAGGCGCTCTTCGTCGCCGTCGTGCCGGCCCTCCGCGGCACGGACCGCTCGGCTGCCGGGGCGATCAAGGACGCCCTGTTCACTGCCGACCTTCCAGCAGACGACGCTGCCGCGCTCGCGCACGTCCTCGCCGTCCGCGACGCCGCCCTCGCCGCCCGGGTCGACCCGGGGTGACGACCGCATCCGGTCTCCACCTCGGCGGAGCGCACGGAGGCGCCCCGGCGGGGCGTTCGTAGACTCGCACGGCCGCTCCGGCCCGTTTTCGGCCCCCACCGTTCCGCCCCGATGCGTCCCTGGTACAAGAACCTCGACTGGTTGACGCTCCTCCTGTGGGCGGGCCTCGTCTGCGTCGGCCTGACGGCGATCTACTCGGCGACCCACGGCCCGGCGAAGGAGTTCTTGAAGGACACCGTCCAGCAGAACTTCACCCGGCAGCTCGAGTGGTTCGCCATCTCGGGCGCCGTGATGCTCGTCGTGTTGCTGATGCCGGCGCGGCTCATCGTGCGGCTGGCGCCGCTGGCGTACCTCGGGTGCCTCGGGCTGCTCGTCGCCGCGATCCTCTTCGGGCGCGAGGTCAACGGCGCCAAGGCGTGGGTGTGGGGCCTCCAGCCGGGCGAGATCGGCAAGGTCGGGACCGTCCTCGCCGTGACGGCGCTCCTCGCGACGAAGGAGGCGCGGCAGGGGAGCTGGCTCCACCTCGGTGGCGCGGCGGTGTTGCTGCTCGTCCCGGTCGGCCTCCTGCTGGCGGCTAACGACACCGGGACGGCGCTCGTCTACCTCGCGCTCGTGCCGGTGATGCTGTTCTGGAGCGGGGCGGTCCCGCTTCCCGTGATGGCGCTCCTCGCCGCCCCGGCCATCGCCGTGTACCTCGTCATCGGGAGCCCGCTGCTGGCGGCCGGCTTTTCGCTCGCGGCCACGGCCGGCTTCTTCGTCTGGACGCGCTCGAAGGGCATGGCCGCGATGATGTTCGCCGCGACGGCCGTCGTCGCGGTCGCGGCGCACACGGCTCTGTTCCAGATCCTGCAGCCGCACCAGATCTCGCGCATCGTCGCCTTCAACGACCCCGAGTCGTTCCGCTACGGCGCGGGCTTCCACATCATCCAGGCCAAGGCGGCCATCGGCTCGGGCGGCCTCTTCGGCAAGGGATTCACGCACGGCACGCAGACGCAGCTCGCCTACATCCCCGAGAACTCGACGGACTTCATCTTCTGCGTCATCGGCGAGGAGTTCGGGTTCGTCGGGACGATGGTGCTGCTCGGGCTCTTCGGCGTGCTTCTGATCCGGCTGGCGAGCCTCGGCGCACAGGCGGGCTTTGCGCTCCCACGTCTGTTCGTCGCGGGCCTGACGGGCATCCTGCTCGTCCACATCCTGATCAACATCGGGATGACGATCGGGCTGATGCCGGTCATCGGCATCCCGCTGCCGTTCATCTCCTACGGCGGATCCGCGCTACTCGCCAACACGACGATGCTGGCGATCGCCCTCAACCTGCACGCCCGCCGCGACGAGTTCGCGGTCTACACGTCGCAGTAGGCGAGCCGGTGGCCGGGGCTACGTTGGCGGTCCACCCTCGCATCTCGCTATGGACCCGCTCCGCATCGGCCTCGTCGGGTACGGCGGCTTCGGCCGCTTCCTGCACACGACCTGGGAGGCCGACGGCGACGCGCGCGTCGTCGCCGTGGCGTCCCTGGACGGCGGCCCCGGCGGCATCGCCCACCACGCCGACTGGCGCGACCTCGTCGCCCGCGACGACGTGGACCTCGTCGCCGTGGCGAGCCCGCCCGGGACGCACGCCGAGATCGGCACGGCCGTGCTGGAGGCCGGCCGCCACCTGCTCGTCGAGAAGCCTGTCGCCGTGGACATGGCCGGGGCGGATCGACTCATCGCCGCCCGCGACGCCTCGGGTCGGGTGGTGGGCGTCGACTTCATGCTGCGCTTCAACCCCGTCGTCGAGGCGCTCGTCGCATGGGGCGCCTCGGGCGCGTTCGGCCCGCTCGTCCGTGTGACCGTCGAGAACGAGGCGCAGGACGCCTCCCTCCGGGCCGGGCACTGGTTCTGGGACCGCGCGCAGTCGGGCGGCATCCTCGCCGAGCACGCCGTCCACTTTCTCGACATCGTCAACGCGGTCGTCGAAGCGCAGGGCGGCGCGCCGGCGAGCGCGTCGGCCGAGGGCTGGGCGTCGCGCCGCGCCGACGGCCGCGAAGACCGCGTCCTCGCCGTCGTGCAGCACGCCGCGACCGCGGCCGGCCCGCACGCGGGCACGCCGGGGCCGCTCGCGACGCACGCGCACGCCTTTACACGGCCGGGCGCCTTTGAGCGGACCACGATGCGCTTCACGTTCGCCCTCGCCGAGGTCGACGTCGACGGCTGGGTGCCGCTCTCGGGCGTCGTCCGCGCCCTCGTCGGGCCCGACGCCGAGGCGGACCTCGCACGGCTTCCGGGCCTCGTCGTTACGAGCGACGCGCCGTGGCCCGATGGACGCGCGACTGTCGGCGGGGTCGCG
>DASWMO010000080.1:0-7224 GCA_036399715.1 Rubricoccaceae bacterium
CCTCTCCGAACGCCACGGCGGGTACCGCAGACGGATGCCCTGTCGCCAGCACCGAGACGAACTCAGCGACCCCCTCCTGGAGGGCTACCGCGAGGAGATTGGCCCCGAATGGACCCTGCTGGGTGTGAACGACCTCGTGGATGTTGAGCAGAACGACATCGTCAACGGGGTTGGAATCGAAAAACCGCCTGCGGTTCGCCCCGACCTCTCCCGGAAACTCATCCGTGACGACGGAGCTGTCGGCCAGGGCCAGCTCAGAACCGACGAGGACGAGGCTGTCGAGCGTCGTCCCGTTTGTCACAAGCGCGCTGATGGTGAAGTAGACGTGGGCCGGCCGGAGCGCAGGGTAGATCGCGCGGAGCCGGTCGACTCCCATCGCGATCTCTCCGGCGTACTCTCCTGCTCGGAGCGTGTTGGCGCGGACGGAGTCCCAGAACCGTGGGTAGGCGTTGATCGCGTCGACGTAGGACGGCGGCGTGTACTCGCGCCGCGCCATGATGGCTCGGAGCCCAGGGGACCCTCGGTCGATGAACAGGCTGTCGAGGAGCGCGTGCTGCCGCGTGCTGTCGGTGGTGGAGCGAAGGGCGTCGTAGGCTTCCCAGAAGTGGGCGATGTCGGAGACGACAACGGGTGAGGGTGTCGTCTGCGCGTAGCTGGCGACGGGCCAGGCGAACAGCAGCGCAGCAAGCAGGCGTCTCATGTACGTACCGGTGCCTGGGAAGGCTGTCGAACAGATGGCCGCTCAGCAGCGGCACGGGCGGGAGAGTAAGCGACGGCACGGTGATCGTGTGCAGTCCGGTGCAGCGGCGGGTTCTGCCGCCTCCTTGTATGGACCGGCTTGAGTGGTGACAGTTTAGACCGGCTTGATGGGTGACAGCCCCGTTCACCCCGGCATGGCCTTCCCCGACCGCCGTGCCCTGGACTGTCACCGACCCCATGCTTGAACGAGCCAAGCTCGTCGCACTTCACGCCGACGGCCTCTACTCCGTCGCCGAGCTCGCCGACCGCGCCGGCGTCTCCCGCAAGACGGCCTACAAATGGATCGCACGCTACCAGGCCGGCGGTACCGAGGCGCTAGCGGACCGGTCGCACGCCTCGCGGGGGCATCCGGCCCAGACCGACGCGCAGACCGAAGCGCTCATCGTCGAGGCGCGGCGGGCGCATCCGACGTGGGGACCGCGTAAGCTCGTCCCGTACCTCGCCCGCCGGCATCCGGACGTGCCGCTGCCCGCGACGAGCACCGTCGGGACCGTCCTCAAGCGGCACGGGCTCGTCGAGCCGAGGCGAAAGCGGCGTGTCGCGGCGCACCCGGGGAGCATCCCGCTGACCACGACGGCGCCCAACGAGGTCTGGACCGCCGACTACAAGGGGCAGTTCAAGACGCTCGACGGCGTTTACTGCTATCCGCTCACCGTCTTCGACGCGCACTCGCGCTACGTGCTCGCGTGTGCCGGCCACGCCTCGGTCGAGCAGTACGGCGCGCTCGGTGAGTTCGATCGCCTCTTCCGCGAGCACGGGCTCCCGTCAGCGATCCGGACCGACAACGGCGTCCCGTTTGCCACGCAGGCCATCTGTGGACTCAGCCGGCTGAGCGTGTGGTGGGTCAAGCTCGGCATCCGCCATGACCGGATCGAGCCGGGCCGACCTCAACAAAACGGCCGCCACGAGCGCGTCCACCGCACGCTCAAGGCCGAGACCGCACGACCTCCCAAGCGCGACATGGCGACGCAGCAGGCGCGCTTCGACACGTGGAAAGCTGAGTTCAACGACGTCCGGCCTCACGAGGCGCTCGGCTGCGCGGTCCCGGCGTCGATCTACGTCCCCTCGGCGCGTCCGATGCCGGCGAGGCTTCCCGAGCCCGAGTACCCGGCGCACTTCGAGGCGCGCTACGTGTCGCGGTGCGGCGCCTTCAAGCCCTCCCTCCGTCGGAGGGAGGGCAAGCGGCGGCAGATCTTCCTGAGCCAGGCGCTCTCCGAGGAATGGATCGCCTTCGAAGAGGTCGCCGACGGCGTGTGGAGCCTGTACTTCTACGACGTCCTGCTGGGCCGCCTCGACGAGCGGGACTTCCGTCTCCAGACGTAACCTGACCGCCCGACCGTGTCACCCATCGTCCCGGTCTGAAGTGTTACCCATCGAGCCGGCCGTTACACCTGAGCACCCGGGTCACAAGCACGGAGCCGCGTGGAACTCGGCCATCCAGTGCGCCTTTCGCTCCTTCATGAGCCCGCCGAGCGTGTACCCCGAGGCCTCCTCGGGGAAGACCTCCACGACCTCGAACACCATTGCCTCCGCCCCACCCTCGTTCCAAGCCCGCTGGAGCTCACGGTTCCGGTGGCTCCCCATCCGGAGGTCGAACCATACGCGGTTCTGGATCGTGTCCAGCGTCGGCGACGCGTCAACCCAGTTCTGAGCGGTCACGGTGGAGTAGACTCGGAACACGCCCCTCGGCCGGGCCTGCTCCTTGTACTCCCGCTTGAGGAGCGCCTTCTGTTGGGAGTTCATGGTGGGGGCGATGTTTGGGGCGGCAGAACACGGGGCGGCTCGGCGGCCGCACAAACAGCGCCGAGGCGTGGAAGGGCAAAGTAGACGCTCACGCCCACAGAGGCGCGATGATGGTCGTGCGGTCCGATGCAGCCGCAGGTTAGCTGGCCGCGATTCAGGGTCACCGCACCCTCGCTCGACTCCGCGCCCAGCGGTTCAAGGCGTGCCACTCAAGGACGAGGGAGTCCTCGGCGACGACGAGCCGGAGGAAGTCCGCGAACAGCCCGGCCGTGAAGTACCCCCGGTCAAGTCGTAGTTGAACCCGTCGGACCGCCAGACGGATACGCCGAAGGTCCCATCGTAACTCGGCGCTTCGGCGAGCGTCCCAGTCTGGACCTGCCGTCCGCCCGCTGCGACGTCGGCGAAAGTCCCGAGCGTGTCGCGACCGCTATCTAACTGGGCGAGATCGAGGGCGTGATGGCTCCGATTCGCCACCTCGAGCACAGCAGGCGTGGTCTGCGACGGGTAGGCCGTGCGGGCGGTCACAAGAGGGCGTCAGGAATAAGCGTGACGACGTCGAGCACCAGCAGGAGGACGAGGAAGGCGAACTCCCGGCCCGGAAGCTTGCGGAAGATCACGGGACTGGGGACGGTGCACACCCCTCCGACTCAATCGTGAACGTCACGACGAGGAGCCTCCACGAGCCGCCGTCGCGGACGAGCTGGAACGCGTCGGTCCCACAGTGGCTGAACTGGTCGCCGTCGTGGAAGTCGTACCGGGCCCAGACCGTGGCGAGCGCCCCATTGACCTCGACGCGGGGCGCCTCGAGGAACCGTTCCCGCCAGGGCTCCACGCTCCGGGCTACAGATTGGACCCACGCCCGGATGGACTCCGACTCGACATGGGCCACGCCGTCCGAGCCGATCGCGACGAGGACGGCGTGGGGGTGGAGGAGGCCGAGGAGCGCCGTGGAGTCGCGGGCGGCCATGGCCAGGAAGAACCGTGCGGTCGTCTCGCTGACCGCCGCCGTCTCGTTGACGGGCACGGCGGAGGAATCCGGGGCCAACGAATGAGAAGAGGAGGCGCAGCCGGCGAGCAGCGCCGTGAGGGCAAGAGCGTAGACGAGGCGCATGGGCGGGTACAAGGTGCAGGCCGTCACGAGAGGGCGTCAAAAAGAAGCATGACGACGAGGAGGATCAGCAGGAGCATAGTGAGGAACACGACATCGCCGATCCGCCCCGGAAGCTTGCGGGACATCATAGGCGCGTCGCGCCTCCGAGGGCGTCTTCGAGTATTTCGGCGCCGGCGCCGATCTCGTCGGATGTCGGGCCGGGGATGCCGCCTCCGGCCGAGTGGGGCGAGTGTGCGCTCCTAGACTGGCGAGGAAGCCGAGTCTAACTGCCACGCTCACACAATCCGATTGGGACCGACAACTTTAACTGGTAGGCTGACCTGGAACTTGTACGAGCTGCGTTCGCGCACGAACGCGGCCTCCTCGGGGAAGCCCAGTTCGTCGAGGTAGGACGCGAAGTCCTCACGCCGCTCCCGTGCCGCGGCCTCCTCGGCAGGCGTGAACGGGCGCAGGGATGCAAGGAGCAGGTCGAGGTCGTCGTCGGTGTGCAGGTCGTCCATCGTTTCGATGGTGGTTTGGACCGGAGAGACTTCCGAAGTGGCCAGATGTAACTCCTTGACGCACGCAGCCGTCTATTTTTGGTGTGGCTCCGGGTCTCGACCTCCCTCCGAGCCGTCCGGCAGCGCCTCGCCCGACCACCACCGGGCGGGGCGTTGCGTGTAATCAGGCCGGCCCGGTTTATTCCGGCGGATGAGTTATATCTGTTTGAACGAGGAGTCTCGCTGCAGGCACGGGGTGTACATCTCCCGTGCGCTCTCCCCTCCCGAGGGAGGGAGGCAGCGGTCGCTCTCTCGTGGTGGGGGGAGCGGCCGCTGCTATATCGGGGCAAGCCCGCCCCAGCATTCTCTTTCGCCCGGGCTGACCTGACCGGCCGGGAAATTTCGGACTCTAGGGAGACGCCGCCCATGTGGCGTGTCCCCTTGCGGCGGCCGTCCTCCTGTGGTGGGTTGGACGGCCGTCGCTATGTAGGGACGAGCAAAACCTAGACCAGACGGGGTGCCGAGCGCCAGCTCTCGATCTCGTCCGGAGGCGACGAGCGACGCGAACGGCTGCGGGTCAGCGAGGTCGGGCGGGACGGGACGGTGGACCACAATCGAGGGTAGAAGCCCGAGCCGTATCCTCAGGCGCGATCTGAAACAGGCCACCCCCCGGCAGGCTATCCGCTCACCCGCACGCCATGAATGCCACGACCGCGCTCGCTCTTGCAGCGATCATTGCTTTCCCTTTCACGACACAGGCACAGCCAGAGTCCCAGGCTCCGATGCCTCGGTCTGGCGCTGACGTGGTCGAGTTCATCGCAGCGCTCGACCGGCGGATTCCAGAGTGGTTGGAAGAGCTCAGCGTACCGGGGGCTGCGGTCGCCGTCATCGAGGGCGGCGAGGTCGTCCACCTCCGGGGCTACGGCCTCGCCGATGTCGCCCGCGCCGCCCCGGTCACGCCCCAGACCGGGTTCAACGTCGGCTCCATCTCGAAGGCCGTGACGGCGTGGGGGGTCCTGAGGCTCGTCGAACAGGGACGCCTCGACCTCGACGCCCCCGTCGAGCGCTACCTCACGCGCTGGCACCTCCCGCCCTCCGAGTTCGACGTCTCCGGGGTCACCGTCCGCCGCCTTCTCAGCCACACCGCCGGGCTCTCCCTCGGGGGGTACCGCGGCTGGGCCGACCCGGACTCCGTCCCGACGCTGGAGCAGTCGCTCTCGGGGAGGACCAACGGGGCTGGCGACGTGCGCCTCGTCGCGGCACCGGGCTCCCGGTGGGACTACTCGGGCGGGGGGTATACCCTGCTCCAACTCCTCGTCGAGGAGGTCACGGGACGCCCGTTTGCCGACTACATGCGCGACGAGGTGCTCGTCCCATTCGGAATGACCCGGAGCACCTTCGCACTCACCCCGGACATCCTCGCCGCGGCGGCGCGGCCGTACGACGAGCTCGCCGAGGAGATGGCCCCACCCCGGTTCGCCGAACTCGCGGCCGCCGGGCTGTACACGACCCCGGAGGATCTGGCCCGGTTCGCGCTCGCGCTCCTCCCTGGCGGAGGGGGCGGTGTGCTCCGCCCGGCGACCGTCGACACGATGCTCGCTGTAGTCCCGGGCACAGAGGGGAACTGGGCGCTCGGCCACTCGGTCGTGGAGTTCCCCGACGGCCAGCGGCGCGTCGGCCACGGAGGCGGCAACCCGGGCTGGCAGGCCAACGTGTGGGCCGGCCGGGACGCCCGCGACGGCCTCGTTGTCGTCACGAACGCATCGGACGGGTGGAACGTGGTGAACCAGGTGGTTGCCGAGTGGATCAATTGGAAGAGCGGGACCGCCCGGCCAATCCGAAAGTCGGTCGCGACCGCGCTCATAGGCGCGCTCCACGAGGGTGGGGCAGCGGCTGCGACGGCTCGGTACGCGGCCCTCAAGGCAGACCGCCGCGACGAGTACGTCTTCGACGAGGGAGAGCTGAACCGGCTCGGGTACGCTCTGCTCCACAAGGGCCGTGTGGCAGACGCCATCACCCTTTTCGAACTGAACGCCCAGGAGTACCCGGAGGCCTGGAACCCGTACGACAGCCTCGGCGACGCATATATGGAAGCAGGCGACACGGAAGCCGCAATCCGTTCTTACCAGCGGTCACTGGAACTCAACCCTGAGAATGAGAACGCGAAGCGGAACCTGCGAATCTTGGCCGAGAGGTGACGCCGCTTGCGCTCAGAGGTACTCCGACACTGCGGCCACCCGGAAGTTGAAATTCGACTGGAATAGCTGCCGGAGGGGCTCGACGTGGTCCGCCCCGATGAACACGACGAGCCGGTCCCGCCCCGCGTAGTCGGTCCGGGCCAGCACCTCCCGGTAGATCTTGACGTTCCGGGTCAGCCACGCCCCGACGAGGTCGGCCCCGACCTCGTTGTCCTGCTCGTCGAAGTCGTTGCCCGAGACGATCCCGACCCGGGCCAGCCGGTTGACGTACCCGTCGTACATCGCCGCCTGGTACTCCGGAGAGCTCATCCCCCTCAGGACATCCCCGATCGGGGCCCGGGCGAGTAAGTTGAGCATGGCACTGTCCCACCGCCCCTGATGGGGTTTAGCAGCGGCCTTCCTGACCTGTGGGGGACAAGACGGCCGCTGCAACGTCGGGGCGAGAGCCTAACGCAGTCGGGGTGCCGGACGCCAGCCCTCAACCTCGTCGGGGCGCGGTTGACCTCGTGCGGCTGGCAATTGAGGTGTTGACCCAGGGCCGGGGTCATGGTGCCGGAAGCCGGACCGTGAACACGCTCCCGACCCCCTTCTCACTCGTCACCGAGATCGACCCGCCCATCAGCTCCACCAGGCCCCGCGTGATCGTCAGACCGAGACCGCTGCCCTCGAACCGCCGCGCCGCGCCCGTGCTCTCCTGCTCGAAGTCGTCGAACACCCGCGGCAGGAACGACGCCTCGATCCCGACGCCCGTGTCCGATACGCGCAGCCACGCGCTCCCGCCCTCGGCCCAGATCTCGACGGCGACCGTGCCGCGCTCGGTGAACTTGATCGCGTTGCCGACGAGGTTCGTCAGCACGCGCGCCAGCGCCGGCCGGTCGGCACGCACGGCCGTCGGGGGACCGGTGAGGGTGAACGCGAGGCCGTTGACGCGCGC
>DASWMO010000081.1:0-21524 GCA_036399715.1 Rubricoccaceae bacterium
AACGTCGGGTAGTGCGCCACGGGCACGTCCACAGCGACGGTGCGCCCGCCGCGGTCGAGGCGGAGCGCCTGGACGGTCTCGGCCGCGCGCTCGGTCCGCGCCTCGGCGTCAGCGGCCGTGCGCACGGGCTCGGCGTCGACGCTCACGAGGCGGTCGCCGGGGCGGACGCCCGCGTCGTCGGCCGGGGAGCCGGCGAACACGTCGGCCGCGACGATGCGCCCGTCGGCATCCGTCCAGCGGACGCCCGTGTAGCCGCGGGGCGGCGTCTGCCGCAGCGGCCCGCCGACGGTCTCGGCGTAGGCCGCCCACGCCGCGGCGAACCGGGCCAGCGGCGCCAGCGACGCCACGGCGACGCCGAGGACGAGCAGGCGGAGGACGAGGCGGCGAGGCGTCATGGCGGGAAACTAGACGCGGCAGGGTCCGATCTTCCCTCGGACGCTTCCCGCCGCTTCCGATGCTCGTCGACACCCACGCTCACCTCTACCTCGCCGCGTTCGACGCGGACCGCGACGCCGCTGTCGAACGCGCCCGCGCGGCCGGCGTGACGCGCATCCTGATGCCGCCGACCGACGTCGCCTCGGTCCAGACCGCGCTCGACGTGTGCGACCGCTACGCGGGCGTCTGGGCGATGGCCGCTGTCCACCCGACGTCGGTCGCGGAAATGGCTGACGGCGACCTTGACCGCATCGAGGCCTTTCTGCCCGACCCGCGCGTCGTCGCCGTCGGCGAGACCGGGCTGGACTACTACTGGACGCGCGACGACGCCGACGCGCAGCGCGCGAGCCTCGCCGCCCACGCGCGCATGGCCCGGAGCGCCGACCTGCCGCTCGTGCTCCACGTCCGCGACCGCGGCGCGTCCGACGAGTGCGCCCGCGACGTCGTGTCGGTCCTGCACGCCGTCAACGCCGAGGCGGGCGGGTCGGCGCTCCGGGGCGTCTTCCACTGCTTCGGTGGCCCGCGGTGGCTCGCCGCGGAGGCGCTCTCGCTCGGCTTCCACGTCGGCCTCGGTGGGACGGTGACGTACAAAAAGGGCGGCGTCCCCGATGCCATCGCGGACGTGCCGCTGGAGCGGATCGTGCTCGAAACCGACGCGCCATACCTCGCCCCGACGCCGCACCGCGGGACGCGCAACGAGCCCGCACACGTCCGCGTCGTCGCCGAGCGCCTGGCTTTCCTGCGCGGAATCTCGCTCGGCGAGGTCGCCGAGGCGACGACGGCGGCGGCCGAGGCGCTGTTCGGGCTGAGCACCGAGTAATCCGTTATTGCAGGTAGCGAGTCACTCCTCAACGGAACGGCGCAGGAGGGAGAGAGCCCGTTACGCGCCCGTCTCGACGACGGCTCGTGCCGGCCGCTCGCGCCGCATCACGACGAGGCCCACGATCACGAGCACGCCGCCGGCGACCTGCAGCGCCACGAACGGCTCGCCCAGAAACGCGACGCCGGCCGCGACGCCCACGAACGGCGTGAGGTTGGAGAACGCCGCCGCCCGGCTCGGTCCGACGCGCTGCACGGCGTCGTACCACAGCCAGTACGCGACGCCGGTCGAGAGCGCGCCCGAGTACACGAGTGCCGCCCAAGCCGGCCACCCGACGGCCGTCCAGTCGACTCCCGCGAGGTCCGGCACGGCGAGCGCGCCGAGAACCGGCACCGCCAGCAGGACGCCCCAGAACGACAGCCCGACGGCCGTCGCGCCTCGGTCCAGCAGCGTTCGGCTCCAGACGGTTGCGAGGCCCCACGCGGCGGCCGCGCCGAGCAGGAGCGCGATGCCGACCGGGTCGCTCGGCGTCGTCTCGGACGCCTCGGGGTGCGACGTCACGACGAGCCCGACGCCGAGCAGGCTGATCAAAAAGCCCGTCCACCCGAGCATGCGCATGCGGTCGATGCCGAGCAGGTGGCCTGCGGCCGCCGTCACGAGTGGGCTCGCGGCGATGAGGATAGCCGCCGCCCCGGCCGTCGTCCGGTCGATGCCGAGGATGAACCCGACCTGATAGACGACCTGTCCGAGCAGACCGAGCCCGATGACCTGCGCCGTGCCCGCGCGGAACGTGCCGGTCATCGGGACGCCTCGCGCGCGGCACTGGGCCACATGAATGGCGCCGAGAACGGCCGCCGAGAGCGCGAACCGGAGCAGGTTCACGACGAGCGGCGGCAGCACAGCGAGCGGCACCTTGATCGCCGCAAAGTTGAGCCCCCAGAACAGCACGACGGCGGCGAGGCCCGCCTCGGGAGAAAATGTCAGCGGACGGCGCACGGAACAGCGGGAATGAGCCGGCCAACGTAGCGCGGCGCTCCGGCAGGGCCGGCCGGCGGAAACGCTCCCGGCCCGGCTGCCGTACGTTCGCACGCATTCTGCACAGCCTGCCGCGAGACGGCTCCACGCGATGACGGCCATCCGAAAGCTGTACTACTCGATCGGCGAGGTGAGCGAGCAAACGGGCCTCAAGCCCCACGTGCTCCGCTACTGGGAGAGCGAGTTCGACGCGCTGCGACCGCGAAAAAACCGCGCCGGCAACCGGACCTACACCGAGCGCGACCTCGACGTCGTGCTCCGCATCCAGCGCCTCCTTCGCGACGACCGGTACACGATCGAAGGGGCCCGGTCAGCGCTCGCCCGCGAGCTTGCCGGAGACGCGGCGGCACCTCAGTCGCCCGCCGATGCGCGTGAGCGCCTCATCGCGCTACGGGCCTTCCTCGCAGATCTGGTCAGCCGTCTTGGCGAGGACCCTCGTTAAAGCCGTCGTTATCCGTTACCGTGGTGGGCTTTCTGTCGAGTTCGTGCGCTGCCCGCTGTGCTGCACCGGAAAGTTCGTACTGGTGCTCGTTGGCAAGCCACTCAGCGAGCTCGCGAAGGCGGTCCGGATCGGGGCGAAGCATCTGCTCGGGTGTGGACACTGAGGCGCATGGTTGGATGATGACTCCAAGTTGTGTCCCACGGTCTGCCCCTTCCATCCGGCATTGTCTGAGTCGCCTCACCTGTTTGCGCTGAAACGAGGGGTCGTTTGGCCCAAGTCGTGCTCGCAGGTCACCGTGGCGGGGGCGCGTGCGTTTTTGTCGGACAGGTTGCCGCGCCCCAGAGAGCCGTCTAGTTTCTGACTTCCGCCGCAGCAATGCCGGCGGCCGGTTTCGGGTAGTGGCGCAGCCAGGTAGCGCACCAAGCTGGGGGCTTGGGGGTCGTGGGTTCAAATCCCGCCTACCCGACACAACGCGACGCGCGGCTTCCCGAGGGAAGCCGCGCGTCGCGCGTTTGTGGAGACGGTCACACGACGTCAGATCGCGCCCTTCTCGAGGAACGGGTAGTGGAAGTGCGTCGGCGGAACGAAGGTCTCCTTGATCGTCCGGAGGCTCGTCCAGCGGAGCAGGTTGACGGCCGAGCCGGCCTTGTCGTTGGTCCCCGAGGCGCGGGCGCCGCCGAACGGCTGCTGGCCGACGACTGCGCCGGTCGGCTTGTCGTTGAGGTACATGTTGCCCGCGGCGTCGGCAAGGCGATCTGAGGCGTGAGCGAGGAGCGCCCGGTCCTGGCAGAAGATGGCACCCGTGAGCGCGTACGGGCTCGTCTGGTCGACGAGCGTCAGCGTCTCGTCCCACGTCGTGCCCTCTGGGACGACGTAGACCGTCGCGACGGGCCCGAACAGCTCCTCGTGCATCGTCTCGTACTGCGGGTCGTCGACGACGAGGACCGTCGGGTCGATGAAGTAGCCCGTCTCGTCCGAATACGTCCCACCGGCCGCGACGCGGACGCCAGGGGCGGCCTTGGCGCGGTCGATGGCTGCCGTGACGCGCTCGAACGAGCGGCGGTCGATGACCGCGTTGACGAAGTGCGAGAAGTCGCCCGGGTCGCCGACCGTGATCTCGTCCAGCTGCGCGAGCATCTCGCGCTCAACGGCGGGCCACAGCGCGGCCGGGACATAGATGCGGCTCGATGCCGAGCACTTCTGGCCCTGGTACTCGAACGACCCACGCACGATGGCCGTCGCGACGGCCGCGGCGTCAGCCGACTCGTGGGCGACGATAAAGTCCTTCCCGCCCGTCTCGCCGACGATGCGCGGGTACGTCCGGTAGCGCCCGACGTCCTGCCCGATGGTCTTCCAGAGCGAGTTGAACGTGCCCGTCGAGCCGGTAAAGTGGAGCCCGGCGAGGTGCTCGGACTCTAGGGCGATGTCGCCCACGTCGCCGCCATCGCCGGGGAGGAGGTTGAGCACGCCCGGCGGCAGGCCTGCCGCCTCGAACAGCTCCTGAATGACGAGCGCGGAGAGGAGTTGCGACGAGGCGGGCTTCCAGAGGACGACGTTGCCCATGAGCGTGGGCGCGGTCGGGAGGTTGCCCGCGATAGCCGTGAAGTTGAATGGCGTGACGGCGAACACGAACCCTTCGAGGCCGCGGTACTCCTGGCGGTTCCAGACGCCGGGCGGGCTGAACGGCTGCCCGGCGTAGATCTCGGTCATGAACCGGACGTTGAAGCGCAGAAAGTCGATGAGCTCGCACGCGGCGTCGATCTCGGCCTGGTACGCGTTCTTGGACTGGCCCCACATCGTCGCCGCGTTCATGCGGTCGCGGAACGGGCCGGCGAGCAGGTCGGCGGCCTTGAGAAAGACGGCCGCGCGGTCGGTCCACGCCATGCCGGCCCAGTCGGGCCGCGCGTCTAGCGCCGCCGTTATGGCATTCTGAACATCCTCGGGGCGTGACTTGTGCACGCTCGCGAGGACGCGCGAATGCTCGTGCGGCGACGTCACGGTCCCTTCGAGGCCCGTCTCGATCCGCCGCCCGCCCACGACGGGCGTCACGACGGGCCGCTCGTCGGCCATGGCCGCGTAGGCGCGCTGGAGGGACGCACGCTCGGCACTGCCGGGCGCGTACGAGCGGACGGGTTCGTTGAGCGCGACGGGCGGCTGGGCGATGGCGTTGTTCATCGGGAGGGCAGGAGAGAGGGTGCAAAGCTACGGGCGCCGTGCGGCCGCCTGGAGCCACCGAGGGCGCAGCCGGCGGTCCGCACGGAGAGAACGGGAGGGCCGGCCGGTGCGGGCTCGGGCGGAGGCGAACTTTCGGTCCGTTCCCGACCCCCGCTCCGTGCCCCTTTCCTTCGAACAGACGGTCGCCCTGCGCTACCTCCGCGGCGCGACCGGCCGCGACGAGCGCCGCGGCTTTCTCCGCTTCGTCGTCGTGGCCGCCATCGGAGGTGTGGTGGTGGGCACGGGCGCGCTCCTGCTCGCGATGATGATCGTGCGCGGCTTCAGCCGCGAGATCGAGGCCAAGATCGTCGGGTTCGGGCAGCACGTGCAGGTCGAGTCCCTCCTCGGCGAGCCGCTCGCGTCGACGGACTCGCTCGTGCGGCGGCTGCGCGGCGTTCCGGGTGTCGTCCGAGCCGAACCCGCGCTCATCGACTTCACGCTCCTGCGCGGGCGCCGCGAGAGCGGCCGCCCGGGCGTCGACGGCGCAATGCTGTGGGGGACGACCGAGGCCGGACAGCCGTTTATCGGCGAGCACCTCACGGCCGGCCGCCTGTCGTTCGCGCCCGATGCCCGGGGGCGCCCCGGCGTCGTCCTCGGAGCAGGCTTCGCCGAGCGCCTCGGGCTGTCCGTCGGTGACGCCGTGACGGCATTCTCGACGAGGGGCCTCGGCGGTGGCGAGGTCCGCTCGCGTCCGCGCGTGCGCGTGTTCCACGTCGCGGGCCTGTTCCGAACCGGCCTTGGCGACTTCGACGACCGATTCGCCTACGGCGGGATCGCGCCCGTGCGGTCCCTCTTCGGGTACGCACCCGACCAGTCGACGCGTGTCGATCTCACGCTCGCAGACCGGCGCCTCGCCCCACAGACGGCGCAGGCGATTACGGAGACGCTCGGTCCGCCGGTCCTCGCACGGCCCATCGACGACGTCTACAGTGGGCTCTTCGCGTGGGTCGCGCTCCAGCAGTCCATCGTTCCACTCGTCATCTCGATCCTCGTCCTCGTTGCGGCCTTCAACATCGTCGGTGCGTTGCTGATGGTGGTGCTGGAGAAGTCGCGCGAGATCGGGACCGTCCTCGCGATGGGCGCGAGCCGTGGCGCCGTCCGGCGGCTGTTCGTCCTGCTCGGCCTGCTTGTCGGCACGACCGGCGCAGCGATCGGGGCCGCGCTCGCAGTCGGGCTGGGCCTGCTTCAGGCGCGCTTCGGCTTCATCTCGCTCCCCGCCGACGCCTACTTCCTGGACCGGGCGCCGGTCGAGATCCGCGCCTTCGACGTCCTGTGGACCGTCGCGGCCGCCATCGCGCTTTGCACGCTCGCGGCGTACCTGCCCGCGCGCGCAGCGTCGCGCATCGAGCCGATCCGCACGATCCGCTTCGGGGAGTAGGGAAGGTCGTTTGATCCGTTATTGCAGTTCCATTAAGCAGAACCCCGCCCGTCCCTCAGCGTAGCCCGGCCTTCCCCATCCCTGACCCGCCGGGTCATCCCGAACCTATGTCTCTCTCGACCGGCGACGCCGCGCCCGACTTCACGCTCTACGACGAGGCGACGGCCCCGTTCACGCTCTCCGAGGCCGATGGCCCCGTCGTGCTGCTCTTCTTTCCCGGGGCGTTTACGAGCGTCTGCACGACCGAGCTCAACACGGTCGGCAACGACTACGCCCGCTACTCGGGCACCGGCGCCCAGGTCGTCGGGATCTCAACCGACTCGCCGTTCGCGCTCGCGGAGTTCAAAAAGGCCAACGGCTTCCCGTTCCGATTGCTGTCGGACCACGACGGCGACGTCTCGGCGGCCTACGGCGCCAAGTACGACCGCGACTTCACGCCGATGAAGCTCGACCGCATCGCCCGCCGCGCCGCATTCGTCGTCGCCCCGGACGGCACGATCGCCTACGCGGAGGTTCTGGAGAGCGCGGGCGACCAGCCCGACTTCGAGGCCATCGTGGCGGCGCTCGGCGGGCTTCAGACCGAGGTCTAGCTGTGGCCGCCTTCACGATCTCCGGTCTCCACGACCGCGCGCGGGCGCTCGACCGGCGCATCGTCCTGCCGGAAGGCGAGGACCCGCGGACCGTCCAGGCGGCCGTCTGGCTGCACGAGCAGCGCGTCGTCCGGCCGACGCTGATCGGCCGCGACGCGGCCGTCCGCGACGCGGCTGGCGGCCTCGGGATCGCCATCCCGTCCGGCGTCCCGATCATCGACCCGGCCAGGAGCGAGCGCCTCCAGGACTACGCCGCTGCGCTCTTCGCGCGGCGCAAGGCCAAGGGCCTGACGTACGAAGCCGCGACGGAGGCCATCCACGACGTGCTCTACTTCGGCGATGCGATGGTCGCGGCCGGCGACGCCGACGGCTGCACGGCGGGTGCGACCCACAGCACGCCGGATGTGCTCCGGGCAGCGATCCACACGCTCGGCGTCGCGCCGGGCTCGCGCCTCGTCTCGTCGTTTTTCCTGATGGTGCTGCCCAACGGGCAGCCGGTCACCTACGCCGACTGCGGCGTCGTTCCGCTCCCGTCGGCCGACGAACTGGCGTCGATCGGGATCAACGCGGCCGACAACCACCGCTTCCTGACGGGCGACGAGCCGCGCGTCGCGTTTCTCTCGTTCTCGACGAAGGGCTCGGCCGAGGACGAGTCGGTCGCGCGTGTCCGCGAGGCGGTCCGGATCGCACAGGCGCAGCGGCCAGATCTCGCCATCGACGGCGAGTTGCAGTTCGACGCCGCCTTCGACGCGTCCGTCGGCGAGCGCAAGGCGCCGGGCTCGGCGGTCGCCGGCCGGGCCACGGTCTTCGTCTTCCCGAGCCTCGACGCGGGCAACATCGCGTACAAGATCACGCAGCGGATCGGTGGGGCCGAGGCATTCGGGCCGATTCTGCAGGGGCTCGCGCGTCCGGCGAACGACCTCTCGCGGGGCGCGGATTGGGAGGACATCGCGAACGTGGCGGCGATCACGGCCATTCAGTCCGCGTCCGTTATTGCAACGTGATTCTTACAATTCTCCAGACTCACCCCGAGTTCGGCCAGGTCGAAGCCAATCTCGACGCGGCGGAGACCGCCATCGCTGCGGCAGGGGAGGCTGACCTCGTCATCCTGCCCGAGCTGTTCGCGACCGGGTACGCGTTCGAGTCGCTGGAGCAGGCGCGTGCGCTCGCCGAACCCGTCCCGGACGGCCCGACCGTACACCGTCTCGCCCGCATCGCCCGCGAGACGGGCGCGACGATCGTCGCAGGCATCGCCGAGCTGGCCGGCGAACGCCTGTACAACTCGGCGGTCATCGTGACGCCGAACGGCTGGCTCGGGACGTATCGGAAGACGCACCTTTTCGCCGAGGAGACTCTGTGGTTCGCTCCCGGCGACTCGGGCTTCCGCGTGTGGACGGGCACGGACCGCCGCGGGCAGAGCTACCGGCTCGGCGTGATGGTCTGTTTCGACTGGTATTTCCCCGAGTCGGCCCGCGCTCTCGCCCTCTCCGGCGCAGACGTCGTCGCCCACCCGTCGAATCTCGTTCTGCCGCATTGCCCGGACTCAATGCCAGTCCGGGCGCTCGAAAACCGCGTGTTCACGGCGACGGCCAACCGCGTTGGGACCGAGGCGACCAGTCGCGGTGCGCTGACGTTCATCGGGCGCAGCCGCATCTGCTCGCCGCGCGGCGCCGTTCTCGCCGAGGCGTCCGCCGTGCTACCAGACGTGCTGACGGTCGAAATCGACCCGCGTGAGGCGCGCGACAAGACGCTAAACCCGTACAACAATCTGTTTGGCGCCCGCCGGCCAAGCCTGTACGCGGCGCCCTGACTCGGCGCGTGTGCCTGGGTCACGCAAGCGCCGCTTCGACAGCGGCCTGGACACGCGCTTCGGGGTCAGGATGAAGGTCCGGAACGAAGGTCTCGCAGGTAAGGGCCTCGTACAACTCGACGTAGCGCGCCGAAATCTCGGCTACGAACTCGGGTGGGAGGTCAGGGAGCGTTTCACCGGTTCGGCCCTGGAAGCCATGCCCGATGAGCCACTCGCGGACGAACTCCTTGGAGAGTTGCCGCTGCGGTTCTCCGGATGCGAGGCGCGCGTCGAACCCGTCCGCGAGATAGTACCGGGACGAGTCCGGCGTGTGGACCTCGTCGATCAGTAGGAGGCGGCCATCGGGTGCGCGACCGAACTCGTACTTGGTGTCGACCAGAACCAGGCCGCGGTCGCGCGCCAGTGCCGTCCCGCGGCGGAAGACGGCGAGGGCGAGCGCATGCACTTCGTCGAGCGTCTCGGCCGAGAGAACGCCGCGTGCGACGATATCGGCGAGCGAGATGTCCTCGTCGTGTCCTTCGGCGGCCTTCGTCGAGGGCGTCAGGACGGGTTCGGGCAACGCCTCGCCTTCGCGGAGGCCGTCTGGCAGCCGCACGCCGCAGACCTCGCGCCCGCCGGAGCGGTAGACGCGCCACGCATGCCCGGCGAGGTGCCCGCGAACGACGAACTCGACCGGGAGCGCGTCGCAGCGGAGCGCGATCGTTACGTTGGGGTCCGGGACCGACAGAACAGCGTTGGGGGCGACGTCCGCGGTTAGGGCGAAGACGCGAGCCGCGAGCCGGTTCAGCACCTGCCCTTTGAGCGGGATGGCCTGCCGGAGCACGTGGTCGAAGGCCGAGATGCGGTCCGTCGTCACGAGCACGAGGCGGCCGTCGTCGGTCGCGTACGTGTCGCGGACCTTGCCGCGAGCGCGGCGCCCGGCAAACGGCAGCCTGGTTTCGACGAGCGGAGGCGGAAGGGGCATCAGGTCTACCGGGGCGCTCCGGCGGTCGATTCGCGAACGACGAGTGGGACGTCGATCTCTTCGAACACGGCAGGCATTGATGGGGCGGCCATCCGGGCGAGAAGGCGGGCCGTCGCGCGCTGTCCGACCGATTTCATCTGCTGGTCGACGGTCGTGAGGCCCAGGAAGCGGCTCACCTTGAGGTTGTCGTAGCCGACGATGGACATGTCGCGCGGGACGCGGAGGCCGGCATCTCGGGCGAACGCCCACGCGCCGAAGGCCTGCACGTCGGACGCGGCGAAGACGGCTGTCGGCGGGTCTTCGAGCGCGAGCAGCGAGGCCATCGCCTCGGCGCCGGCCTCTTCGGAGTAGCCGGCGTGCTTGATCGCCTGTCCATGCACGACGAGGTCCGCGTCGAACGGCAGCCCGGCGGCGTCGAGAGCCGCGCGGTAGCCGCCGAGGCGCGGGCTGGCGTTGTAGCTCCACGCATGCGCCGAGATGAGCCCGATCCGGCGGTGCCCGAGGCCGATGAGGTGCTCGGTCGCCCGCCGCGCGCCGGCCGCATCATCCCACCAGAGCGTGTCGAAGTCCGGTGCCGAGCTGTCCTGCCCGGCCCGTGTCCCGACGAGCACGACGGGCGCGTTCATCCGGGCGAGCCGCTCGCCGGCTTCGCCCTCGATAGGCAGCGAGACGAGCAACAGGCCATCGACCGCGCCGCGGTCCAGAAAGCGCTCGAGCGTCGCGTAGGGATGTTGCGACCCGAGGTTGCACAGCAGCAGGTCGATGTCGCGCTCGCGGAGCGCGTCCTTGACGCCCTTGAGGACCTCGACGTAGAACGACGACGTCGCCGAGGGCATCGCGACGGCGATGGACGTCGTGGACTGCTGCGCGAGCGAGCGGGCGGTGCGCTGGGGCTGGAAGCGCAGGGCCTCGATTGCTTTCTGGACTCGCTGCCGCGTCGCATCCGACACCTCGGGCGACCCGTTGAGCACGCGCGAGACGGTCGAGATGGCAACGCCGGCGCGGTCGGCTACGTCGTAAATCGTGGCGCGCGCGGCGGGAGGGTCGGTCATCGGAGTTCCGGAAGACGCCGGAAGGTAGAGCCGGACGCCTCAGTGGCAGGTATCCCGGCCGTGAACTCAGCGATTACCGCGCCTCCCAGTCTGCACGCAGGAGCCCATTTTCGGACTGGCGAAGCGCCTCTGTCGCGTACCGCTTGGCCCGCTGCAGTGCCTCGTCAACGGGCTGACCATCAATGAGTGCCGAAAGTGCCGTTATTGCAAAAGAAGACGAACCACCCTCCGGAGTAGGCTCAGGGAGCAAGGGAGCCTCAAACAGGGCGAAGTCCTCACCGTCGAATGCTAGGTCGAACGAGAAGGGGGGAGGCCCAGCGGGCGAATCCGTGCCTCCAGGATCGTCGGCAGCATCGTAGAAGCGGTACGGCAGCGCCCCAAGGCGAATCACGACATGCCGCGCGCCGCGGTTCACGATCCGCTGCGCGGCGACCTGCGCGTCGTCCAGCGACGCGATTTCGCCGCCGGTGACGAGTTCGGCATCGGCCCGCGAGATCGTGACGAGTCTCGGAATCCCGAGACGGACCGCCACGGCATCGATGCCCTGAGCCGAGAGCACCGTCTCGCCACTCGGACCCGAGGCGACGAGGTCCAGCACGACGGGCACGCCGAAGGCATCACAGGCGTCGAGAACGACCTCAGCCGTCTGGTGTCCTGCCAGAATCCCGACCTTGACGCCCGCTATTGCGCCTGTTGCAAACGTATGGTCCAACTGCGCCGCCACGGTGTCCGTGGGGACATCAGTGACGTCGGTGACGCGCCCGCCGCCGGCCATCACGAGCTGGGTGCAGATCGGGACGGGCGCGAAGCCCAGCGCGCGCGCGACCAGAATGTCGGCCGTGAGGCCGCGTTCGGAGCCGGCGTAGAGGCCCCCGACGACGGCGAGGCGGCGAGGTGCCGTGAGAATCTGCATCGAGGCGCGCTGGGTGTCGCGGGAAGATCGGGCCTGACGCCGTGCGGCGCTCCGCCCCGGGTGCCGGACGAGGCGCGGCGATCTATCTTCACAGTCCCTCACGGCACCCGCTCATGGCTCGCGTTCAACTCGACGGCATCCAGAAGGTCTACGACAACGGCTACGTCGCTGTCCACGACGCCTCGTTTACGGTCAACGACGGCGAGTTCGTCGTCCTTGTCGGGCCGTCCGGCTGCGGCAAGAGCACGACGCTGCGCATGATCGCCGGCCTCGAGACGATCTCCGGAGGCACGCTCACGATCGGCGAACGGACCGTCAACGATGTCCCGCCGAAGGACCGCGACATCGCGATGGTGTTTCAGAACTACGCCCTGTATCCGCACATGGACGTGTTCGAGAACATGGCATTCGGGCTACGGCTGCGCAAGTTTCCGAAGGCCGAGATCGAGGAGCGCGTCAGGCGCGCTGCGGACATTCTCGGCCTCTCGGCCGAACTCACGCGCAAGCCGAAGGCGCTCTCGGGCGGGCAGCGTCAGCGGGTCGCCCTCGGCCGCGCGATCGTCCGCAAGCCGTCGGTCTTCCTGTTCGACGAGCCGCTGTCCAACCTCGACGCCAAGCTGCGCGTCCAGACGCGGACCGAGATCTCGAAGCTGCACCAGCAGCTCGGCGCGACGATGATCTACGTCACGCACGACCAGGTGGAGGCGATGACGATGGGAGACCGTATCGTGGTGCTGAAAGATGGATACGTGCAGCAGATCGCCCCGCCGCTCAAGCTCTACAGCCGGCCGGTCAACACGTTCGTCGCAGGCTTTATCGGCAGCCCGGCGATGAACTTCGTCAACGGGGCCGTGACCGCGGCAGCCGGCGGGCACGTCTTCGAGGCGGATCCGGCCGGCGGGGCGCCGTTCCGGATCCCGCTCCCGGCGGGCGGGCCCGACCACACAGGTCCGGCGACGCTCGGCGTTCGTCCCGAGGACCTCTATCTCACGGGCGATACGACGTCCAACAAGCGGCTTTCGGAGCCCGTCGCCGGCGTGCTTGAGGTAGCCGAACCGATGGGGAACGAAGTCATCCTGTACATCGGCCTGGGCGCGGAGCGCGTCGTGGCCCGCGTGGAGCCGCAGCCGGTCCCGGCGATGGGATCGGCCGTTCACCTGCGGATCGACCTCGACAAGCTGCACCTGTTCGACCGCGAGACGGGCGTCTCGCTCGCCGCGGCGGAGCCTGCGCTCGCTGCATGATGATATCATCCCGTGCGGCTGCCACACGTGTGCTGCACACATCACCCAAACCACCCAATCCCATGAAGACCACCACACTGGCTCTGCTCGGAGCCTTCGCTCTCGTTGCTGCGCCCGCGCTGAGCGGCTGCACCTCGGAGACGACGACGGACGAGGACACGGCGACGGTCGTCGAAGACGACTCGGTCGACGGACTCGTCGATCTCGACGACTCGCTCGACGCCGATGTAGACAGCATGAACCTCGACGAGTCGGCCGACTCGGTCGGCGCCTCACTCGGCCGGGCCGGTGAAGCGGTCGGCGCGGCGGCTGCCGACGCGGGCGCGGCCGTAGGTCGCGCAGCGGACCGGGCCGAGGATGCTGTCGACGCGAACGTCGATCTCGGGGCCGACGCAGAGAACCAGGGCGACTGATTTAGGAATGCTCGCGCCTCGCTCGAGCGAGGCGCGAGCGCCAGTCCTGATATTCGCTATACCTACGATAACGTTCCTTATCGCGGCATCGAAACCGAGCATCACGACTCCGCCGCCGTTCCACACGCGGGCATCGCTCCACCATGTCTCGATACCCAGACGCACGCCTCGTCTCGCCCGACGACCCCTCGCCGGAGCAGCCCACCGAGGCCGTCCGACGCGAGGCGGTGCTGTACGAGCCAGTGCCGTCCTTTGGATTCACGGAGGCGTCCGATCTCGTTCCCGTCTTCCTGCTCCGGTTCGACCGACCGAACACACGGCGTGCATACGCGCGCGACCTCGCCACGTTTTTCGGATCCGAGTATGTCACGCTGCCGATGGCGCGCGCCGTCTCGTTTCCGCACGTCAACGCGTACCTCGAATCGCTCGAGTCGGACGGTAAGTCGGTCGCGACGCTACGCCGGCATGTTGCGACGCTGCGCGGCTTTTTCGCTTGGCTCGTTGCCCTGGGATTCCTCTCTCTCAATCCAGCAGATCGGCACCTTGTTCGCCGCATCGCGCCGGACCGCGCACGCGACCGCGTGTTCACCGTTCTAACCCGGGAACAGGCTCGACGGCTGATCGACTCGATTGACCTCACCCGCCCGACGGGCCTTCGGGATCGCACGCTCATTCTAACCCTGCTGAACTGCGTCCTCCGGCGGTCCGAGGCAGCGGCGATGAATGTCGAGCACCTCCGGCCTGCCGGCGAATACTGGGTCCTGGACCTCCCGGCGACGAAAGGCGGCTCCAACCAGACCGTCAAAGTCCCGGTTCATGTTGCGGACGCGATTCGCACCTATTCGGATAACCAAGGAATCAGGGCCGGGGCGCTCTGGCGGTCGCATTCTCGCAACGGGACTGCGGGCGCCAGGCTCTCTGCGTCCGGTATTTATACAGTGGTAGCCCGTAGTGCAATAACCGCAGGCATATCAGATGTCGTCGGCGCGCATACCCTGCGGCATACCGGGTGCACGCTCGCGATCGAAGCCGGGGCGACGATCCAGCAGGTCCAGACCCACGCGCGGCACAAGAACATCGAGACGACGATGGTCTACGTCCACCAGCGCGACCGGCTCGCCAACAGCGCAGCGGATTTTATCGACCTCTGACGTGCCGGGTGGGAGCCCGTACTGCCCCGACCGGGTCCGGTACCTTTGCGTCCGCCCTCTCGCCATGCCGATACCTTCGTCCGCGCGACGGACCACCCAGCCGGATTACGACCTCGTCGTCGTCGGGTCCGGGCACAACGCGCTCGTCTCAGCAGCTTACGTCGCCCAGGCGGGGTACCGCGTCGCGGTCTTCGAGCGCCGCGACATCGTCGGTGGAGCCGTCTCGACCGTCGAGCACGTGCCGGGCTACCAGTTCGATCTCGGGGGATCCGCACATATCCTGATTCGCCTCACGCCCATCGTTCAGGAACTCGGACTCGAACGGTACGGGCTGGAATACATCGAGTGCGACCCGCTGTTCTTCGCGCCGTACGAAGACGACCAGTCCGTCTTCATCTATCGGGACGTGAACCGAACGTGTGAGGGGCTTGAGCAGACGTTTCCCGGGGAAGGCGATGCGTACCGACGCTTCGTCGACGAGTGGAGCCCGTTCTCGCGCTCGGTCCGGAACGCGTTTCTCGCGACACCGAGCCCGTTCGAACTCGGTAAGACGTTCGCGTTCGGCGAGTCGGCCAAAATGGACTGGAAGAAGGCTCTGGGCACGATTCTGCGCCCCTACGGCGAGGTTGTGGATCAGTACTTTACCGAAGAAAAGGTCAAGACGCCGCTCGTATGGATGGCGGCTCAGAGCGGTCCGCCACCGACAGAGCCCCTCTCGGCACCGTTTCTATTGTGGCACCCGCTCTACCACGAGAGCGGCGTCGCGCGTCCGCGCGGCGGCTCGGGCGGCCTGACTCGGGCGCTCCGGGCGCACATCGAGGCGCACGGCGGCGACGTGTTCACCGGCCAACCGGTCCGCGAGATCCTGGTCGAGAACCGACAGGCCGTCGGCGTTCGAACCGACGCGGGCATCGCGACGGCACGCGCGGTTCTGTCGGGCGCACATGCTATTGAGACGCTTGCGCACCTGCTCCCCGAGGCGCACCGCCCGCCCGGCGCAGCCGGGCTCCGGACCGGAAACGGGTTCGGGGCCGTCCTCCGGCTCGCCCTCGACAAGCCGGTCCGCTACGCCGCCCACGCCGGCGACGAGGCCCGCGTCGCGCTCCAACTCGTCTGCCGCGACCGGCAGCAGATCCACGACGCGTACGCGGACTATCTGAAAGGTCAGCCCGCAACGGACCCGCCCATCGTCGGGATGTCCTTTTCTGCAATCGACGACACCCTCGCTCCGCCTGGGGGCGAAGTGCTCTGGCTCTGGGCGCAGTATTTCCCTTACGAGATGACCGGCGGCCGGCACTGGGACGACATCGGGGAAGCTGTCGCTGATTCCATCCTCGACACGTTCGAAAAGGTGGCACCGGGAACGCGCGCCTCAGTCGTGGGACGCCTGTTTCAGCATCCCCTGTGGCTCGAACGCGAGCTCGGCTTGATTCGCGGCAACGTGATGCACCTGGAGATGAGCCTCGACCAGATGTTCGCCCTCCGGCCAATGGTCGGCATGAGCGGCTACGCGTCGCACCTCAGCGGGCTGTTCCTGACGGGGGCGAGCACGCATCCCGGCGGCGGGATCATGGGCGCGTCGGGCCGGAATGCGGCGCGCGTAGTGCTGAAGCACCTTTCCTAACTGTGTCTGAGCCGACCAAACGATGACCTATCTCCAGTTCCACCTCGTGCTCACCCTCCCCGTTCTGGTGGCGCTCGCCCTGGCGCAGCGACGGCCCGTAGCGGGGGTCGGGGCGCGGACTTCGCTCGGAACGCTCGCGGCGGTCGTCGGGCTGGCCGTGGTGTACACGACGCCGTGGGACAACTACCTCGTCTACCGCGGCGTGTGGACCTACCCGCCCGACGCGGTCGTCGCGACGATCGGGTACGTGCCCGTCGAGGAGTACGCCTTCTTCGTCATCCAGACCGTTATCGCCGGGCTGTTCTACTTCATGATCCGCGGGCGCGGAATGCTCCAAGCGGCGCCCGCGCCGATGCCCCGGTCGTTTCGAGCGGGAGTCGTCGCTGCGTTCCTCGCGCTGACAGCAGGCGGGATCGCCCTGCTGTTTCACCCGAGCGACCACGCGCTGTACATGGGCCTCATTCTCGCCTGGGCACCGCCCGTGATGGCGGGAATGGCTGCTGTCGGCGCGTCGAAGATATGGGCAGAGCGATATCGAGTTGGATTTGCAATAACGGTTATATCGGTCTACCTCTGGATCGTCGACCGGATCGCCATCGGCGTCGGGATCTGGGACATCGCGGACGCCTACCGGCTGCACCTCGACCCGCTCGGCCTGCCACTCGAGGAGGCGGTCTTCTTCGTCGCCACGACGACCCTGTGCGTGTTCGGGCTCGCCCTCTTTCTTCCCCCGGCACGCCGATGAGTGCAAACGCACGGTACAGCCGGCAGACGCGGCTTCCCGAAATCGGCGCGGCCGGTCAGAAGCGCCTCGGCGCTGCCCGCGTGCTCGTGGTAGGCATCGGCGGGCTCGGGACGCCTGTTGCGACCTACCTCGCCGCCGCGGGCGTCGGGACGCTCGTGCTCGTGGACCCGGACACGGTCGATGTGTCGAACCTGCACCGCCAGCCGCTGTACACCGAGGCGGATGCGGGACAGTACAAGGTCGAGGTCGCCGCCGAACGCCTCGGCGCGCTCAACCCGCACGTCAGTATTGAGGCACATGCCGAGCGGTTCAGTCCGGCGAACGCGCCGGGTCTCGTCGCAGGCACGGACGTCGTCGTCGATGGGACGGACACGTTCGCGACGCGCTACCTCGTCAACGACGCGTGCGTGCTCGCGGGCGTCCCCAACGCGTTCGCGTCGATCAGCCGCTACGACGGGCAGGCGTCTGTCTTCGGAGGGCGGGGCGTGAGCGGCGAGCGCGGGCCGTGTTACCGCTGTCTCTTTCCTGCCCAGCCGGAAGAGGGCTCAGTCCCGTCCTGCGCCGAGGGCGGCGTCCTCGGTGTGCTGCCGGCACTCTTCGGAACGATTCAGGCCACCGAGGCGCTCAAGCTCATTCTCGGCATCGGCGAGCCGCTCGTCGGCCGCCTGCTCCTCGCCGACGCCCTCGGCATGTCCTTCCGGACGCTCCGCATCACCCGCGACCCGGCGTGCCCCGTCTGCGGCGATGCTCCCTCGATTTCGACTCTCTCCACCCACGCCGCGCAGTGCGGCCCACCACCGATGGCTTCCGTGCCCGAACTGTCCGTCACCGACCTCAAAGCCCTTCAGGACGAGGGAAACGCTCCCTTCATCCTGGACGTCCGCGAACCGGCCGAATACGAGGCGGCCAACATCGACGGCGCGCTCATTCCCCTCGGCGAGTTGCCGTCGCGGCTGAACGAGTTGGATGCGCACCGCGACGACGCCGTCCTCGTCGTGCACTGCCGCTCGGGCTCTCGCTCGGCACGGGCGGTCGAGTTCTTGCACCAGAACGGGTTTACGAACGCCGTCAACCTCGCGGGCGGCATCCACGCCTGGAGCGACGCCATCGACCCGACGCTCCCGAAGGTGTGACCCGCACCCCGCCCGTGTTCGTCCTCGCCGGCCCGACGGGCGTCGGCAAGACGACGCTCGCGCTCGACATCGCGGAAGCACTCGGGACGGACATCTTCTCGGCCGACAGCCGGCAGGCGTACCGGGGACTCGACATCGGCACGGCCAAGCCGACCCCTGAGGAGCAGACGCGAGTGCGCCACCACTGGATCGACGTCCTCGATGTGGGCGAGCCGACGTCGGCCGGCCTGTTCGCGCGCGAGGCGGACCGCTACATCGAGCGTTGCCAGGCCGAAGGTCGCACGGCGTTCGTCGTTGGCGGGTCTACGCTCTACGTCGACGCCGTCGTGCGCGGGCTCGCGTCGCTCCCCGACGTCCCCGCCGAGACGGCCGCACAGGCATTCGCGGAGACCGAGACGCCCGACGGCCGGGCCCGCCTGTTCGCCGAGCTTCTCGCGGCCGACCCGGCCGGCGCCGCCACGCTGGACCCGACCAAGACGCAGCGCCTCGCGCGCCTCGTCGGCCTGCTCCGTGCGACCGGCCGCCGCCCATCCGAGTTGTGGGCCGAGGGCGCGCCGGCCGGTCGCGACGTGCGCCTCGTCGTGCTCTCACGCCCCCGCGCCTACCTTTACGCGCGCATCGAGGCACGCGTCGACGCCATGCTCGCCGCCGGACTCGTCGACGAAAGCCGGCGCCTCCTCGCGGCCGGGCACTCACTCGAGACGCCGCCGCTGCGGACGATCGGGTACGCCGAGCCCATCCAGTTTCTGCAGGGCGAGACCTCCGAGGCGGAGATGGTGCGGCTGCTCAAGCAGAACACGCGGCGGTATGCCAAGCGGCAGCTGACGTGGTTCCGACGCTATCCCGAGGCGCGGTGGGTCGACCTGTCCTCCCCGCCTCAGAGTCAGCCCGTGTTATGGTTTGGGGCGCAATAACGGACCATTATCTCCGACGCGGAGTCGGACTCGCAGCCCGCCCGGAACGTCCTCCACGCTTGTCGCGAGCGTCCGGATCAGATACAGCCCACGACCACGCGTCGCGACGTCTTCGGGAAGGGTCGCCGCGCGGACGGTACGTGCGTCCGGCCCTGGTCCGATGAGATCGAGGGTGACGGCGTCCTGCGTGACGGTCCACCGGACCCGGAGCGTCCCGTGACCGTGCTCGGCGGCGTTGGCCGCGACCTCACCGGCCACAATCAGCACGCGGTCCGCGAGCGCGGCTGGCACCCCGGCGAGGTCCCGTTCGAGCGCCGAGAGGCCCTCCGCGAGGGCCGACAGGCTAACGCCCGGGGCGAGAGTGAAGCCGGGCATCGTCGTGGGCGCGGACGAGAGTATGCCCGAGAAGGTAGCGGACCGCGACGGGCTGCAGGGGGCGCGGGACGATGGTCGCGAGGCGACGTACGACGGCCCCGAGGGTCGGGCTGGCGGCGAGCGCGTGCCGCAGGCCCGGCGCGAGGACGCGCTCGAGCCCGGCGAGACGGACCAAACCGGGGCACCGCTCACCCATCGCAGGCAGCCCGCGCCCGAATGCGGCCGTGTTGGCGAGCGCACGCTCCAGCGTGCTCGTGTCTGAGATCGTCGCCACCGCGCCCGAGGCGACAAGCCCGGCGGGTGCCCGCGCCGCAAGCCGGCACGCGAGCGCGAGATCCTCTCCGTACACGATCCGCTCGTCGAACCCGCCTGCCGCCTCGAACGCCGACCGCGAAACGGCACACGCCGCCGTAACGAACAGGCGCCACGGGAGCACGTCGCCGGGCTGCGCCTCGGGTGGCACGCCGCGACGGGCGCGCCGCAGGTACTCACCGTACGGATCCGCTGCGAGTGGCTCGGCCGGGACGAGGCGCGCCACCGTCGCCGTCGCTCCACCAGCCAGGGCGGCCGCAAACCGTTCGGCCAGGTCGGGCGCCGGAGCGACGTCGGCGTCGAGGAACACGAGCACATCGCCGGCAGCGCTGCGGACGCCGGTGTTTCGGGAGGCGGCGCGTCCCCGGTTTGCGTCGTGCGTCACCGTGGACGCGCAGGGCTCCCCGGCGAGAAGGCGAGCGAGCACGGAGGCCGTGTCGTCGGTCGACCCGTCGTCGACCCAGATCCACTCGTCGACGCCCCGGAGAGCGAGTGCCGCCGGGACGCACGTGTCGAGTACGTGCACGCCGTTGAAAACCGGGACGACGACGCTCGTCATGCCCCGGCCTCGGCGCGTGGCCGCGTGCCTCCGCGAACGAGTTGGACCAGCAGGCGCTCGAACTCTGCCGTCGAGGCGTCCCACGAGAACCGCCCGACGTCGACCATAGCGGCACGTGCGAGGCGGACGCGGGCCGCGTCATCACCGAGGAGGAGGACCGTCTCGCACGCGAGCGCCGCGGCGTCGCCGACGGGGACCTCGAACATCGATGCACCGGCTCGCAGGTACTCGGCCGGTCCACGGCTCGCCGTCGCGACGACAGCACATCCGCAGGCCGCAGCCTCCATCGGGACGAGCCCCCAGCCTTCGAGGCGCGACGTGTGGAGCACGACGGCGGCGCCGTTGTAGAGCGCCCGGAGCGCCCTCGCGTCGGGGCGGATGTGGACGCGGACCCAGGCCGGAAACGCGTGCGACGGAGGGCGGGCGGCGATCACGTCCGCCTCGGCATCGGGGCGCGCGGTGCGAACCGCACGGAGGGCGGCGATGAGCGTGTCGGGGCCCTTGGACGGTAGGCGGTGATACAGAGCGACCACGCGCGGCGGTCGCCCGTCCAGCGGCATGTCGGCGGCGAAGTCGGCCGGGTCGACCGCGTTCGGCACGACGCCCTCGGCCGGCGCGCCCGCCGCGGCGAGCGTGTCCGCGATCCACCGGGCGACGGCGATACGGGCGAGCGGCAGATGCCACGTCGCCTCGGCGGCCGGCGTGAGGTGGCGCTCGTCGTGCTGGACGAAGTAGGCCTTCTCCCCTGCTCGCTCGTTCAGTGCGGCGACCCACGAGGCGGTTTGATAGCCAGTTGCAATAACGGCATCACCTGACGGAACGTCGGCCCCGGTCAGGCTCCCTACCTCGCGCGTCTCGACGCCCGGAGCGTCGTAGTACGGCGCGCGTCCGACCCGGTGCAGGCGGTCCCGCACGTCGACCGCGACCGCCCGGGCCTTCGCGCGTGCCCCGCCCGCCCCTTCTCGGGGCGCAACCACCGTCACCGCGTGTCCGCGAGCCGCCAGTCCCGCCGCGTGGCGGTACACGACCGCCGCACCGCCCATCGGGATGCGGACCGGCGCGGGCAGGACGAACGTGATGCGCACTACAGAACGACGAGCTCGGCCGAGAGCGGCGTGAGGTTCTCGGCGCCCTCGGCCCGCACGGCCACGACGTCCTCGGTCCGGATGCCGAACTGGCCGGGCAGGTAGACGCCGGGCTCGACGGTCACGGTCGCGCCGAGTGGGAGCACATGGTTCGCCTGGCCCGAGAGGCGTGGCCACTCGTGGACCTCCGTCCCGACGCCGTGGCCGAGGCTGTGCGAGAACGCGTCTCCGAGTCCCGCCGCGCCGAGAACCGAGCGTGCGGCGGCGTCGACCGATGCGCCCGAGACGCCGGCTCGGATCGCTGCGATGCCCGCCA
>DASWMO010000082.1:0-14676 GCA_036399715.1 Rubricoccaceae bacterium
GTGTCCACGATCGCCGACACGCGGAGAGACGCTTCCGGCCGTTGGACAGCCTCCGCGCCATGGCCTACCTTTTGCACGCGTCCGAGTCCGTCCCCCACACGCCCGCATGACCGCAGGATTCCCGCCCCGCCTCCTCCTCGCCGCGCTCGCGCTGTTCGCCGGCGCCGCAATGGCACAGACATACGCCGGCGACGAGGTCGCGCGCGTCGAGGTTGTCCTCTTCGGGCAGGGCAGCACGTACCGCCGCGCGCAGGCCGCGCATGTCCTCCGGGACTTTTTCCGCCGCTACCCGCCCGAGCGCGTCGCCCTGCCCGAGCGGGCGTCGAGTGACGAGGGCCGCACGGCCATCGGGCGGTACTGGACCGAGAACGGCGGGGCGCCGCTGACGGTCCGCGTGCTGCACCGCGCGGCCGGCAGCGGCTGGGAGCTGGCCTCGATCCGCGTCGAGCGGCAGCCGCTCATACGCGGCGGCGAGCGCTAGACCCGGTAGCCGGGCAGACCCGGCCGCCCGCGGCGGTCGGGCGCGATCTTGCCGCCCGACCCACCCGCCGCCCGTGTCCCGCTCCGTCGCCGTTCTCGTCTGGGGCGCCCTCGTGCTCGCCGCGCTCCTCGGGGCGTCGGTGGCCGCCGAGGCGTGGCGCGTGCGGCAGGCGGATGCCCCGGGGCAGGCCGCGCGCGCACAGGCGCGTGCCGTCGACGGCGTGCAGGACGCCCTCGCGGACGTGTTCCGCGAGATGGACCGCCATGCGCAGCGGGCTGCGGAGAGTCCGGCCGTCCGCCGCGCCCTCGTCCGGAGCGACACCCTCACGCGCGGCGACACCCTCGCCGACGGCGCCGCGCTCGCTGCCCTCGCCGCGCTCGACGTGCCCGCCTCGACGTCCGTCGACGTCGTCTCGCGCGAGGGCGCGCTCGTCGCGTGGGCCGGAATCGCGTTTCCGCGGTCGCCCGGCCCGCCGCCCGACACCGTCCGGTCGCAGGCCGTCCGCGACGACGCCGGCCGGCGCGCGCTCGCGCTGTGGGCGCCGGTCCGCGACGATGCCGGGCGCGTCGTCGGGGCCGTCCGCGTGGTCCGGCTGGCGCAGGCCGCCGTGCCCGTCCGCAACCGTTACCTGCAGGACTACGACATCGCCGACGAATGGCGGCCGCGCGTCGCCGTCCCGTTCTCGGCCACGTTCGGCGCCGCGCGCGGTCCCGGCGAGGCGCTGCGCGGTCCCGATGGGGCCGTCGTCGGGCGCGTCGTGGTCGAGCCGCCGAGCGCGCGCGCCCTCGCGGCGATTGCCCGGCGCAGCCCGCGCGCGTGGGCGACGTTCTGGGCGACGGCCCTGCTGCTGTGGGGCGTCGGCGGGCTCGTCGCGCTGACGCTGGCGCACGTCCGTGCGGCCGAGGCCGACAACACGCGCGGCCGGTGGGTCCGCGCCGGGGCCGCGCTGGCGGTCACGCTCGGCGCCCTCGCGGCGGTCCGCTACAGCCTGCTCGCGCTCGACGTGCGCGTGCGGTGGCTGGACCGCGCGCAGCGCACGGCGGCCCTCTTCGACCCGGCCGTGCTGGCACTCGACGCCGGCGACGGCCTCTTCCGCTCGCCCGGTGACCTCGCGCTGACGGCTGCCGTCGTCCTCGCCGGGTCGGGTGCGATCCTCGCGTTCGCGCTCCGCTACGCCGCCGCTGCGGCTGCGAGCGGGACGCGGTCCGCCGTGCGCCGCGTGGTCGGGCTCCTCGTCGTCGCCGGGGTTGCGCCGGCCGCAGCCCTCGCCGCATCGGCCCTCGCCCGGCAGGCCGTCCTCGACGCGACGATCGGCTATGCGGACCAGACCGGGCCGGTCCTCGACGGCCTGCTCGTCGTCGTGCTGGGCTCGCTCGCTGCGCTCCTCGCGGCCGCCATCGGGCTCATCGCGGCGTGCATCGTCGCCGCGTGGGCCGGTCTGGACCGGCCCGGTCCGCGCGGCTGGGCCCCGCCGACGGCCGTCGGCGTCGCTGCAACGGCCGCGGCGGCCCTCGCGCTCGCCGCGCGCGGCCTGCCCGTCCCGGCGGGGCCCGTCGTCGCGGTCGCGCTCCTCGGCGGCGCCCTCGCGGCGACGCTCGCCGGGCGCCCCGAGCGCTGGGTGTGGCCGCTGACGTTCCGCGGCGCGCTCGTCGGCGCGCTTGTGCTCACGCCCGTCCTCTACGGCATGATGCGGCCCGCCCTCGGCGAGCGGACCGACGCCCAGCTCGCCGACGCCGCGCAGGCCTTCGCCGACGGGCGCGACAGCCGGGTCGCCTTCGCCGTGGACCAGGTGCTCGCCGAGGCGCGCGCCGACGACGCCCTCCGGCCGGCCCTCCTCGCCGCCGTCGCCGCGGCCGACTCGGTCCGACGCGTCGGCCCGGGGCCCGCAGACTCGTCGCGCGTCGTGCTCAACGACCTCACCGCGGGCCTGCTCACGAGCTCGCTGCTCGGCTCCCTCGCCGACGTGGCCGTCGAGGTGCGCCTCGTCAGCCCCGCCGGCGACACGCTCGGCTCCCACGTCGAGGGTTCGCCCGGCGCCGCCGCGTCGCCGCGCGGCCGGGCCGATCCGCTGGGCTACGACGCGATGCGCGCGACCTTCGCCGGGCGCACGGGCGAGAGCTTTATCCGCCGCTCCGAACCCGTCGCCGGCCGCCGCGGGCTCTCGCGCACGGCCGCCATCGGGCCGCTGCTCGGGCCCGACGGCGAGCCCGTCGCGTGGGTCTACCTCCGGACCACGCCTCGGCCGGCCCGCTTCGCGACCGAGACGCCGTTCCCGCGCGTGCTCGCGCCCGCCGGCCTGTTCGGCCTCGACGACGAGTCGCTGGCGTACGCCGAGTACGACGACGGCGTGCTCGTCCGCTCGCGCGGCGACGCCGCGCTCCGGCTAGACTCGACGGTTTACGCACGCCTGAGCGGGTCGAGCCGGTCGCTCGTCCGGACCGAGCGCCCGGCCGGCGGCCGGCGGCGCGTCTTCTACGTCGGCATCGGGGCCGACGCCGAAGACGTCGTGGCGGTCCGCGGGCCGGCCAACGACCGCCTCGACGTGCTGTTCGTCCTGCTGCGGCTGTGCCTGTCGGCGCTCGCCGCCGGCGCGCTCGTCTACGCACTCGGCCTGGGCGTGCGGCGGCGCATCGGCCTCATTCCCGCCCCACGGACGCGCTTCCGCGACAAGGTCTTGAACCGGTTTCTGGCCGTCGGGCTGGCATGCGTGGCCGTGACGGGCTTTATCGGGCAGCGGGTGATCGAAGAGCAGAACCGCCAGGCCGTCCGCGACGGTCTGCGGCAGCGCCTCGGCCGAGCCGAAGCCGCCTTCAACGCCGACGCCGGAGGCTCCGCCGGTAGCCCTGGCGCACCCGCCGGGCCGTCCGCGGCGCGCCTCGACGCCGTCGCGCAGGCGCTCGGCCAGGACGTTCACCTCTACCGCGGCGCGACGCTCGAGGCGTCGAGCCGCCGGCAGCTCGTCCGGCAGCGCCTCATCGAGCCGCGCCTGCCCGCCGCCGTCTACGCCGCCCTCTTTCTCGACGGCGAGCCGTACGCCTTCTCTGAGGACCGAATCGGGACGTTCCGCTACACGACGGGCTACAAGGCCCTCCCCGACGCCGCGGGCCGCCCCGCGGGCGCGCTCGCCGTGCCGACCCTCTCGGAGCAGGCGACGATCGAGGTCGGGCAGGCGCGCATGGTCGCGTACCTCTTCGGCGGACTGCTGCTGCTGCTCGTCGCCATCGTCGTCCTCGCAATCCTCCTCGCGGGTCAGCTCACGCGGCCGTTCGGGCGCCTCCGCGAAGGTCTCCAGAACGTCGGCGCGGGCGGGACCGAGGCGCCGATCCCGGTCGAGACGCAGGACGAGGTCGGCGAGCTCGTCGAGTCGTTCAACGCGATGCAGTCGCAGCTCGCCGAGTCGCGCCGGCGGCTGGCGGCACAGGAGCGCGAACTGGCGTGGTCGGAGATGGCGCGGCAGGTCGCGCACGAGATCAAGAACCCGCTCATGCCGATGAAGCTGTCGGTTCAGCACCTCCAGCGCGTCTTCCGGCCCGCACCCGAGGAGGCGCCGCCCGAGGAGGTCCGCTTCGCCGCCCAGTTCGGCCGCACGACGGACATGTTGATCGACCAGATCGAGACGCTCAACCGCATCGCGTCGGACTTCTCGGCCTTCGCGCGGATGCCCGCACAGCGTCCCGAGCGCCTCGACGTGACCGAGGTCGCCGAAGAGGCTGCGGCCCTCTTCGAAGGCCCGCTCGCCGACGCCGGCCGCGCCCGCCTCACGGTCGACCTCGCGGACGAGCCGCTCTGGGTCTCGGCCGACCGCGACGAGCTGCGGCGCGTGTTCGTGAACCTGCTCACGAACGCCCTCCAGGCGATGCCCGACCGCGACCGGCCCGGCATCATCACGCTCCGCACGCGGGCGGACGCGGGGCAGGCCGTCGCCGAAGTCGCGGACGACGGCGCAGGCATCGCCGAGGACGTTCAGCCGCGCGTGTTCCAGCCCAGCTTCTCGACCAAGTCCAGCGGCATGGGCCTGGGGCTCGCCATCTCGAAGCGCGCCGTCGAGGCCGCCGGCGGCTCTATCGCCTTCGAGACGGCGGACGGGGAGGGGACGACGTTTACGGTCCGCCTGCCGCTTGCCGGAGACGAGGCGTAGCCGCCCCGCCGCCCGGCGAGCGTGCGTCACACCGGGTCCGCGCCGCCCTGCGCGAGGCCGCCGGCGTAGCGCTGCATGTGGCCCTCGATGAACCACAGCCCGCGGTCGGCGATGTTGGTGATCTCGTCGTAGAGGTTGACCGTCGCGGGGTCGCCGATCTCGTCGGCCTTCTCGTCGGCCTCGCGGATGTGGCGGGCGTACTCGGCCCAGCGGTCGGCGAGCGTCGCGAGGAACGACGGGTCGGCGTCGTCGGGGCCGGGCCACGGCGAGAGGCCCGAGCCGGCAGCGGCCATCCGGACCGTCCCGTGGGCATACCCGCCCAGCAGCACGATGCGCTCGGCGACGAGGTCGAGCGGCTCTTCGAGCTTCTCGGCGAGCTCGTCGTAGAGCAGGTGCAGCTGGTAGAAGTCGCGGCCCTTGACGTTCCAGTGGGCCTGCTTCGTCTGCGAGTACAGGTCCGACGTGTTGGCGAGCGTCTGGTTGAGGAGCGCCACGAGCTGCTGGCGCTGGGCCTCGGCGAGGTCGATCCGCGTCTTGTAGGGGAGCTCGTTGCCCTCGGGCGAGGCGTCCGAGAGGACGGTCTCGCGGGCCGTCTCGGGCGCGTCGGTCGTCGGTGCGCCCGCCTTGGTGGCGGTCTTTTTCGAGGAGGTCTTGGCCATCGGAGGGGGTGGGAGAGAGGAAGGGCTCCAACCGGCGTCCTCCGGACCTGATCCGGCGCCGCGTGTTTTCCGGAAGCAGGAGGATTGTAGACGAGTTGACGAGTAAAAGCCCTATCCTTCGGTCCGCCCACCCTGCACCGCGATGCGCCTTGCTCCGCTGTTCGCCCTGATCGTGTTCACCTCGGCCGTTCACGCGCAGCAGTGCGTGCCGGACCCGACGCCGCCCGAGTCCTACTACCCGCTCGGCGTCGGCGACGAGTGGATCTACCGCATCGAAAGCGACCCGGCGATGGGCTTCGTCCAGCGCCGGGTGTTGCGCGAGGAGACGGTCGGCGGGCAGACGTACGCCGTGGACCAGACCTGCCGCGTTCCGGCCGCGGGCGGGGCCGCGACGTGCGAGCCCGAGCGGCGTGTGCGCTTTGACGGCGCGTCGTCTATCCTCGCGCGTCAGCCGGATGGCAGCGAGCAGGCCGTGCTCACCCGGCTCGCTGCCGGTCTCACACGCGGCCCGTTGTATCCCGAGGCGTGCATGGTGGATCTCGGGACGCAGGTCCGCATCGGCATCACCGACTACTCGGTTCCGCAAATCAAGGCCGAGTACGCCATCGACTTTGGCCCGCCCGCGCTCGCGGCCGGCCTCGGCGAGACCTTCTTCCAGCGGGTCGAGTCCAACTCCTATGTGTTCGGCCGCCTCGCATACGCCCGCGTCGGCGGTGTGCAGTACGGCATTCGCCCGGCCGTGCCCGGCCCGGATCCGACGCCGGCCGAGGCCTACGCCCCGCTCGCCGTCGGCAACCAGTGGGAGTACCGCCTCTACAGCCAGGGTGGACCAACAACCGGGTACCGCCGCGAAACGGTTGTGCGCGACACGCTTATCGGCGGCAACACGTGGTTTGTGCGTCGCGACCAGACGTTCTCGACTGCCCACCAGCGGACGTCCGACGCCCGCCGCCTCGTCCGCTTCGACGCCGCAGCGGCCAACCTCTTCGAGCGGACCGCCTCAGGGATCGTCTTGCAGCGCTATCCCTGCCGCCTCGACATCGACCTGACCGGCGACGGTTTCCCGTCGTGCTCCATCGGGATCACGTACAGCAAGCGCCCCGACACCGTCCTCGGCGTCTCCACGACCCGGCTCTCGTTCGGCTACGACTTTGGCACGACGCAACTCGCCGCCAGCCTCGGCCTTGTGCTGACGGTCGACGAGGGCACGTGGACCGAGCTCGTCTATGCCCGAATGGCCACGCAGACCGTCGGCGCGCCCGTCGACGCCCTGCCATTCGCGCCCGACCCGACGCCGCCGGCCGACTACTATCCGCTCGAAGTCGGCAACGAGTGGATCTATCGCTACACCGAGCAGAGCGTCAACGGGACGGGCGACGCCTACGTGCGCCGGCGCATGCTCCGCGAGGAGGCCGTCGGCGGGCAGACGTACGCCGTCGATCAGGAGTGCGTCTACGACAACCTCGCCGCGGCGACAACGTGGACGTGCGAGCCCGAGCGCCTCGTCCGCTTCGACCCGGCCACGACGAACGTCGTTATTGGGGGCGTCGGGGGAACCGAGTCCGTGTTTATATGCGAGCTCGGGGCCGATTTCGGGGCCGTTCGGGCGTGCGCGCCGAGCGGGGGAGGAGCCGGGCGGTGGGTCGACCTCGGACTGGGGCCGGTCCTCATCGGGGGCCAGGCGGTGCCCGTCGCCCGCGTGAAGCAGGAGACGTCGCTCGCCAACGTCCCGCCGCCCGTCTACATCGCGGGCATCGGCCGGGGCCCGATGCCCGCAGGTCCGTTCCGGACGAGCAGCTTCGAGTTCGCGCGCGTCCGCGGGGTCGAGTATGGCGTGCGACCCGTCGCCGGCGAGTCCGGGGCGCCCGTCGCCGCCGCGTTCGCCCTCGCCGCCTCGCCCAACCCGACGGCCGGGCCGCTCGCGCTCGCGTTCACGCTGCCCGAAGCGCAGACGGTCACGGCCGAGGCCTTCGACGCGCTCGGCCGCCGCGTCTGGCAGACGACCGCCGCGCTCGGCGCAGGCGCGCAGACGCTCACCGTCGACGCCTCGGCGTGGGCCCCCGGCGTCTACGTCGTCCGCGCGATTGCCGGGCAGGCCTCGGCGACGGCCCGCGTCGTGCGCCAGTAGGAGAGACACCGCCCCGGTCGCCGATTCGATGTACGGCGCCGCCGATTGCCTCCACGGGCCGCCGATTCGCTGCACGACGCCTCCGATTGAGTGCACGGGCCACCGATCGGCTGCACGGTGCCGTCGATTCGATGCACGGAGCCTCCGATTGCCTGCACGAGTCCTCCGATTCGCTGCCCGGTGCCGCTGATTGCCTGCACGCTGCCATTGAGGCAGTGTAAGCCGCCATTGAGGCAGTGCACGGTGCCCCCGCTCACCCCACAGGGCCGAGGCGCCCCGACACGACAGCGCGGAGGCCCGACACTCCGGACCTCCGCGCTGAACCGTCGAAACGCCCGCGTTATGCCGCGTTCTTGATCGCCTCGTAGGCATCAAGGAGCTCCTGCACGGCGGCGCCGGACTGCAGCATCGTCGCCTTCTCCTCGGCGTCGAGCGCGAGCTCGATGGTCTCCTGGATGCCGCCCGCGCCGAGCTTGACGGGGACGCCGATAAACATCTCGTTCAGGCCGTACTGGCCCGTCACCCACGCCGCGACGGGCAGCACGCGGCCCGAGTTCTTCACGATGGCCTCGACCATCTCGGCCGCGCCCGCGCCGGGCGCGTACCACGCCGACGTGCCCATCAGGCCGACGAGTTCACCGCCGCCCTTCTTGGTGCGGTCGATGATCTCGGCGAGGCGCTCGGCCGGGATGAGGTCCGTGACGGGCTGAGTGCCGATCGTCGTGAAGCGCGGCAGCGGCGTCATCGTGTCGCCGTGCCCGCCGAGGAGCATCGCGTTGATGTCGCGGATCGAGACGCCGAGCTCCATCTTGAGGAACGTCCGGAAGCGCGCCGTGTCCAGCACGCCGGCCATGCCCATCACGCGGTTCGACGGGAAGCCGGACTCCATGTACGCGACGTAGGTCATCACGTCGAGCGGGTTCGAGACGACGATCAGGATCGTGTTCGGCGAGTGCTCGACGACCTGCCGCGTGACGCTGGACACGATGTCGGCGTTGACCTTCAGGAGGTCGTCGCGGGACATGCCGGGCTTGCGCGGAAGGCCGGCCGTGATGACCGTGATGTCCGACCCGGCCGTGAGCGCGTAGTCGTCGCCGCCCTCGATGACCGTGTCGAAGCCGTGGATCGGCGCGGTCTGCATGAGGTCCAGCGCCTTGCCCTTGGCGACGCCGGCGTTGATGTCGATGAGGGCGATGTGCTGGACGATGTCCATGCGGGCGACGCACTCGGCGACGGTCGCGCCGACGTTGCCGGCTCCGACGACGGTCAGTTTCATGGGGATGCGGGAAGGCGCGCGGCTGCGCGCAGGAGAGGGGAGAAGGCGGAGGATACTCGGGCGCGGATGCGGGAGCGCTTCCGGGTGGTCGAAGCGCGGACGAAAACGTGGCCCACCGCGGGCGACTAGCCGTCGCGCCGGGCCGTGAGGCGGACCTCGTTGACGCCGCGGCGGTACGCGTAGCCGACCTGCGCGACGAGGCGGCGGATGAGCAGAAGGCCGTAGCCGTGGGGGGCGCGCGCGCGGAGAATCTCGGCGGGGCCGGGCGCGGGCGCCGTCGTCGGGTCGAAGCGAGGGCCGCGGTAGCGGACGTGGACGGTCAGGCCCTCCGCGTCATGGCGGCCCGAGACGACGATGCGGCCGTGCGCGGGGTCCGACATGCCGTGCTCGATGGCGTTGGCCGCGGCCTCGTCGGTCGCCTGCACGAGGCGCCGCGCGGCCGCCTCGGGCAGGCCGCACGTGCCCGCCCACGCCTCGACGGCCCGGCGCAGGCGAGACAGCTCGGCCGTGCGCCCGGCGAGGCGCACGGTTCCGAGAACCGTCGCGCCGACGCGGAGCGCGCCCGGGCGCGCCGAGGCCGCCCGGGCGCTCACGGCGCCTCGCCGGCTGCGGGGGCGCCGGCCGCAGCCGTCTCGCCAGCCGAGATGTCGCCGAAGAGAGCGGCCGCCTCGGCAGCGGACGGCGCGAAGCGGAACACCTCGGGGAAGCCGAGCAGGTCGAACGTCTCAAAGACCCGCTCGGGCAGGGCCGCGATCACGATGTCGCCGCCAGCCGCCCGCGCGGGCTCCAACATGGCCATAAACACTCCCAGCCCGGCCGACGAGACGTAGGTCAGGCCCGACCCGTCGGCGACGATCTGGGCGCCGCCCTCGGCGAGGCACGCCGCGAGGGCGGCCTCGAACTCGGGGGCCGTGTGGGCGTCGAGGTCGCCCGATAGGGCGAGCACGCGAGCTGCGCCGAGGCGCGAGAAGGAGACGGAAAAGTGGCTCACAGTGGGGCAGGAGGAGAGAGGGCGGGCGTCAGGCTCGGTGCGATGCGGACGAGCCTCCGGGTGCCGACCCGGTTAGCCCGTCCTTCCATTTCAGCACGACGACTGTCACGTCGTCGGCGGGCGCGTCGGGCGTGGCGGACCACGCGCGGTGCTCGGCGAGCAGGGCGTCGAGCACCGCGCGGGCGGGGAGGGCGCGGTGTCGCTCGGCGGCGGCGAGCAGGCGCGTGTAGCCCCACTCCTCGCCGGCCGCGTCGCGCGCCTCGACGAGGCCGTCGGTGTAGAACAAGACCGCGTCGCCAGGCGCGAGCGTCACCGTCTGCTCGTCCAGCGTGCGGCGGAAGAGGGACGGCGAGCCCAGCCCGAGCGCGACGCCGCGGCCGCGGAGCAGGCGCGCGCCGCCGTCGGCGAGGGCCGGGTCTCGGGCCAGGACCGGCGGGCAGTGGCCGGCCCGCGCGACGGCGAGCGTGCCGTCGGCAGCGTCCACGACGGCGTAGGCCGCCGAGACGAACGTGCCCACGCGGAGGCTCGGCCCGAGCGCCTCGGAGGCGCGGCACAGGAACTCGGTCGGCGAGCGCGTGAGCCGCGCGCCGACGCCGAAGATGCCCTTCAGCTCGGCCATGTGGAAGGCGGCGGCCGTGCCCTTGCCCGAGACGTCGGCGACGATGACGCCCGCGCACGTCTCCGAGAGCGTGATGGCGTCGTAGTAGTCCCCGCCGATCTCGCGGGCGGGGCGCTCGTCGGCGGCGATGTCGAGCCCGGGAAGGCACGGCAGCGACTGCGGGAAGAGGCGCATCTGGACCTCGCGGGCGAGGGCGAGTTCGCGGGCGAGACGCTCGCGGTCGAGGGCGCCTGCGACGAGGTCCGCGTTGGCAAGCGCGAGCGCGGCCTGGGCAGCGAACGCGTCGAGCGCGGCGACGTCGTCGGCCTCGTAAGCGTCGGGCGTGCGGCGGGCGGCGAGGAGGGCGCCGCGCGGAGCCTCGCCGCGGGCGGCAAGCGGTAGCACGACGAGGCTGCCGAGGCCGCTGCCGGGCCGTGCATGGACACGGTGGTCCGCCTCGGCGCGACCGAGCACGAGCGGCGTGGCGCCTGCGGCGCGCGCGAGGGCGTCCGAGTCGGCCGCGGCCGTCGCGGCGTCGACGGTGAGGCCCTCCGCCGCGGCGACGCGGGCCGTGAGGTCGCCGTGGTCGAGGTCCGACAGCACGACCCACGCCGCGTCGGCGAGGCCGGCCTCGACGGGCCCGTGGGCGATGGCCTGCACGAGCGCCGCCCGGTCCAGGACGCTGCCCGCGAAGCCGGCGAGGGCCTGGAACGCGCGGCGCTCCCCGGCACGCGCAGGCTCGGCCGCGGGCAGCCCGAACAGCAGCACGAGGCCGGCCGTGAGGCTGTACATCGCGCCGAGGCCCATCGCGAGCGACGCCAGCCCGCCCACGGACCGGCTCAGGACGTAGCTCGCCGGGATCCGCTCGGGGCCACCGGCGACGCTCAGGCCGCCCGCTCCGGCCGTCCGAAGTGCGAGCAAGCCGACGAGCGCGGCGAAGAGGGCGAACACGAGGCCGGCCGCGGCGAGGCGCTCGCGGCCCGACAGCAGCGCCACCCACCGCTGCCGGAGCACGAGCGCGAGCCCGAACATGATCGCCGCGGCGTCGAAGGCGACGGCGGGGCCCGACGGTGCGACGTCGATGCGGCTGCCCGCCCACGCCAGCGCCGACACGACGGTCGCGCCGAGGGCCGCACGCCACAGCCCGACCGTCCACCGCCCGCGGCGGAACAGCACGAGCGGCCGCAGCCCGAGGGCGAGCGCGACCGCGAACGCCGCCTCGGCGACGCCGAGCGTGAGGCCCGACGCGGCGGCCGTGAGCCCGCGCACGACGCCGCCGCCGACGCTGCCGCTCGCCGCCGCCGCAGCGCCTTCGGCGAGCGCGAGCAGGCCGGCGGCCGCGAGCACGCGCGCGAGCGACCGGACGGGCCACGCGCCGCCGCGCCCGGGGGCGGCCGCATCGGCCTGGGCCGCCTCGGGCCGCGCGGCCTCGCCCCGCGACGCGACGGCATAGGCCAGCACGACGAGCGCGACGGCGACGGCATCGAGCCCGGCCGACGTCGCGACCGTCGGCGCGAGCCCGGCGAGGACGTACGCCGACCGCGCCGCGCCGACCGCCGCGAACCCGACGGCGACGCCCGTCCACGCGGCCGCGCGGCGCCCCGCCGTCGCGACGGCCGCCTGCGCCGCGCGGCGCACCCTCGGCGGGACGGCAGGCAGGACAACTGGCACGGCGGCGGTGGGCCGCGGACGGCCCGGCAGGGAGGAGGCCGGCGCGGAGGCGGCGGAGGACGCCGGTGGCCGGACCGGCGGTGCGAATATATCCGGGCAACCCGTCGCGCCCGCCTCCCGTAGCCGGTGGACGCTCTCCCGCTCTCCGTGCGCCGCCTCGTCTCCCGCTTTCTCCTCGTCGCCCTCGCCGTCGCCGCTGGCGTCGCCGTGTGGCGCTTCGCCGGCGGCAGCCGCGGCGGGGCCGTCGTCGCCCTCGACGGCCTCCGCGCCGAGTCCCTTGCCCACCAGGCATTCCGCCTCGACGCCCCGGCGCGCCTCGCGCTCGACGCCGCGGGTTCGTTCGAGGAGCGGCCCGACACCGCCCTCGCCGCCTTTGGCTGGATCGTCCGCCGGGCGGACGGGGCGCTCGTGTGGCGGCAGCGGCCGGGCGTGCACCCGCCGCGCGGCCTCGTCTCGGCCGTCCGCGACACGGTGCGCCTGGACGCCGGGGTCTACGACGCCTACTTCGCGAGCTACGGCGACCCGGTGGTGCGGGCCGCGGCCGCCCCGGCTGCGCCGCCGTCGGGCCTGCGCGAGCGCATCCGCGAGGCGCTCTCGCGCGGAGGGCGCGCGTGGCAGGGCGAGTCCGGCCGCTGGCACTTCCGCGCGACCGGCGCGACCGCGGCCGACCGCGACCTCGCCGTCGCCCTCGACGACGAACCTGCGCCCGTCGACGACGCCGAAACCGTCTGGGCCGAGCAGGCTCTCGGCAGCGGCCGCCGCGAGTCCGCCCTCATCCGCGTCTCGGCGCCCGTGACGGTCCGCGTCGAGGCCGTCCTGGAAGCCGCGGGCGACGTCGTCGCGGACAGCGCGGCGATCGTGCGTGTCGGCGCCCCGGCCGACACCGTCTGGGCCTTCGCCGCGAGGGGCACCGTCCCGGCGGGTGGATCGGTCAAAAACCGCCGCGTCGACGCGCGCGTGCGGCTCACGCCAGGCCTCTATCGCGCGACGGTCCATACGGACGGCGTCCACGCCGCGGGCGACTGGACGGCGACGCCGCCGTGGGCGCCGTGGACGTGGGGCGTCCGCATCTCGCGTACGGGTGCGCCCGCATCGGCGGTCGGGCTCGTGGACACCGAGGCGATCGCGGCCGAGGTCCGCGCGGGCACGAGCCGCCTGCCCGTCCTCGCCGAGGCGCGCTGCGTCGGCACGAGCCGCACGGTCGACGTCGGGTTCGTCCTCTCGGCGACCGTCGACGCGCTCGTCGTCGCGCAGGGCGAAATCACGTCCGACGGCGCCTACGACTACGCGACGCTCGTCCGTGGCGCCGCCGGCGCCGGGGAGACGGTCTGGACGATGACCCGAGACGAGTCCGAGTCGGCCGGCGGCGACAGCCGCAACCGCCGCGTGGCGCACCTGCTCGCCCTCGCGCCGGGCGCCTACACGCTCCGCTACCAGACCGACGGCTCGCACGACTGCGAGGACGGCTACTCGTCAGGGAGCGACCCGGACGACGAGGGCTTCTGGGGCGCCACGGTTGTCGCGCTCGACCCGGCCCTCGACCCGGCGACCATCCAGCGCCTCGCCCCGATCTCGACCGGCGTCAGCACGGGCGACGAAGACGAGCCGGTGTACGGCGACGAGGGCCCGAACAGCCAGCTCGGGGTAACCGTCGCGAGGGGAGGAGAGGAGATTCTCGCCTTCGAGCGCGTCGGCAACGACGCCCGGCTGGAGCGGGCCTTTACGCTCGACGCGGCAACGCGCATCCGCATCGTCGCGGCGGGCGAACTGCTCCCGAGCGCGGCCCTCGACACGGGCTGGATCGAGAACGCGCAGGGCGAGCGCGTCTGGGAGCTCACGCGCGCCAACTCGGTCCCGGCCGGCGGGCAGCCCAAAAACCGCCGCTTCGACGGCGTGCTCACGCTCGCCCCGGGCCGCTACACCGCCCACTACGTCACCGACGACCGCCACGCCTACGGTGCCTTCGACGGCCCCGCGCCGGACGACGCCGAGTGGGGCCTCCGCATCGAGCGCCTCGCCGACGAGTAGCCTTCCTGTTTCCCTCCGTTCTGTGCCCGACACGCTCCGCCTCGCCGTCTCCGTCCTGCCCGACCTCCGCGAGACGCTCGTCGCCCGCCTCGCCCTCGCCGGCTTCGAGGCGTTCGAGGAGACGCCCGAGGGCGTCGCCGCCTACGCGCCCGTCGGGACCATCGACCGCCCGGCCCTCGCCGACGCCCTCGCCGCCGTCGGAGTCCACGCGGCCGACGAGACGACGGTGCCGGACCAGAACTGGAACGCCGTCTGGGAGGCCACCATCCAGCCGACGCGCGTCGGGCCGTTCGTGATCGCCCCGACGTGGGCCGAGCTTTCGCCGGACCTCGCGGCGCTGACGGTTCTCCGGGTCGACCCCAAGATGGCCTTCGGGACGGGCTACCACGAGAGCACGCGACTCGCGCTCGGCCTAGTCGCGCCGCGCGTGCCGCAGGGCGGCCGCGTTCTCGACGTTGGGGCGGGGACGGGCGTGCTCGCGCTCGCGGCTCTCCAGACCGGTGCCGCCTCGGCGATCGGCGTCGACATCGACCCGTGGAGCGTCGAGAACGCGCGCGAGAACGCCGAGCTGAACGGCGTCGCGGACCGCTTCGAGAATCGGCTGGGCAGCATCGAAGAGATTCCCGAGACAGGGTTCGACCTTGTCCTGGCGAACATCCTGCGCTCGATCCTCGTCCCGATGATGCCCGCCCTCGCCGCGCGCCTT
>DASWMO010000083.1:0-18340 GCA_036399715.1 Rubricoccaceae bacterium
ACCATTTCTTCCGCTTGGTTCAGCATTCCTTCGACTCGGCTGAGCATTCCTTCCGCTCTGTTCAGGCCCGCCGCACGACCACCCGCGACCCGATGCCCTTCAGCCTCACCCTCCCCGACGGCCGCACCGCCCGCCCCGGCAAGATCCTCTGCATCGGCCGCAACTACGCCGAGCACGTCCGCGAGATGGGCGACGTGGCCGTTCCCGAGGCCAGTGCGCCCGTCCCCGACCCCGTCGTCTTCCTCAAGCCGACGACGGCGCTTATCTCGGACGGCGGCGAAATCGTGCTTCCCCGACAGTCGACAGACGTTCACCACGAGCTCGAGCTCGTTGCCGTAATCGGCAAGGGCGGCAAGCATATCGCTGAGTCGGATGCGCTCTCGCACGTCGCGGCGTACGCACTCGGGCTCGACCTCACCGCCCGCGATCTCCAGGCCGAAGCCAAGGCGGCCAAGGGCCCGTGGAGCATCGCAAAGGGGTTCGACACGTTCGCCCCGCTCGGCCCGCTCCTCGACGCAGCTCAGGTCCCGGACCCGCAGGCGCTCCGGATCACGCTCACGATCAACGGCGAGACGCGGCAGGACGGCACGACGGCCGACATGCTGTCGTCGGTCGCCCGCCTCGTCGCCTTCGTCTCGTCCGTGTTCACGCTCGAACCCGGCGACCTGCTGTACACGGGCACGCCGGCGGGCGTCGGGCCGGTCCGTGCGGGGGACCGCCTCGTCGCGACGGGGTCGCACGGGCTCCCCTCGCTCACGGTCACCGCCCGCGCCGAGTAGCGCCCCGGCACGAAGCCCCCGAGCGCGGCGTTGTCCGGGCACGCCTGCTGCTCCTCCGTGCTCCGTCTCGCCGCTCTCGTCTTCCTGCTCACGAGCACCGCGCAGGCCCAGACGGCCGTCTTTGCAGGCACGGCCGTCGACGCCGAGACGGGCGCGGTGTTACCGGGCGCGACGGCCGTCGTCCTCGGCCAGCCCGGCGGCACGGCCGCGGCGACGGACGGCACGTTTCGCCTCGCCCTCCCCGCGCTCCCGGCGACTGTCGTGGTTCGCTTCGTCGGCTACGCGTCGGCTCAGACGACCGTCACCGTGGCAGACGTACTGGGCGGCGTCGTGCAACGGACGGTCCGCCTCGCGCCCGAGCCGGCGACCCTCGGCGAGGCCGTGGTGACGGGCGAGCCTCCCGGCGAGCGGTTGTGGCGGCGCGTGCTCGCCCGCCGCGAGGCGCTCGCGGCCCGCGTCGGCGTCTACAGCTCAGAGGTCTACACGCGCCTCGTCCTGCTGCGCGCGGGCCGCCTGGACGTGGGCGTGCACCCGGTGCAGCTCACCGAGACGCTCTCGAACGTCTCGTGGGCCGTGGGCGCCGGCTCGCGCGAGGAGGTCGTCGCGCGGCGGCGTCTGCCCGCCGGCGGGCCGTTCCGCTGGGCGCCGCCGGGCCCGCTACCGGACCTGTACCTCGACGATGTGCTCGCGCTCGACGGGCAGCGCATCCCCTCCCCGTTCGCGCCCGACGCGCTCGCCAACTACGCCTTCCGCATCGGCGAGACGCGCGACGCCGACGGCCAGCGCCGCCTCGACGTCGCCGTGATCCCGCGCCGCGGCGGGCTCGTCGCCGGCCGCATCCAGCTCGTGGACACGCTCTTCGTCGTCGCCGAGGCCGAGCTGCGCCTCGACGGCCCCCGCCCCGCGGGCGCCGACATCTTCGACGCGACATACCGCTGGACCTACGCGCCGGTTTACGCCAACGACGTTCTCCGCGACTCGCTCTGGCTGCCGGCCGCGTTCACGCGCGAGGGCTCCGTGACCGTCAACCTCCCCGGCTACCGCGTCCCGACGGTCCGCTTCCGCCAGCAGTCCGTCCCGACGCTCACCGTCCCCGGCGCGACCGGCGAGGCCGTCCGGTTCGGGCGGCGCTACGGCAGCACGGCCGGCGTCTACGCGGGCCGCGAGGTCTACGCCCTCGGCCGCCGCGCCCTCCCCCTCGACTCGCTCGAACGCGCTCTCGACACTGACGCGCGCTTCCGGCGCGCGCGCCTCGCCGAGATGCTCCCGGCCCAGGAAGGCCTGCAGTTCGGCGGCCTTCTCGGCCTCCTCGGCGGCACGCCCGACATCGAAGGCGAGGACGAGTAGCCGGCCCCGAGGTGGCCGGTTCACGCCTTCCCCGTCTCGCGGCACCGACCCGCAGCGATACCTTTCTCGATTCCCCCGTCCAGACCGATGCTCGACTCTCTTACCGCCGACTCGGCGGCACGCCCGGCGACCGACGTCGACCTCGGAGCCGACCTCGTCGCGCTGCGGCGGGCGCTGCACCGGCGGCCCGAGATCGGCTTCGACGAGCACGAGACGCAGGCGACCCTGCGGGCGTGGCTCGACGAACGCGGCTTCGCGCCCGGCCCGCCGCTCGCCGGGACCGGTTTCGTGGTCGAGATCGAGGGCACGGCTCCCGGCGCAGAGCACGGCCCGACGGTCGCCTACCGGACGGACATGGACGCGCTCCCGATCACCGAGCTCTCGGGTGCCGACTACGCCTCCGAGACGCCGGGCGTGATGCACGCCTGCGGCCACGACGCCCACATGGCCATCGCGTGCGGCGTCGCGCTCGTCGCCCGCGCGCGGGCCGCCGAGATGCACGGACGGCTCCGCATTCTCTTCCAGCCCAACGAGGAGCGCGCGCCGTCGGGCGCGCCCGTGATGATCCGCGACGGTGCCCTCGACGGCGTCGCAGCCGTTTACGCCGTCCACGTCGACCCGACGATCCCGGTCGGCCGCTTCGGCGTCAAGGCCGGGCCATTGCAGGCCGGGTGCTCGCCGTTCACGATCACGGTCTCGGGCGGGCGCTCGGGCCACTCGGCGCGCCCGCACGAGGTCGTGGACACGGTCGCCGTCGCGACGCACGTCGCATCCGAACTGTACACGCTCGCCGGGCGCGTCACCGACGCCCGCCGGCCAGCCGTGCTCACGCTGTGCCGCCTCCGCGCGGGCGACGCGCTCAACGTCATCCCCGCCGAGGCCGAGATCGGCGGGACGCTGCGGGCGGTCGACACCGAGACGCTCGTGATCCTCCGCGACGCCGTCGTGCGCGTCGCCGAGGGGCTCGCCGCAGCTCACGGCGCGACGTCCACGGTCGCGTTCTCGGACCTGCTCCCGGCCGTCGTCAACACGCCCGACGAGGCGGCCCGGACGCGCGCCGCCGTCGTGACCGCCCTGGGCGAGGACGCCGTCGTGGACCTGCCACTGCCGAGCATGGGCGGCGAGGACTTCGCGTACTACCTCCAGCACGTCCCCGGCGCGCTCGTGCGCGTCGGCACCGCCGGCTCAGAGGCAACGCGCTATCCGCTCCACGACGCCCGGTTCGACCTCGACGAGCGCGCGCTCCCGCTCGCGGCCCGCGTCATGGCCGAGGCCTGCCTACGCGACCTCGCCGACCGCGTCTGAGTCGCGCCGCGAGACGTGCCCCGCGGATCAGCCGCGCGAGAGGCGACGCAGCGCGGCGACGACCGCCTCGCCGTCGCCCGCCGGGTCCACGTCGGTGTCCTTGTACGCGATCCGCCCGTCGCGGCCGATGATGAACGTCCACCGCGCCGCCGTGACGTCGCGCGTGAGCTCGACCTCGCGGCCGTCGACTGTCCGAGTGATGCGGCCGCCCTCGCCGACGGGCACGCCGAAGGCCCGCGCGATCCGGCCCCGCGTGTCAGCGACGAGCGGGAAGTTGAGCCGGTTCGAGCGCGCGAACGTGCGGAGGTTCGCCGCCCGGTCCCCGCTCACCCCGACGACCTCGGCCCCGAGCGCCTGCAACTGGCTGCGGTTGTCGCGGAACGCGCAGGCCTGCTCGGTACAGCCGCCCGTCATCGCCGCCGGGTAGAAGTACACCACGACGAACCGGCGCCCGACGTGGTCGCGGCTGCGCCACGGCTGCCCGTCGCTCGTCGTGCCCTGGAACACCGGCGCCCGGCTCCCGACATCGAGCACAACGCTCTGTGCCCGCGGCGCGGCCGAGAACGCCCCCAGCAGGGCGACGGCGGCGAGCGCGGCGGCCGTTCGGAGGGCGGGCCAGCGGCCGGCGAGGCGAGGGGCAGTCATGGCAGTCGGGAGTCAGGTCGCGGGTGGACTTCAGGCGCCGGACCGGTGTTTCGCACCCGGCCGGGCTCGGGCGGTTCATGCGCCGTCGAGCGAGACGGCCGCCGGGTCGTAGGTCGGCGCGGGAAACTGCGGATTCATCGACCGCAGCGCCTCGGCGACGAGCCGGGCCACGACGAGGTCGCGGAACCACCGCTTCTCGGCCGGGACGACGATCCACGGCGCCGTCTCGGTCGACGTCCGTTCGAGGGCGGTCTCGAACGCGCGCTGGTAGTCCTCCCAGCGCTTGCGTTCCTCCAGGTCGCCGGGATTGAACTTCCAGTGCTTCTCGGGGTCCTCGAGGCGCTTGCGCATCCGCTCGAGCTGGTAGTCTTTCGAGACGTGCAGCATGAGCTTCAGGACGCGCGTGCCCGAGTCCGCGAGCAGCCGCTCGAAGGCCGCGATGTGCTCGTAGCGCCGCTCGATAACGTCCGCTGGCGCCCAGGCGTGGACCTTGACCACGAGCACGTCCTCGTAGTGCGACCGGTTGAACACGACGAGTTCGCCCTTGCCCGGCGCCTGCTGGTGGACGCGCCACAGAAAGTCGTGCGCCAGTTCGGGTTCGGTCGGCGCCTTGAACGCGGCGATCCGGATGCCCTGCGGGTTGAGCGGCCCGAAGACCGAGCGGATCGTCGAGTCCTTGCCTGCACCGTCCATCGCCTGCAACACGATCAGCAGCGACTGGCGGCCTTCGGCGTAGAGGCGCTCCTGGAGCCCGTCGATCTCCTCGATGAGGCGCGCCGTCTCGGCTTCCGCTTCGGCGCGGTCCGCGTTCTGTGTGTCGTCCGTCGGCCGCTCCGCGAGTCGGACGGACGTACCGGGGGCGACACGGTAGCGGTCGAGATCGACTGAGACGGGCGGGCGGGCGGGTTTTTTTGCCACGTGCTGTCTGGATCAAGGTGAGAGAACGCGACCATCGACGGGAAAAAACCCGCAAGCCGACGCTACCGGCCGAACAGCTTGCCGAGGCCGGCGTGGCTCGCGCGGGCCAGCAGGTCATCCTGAATGTCCCCGTCGCCGTCGGCGTCGAGGAAGCCCGTGAGCGCGCCCATCGCGCCCGTCGGGGCTGCCTTGCGGGCGACGGTCGCCTCCTGCGCGAGGGCGCCCGAGAGGTCGGCCGGGCCGGCGTTGCGGCTGCTCATGTACTTGCCGATGGCCGCCATCACGATCGGCGCGAGGATCGGGAGCAGGCGTGCCACCTGGCTCGCATTGAGACCCGACGCCTGGGCGACCCCCTGCTCGACCTGCGACTGCTGGCCGCCGAGAATGTGGCCGAGGATGCCGCCACCGTCCGTCGTCTTGCCGCCGAGCATCCCGCCGAGGAGTCCGCCGAGCATCCCACCGCCCCCAGCGCCGAGCATGCCGCCGAGCGCGCCCGCGAGGCCGCCGCCGGCCGGCGTCTGACCGCCGCCGCTCATGTGCGAGAGGAAGCCGCCGAGGTTGTCGAGCAGCGAGCCGTCATGGTCGCGCTGGACCGCTCCGGCGAGGGCCTGCGCTCCCTGCGGCGTGTTCGTGTTGCGGTCGAGGCCCGTCAGCAGCGCCGGCAGCGCCGCCCCGACCGCGCGTCGCGTCTGGGCCTCGTCGGCCCCGATGGCTCGGGCGATCTGGCCCATCGGGGCGCCGTTGAGGGACTGGGCAAGAACGTCGAGGATGCTGCTCATGTGCGGGAAGGCGGAGGGGTGAAGCCCGACAACGGTGCCGCGGCCCGCGGCGGTTCCCCCGCTGCACCCGCCTGCGCTCCGACGAGCGAGACCGGACACAGGCCTCGGAGGGCATTCGAGACGGCGAGCGCGTCGGCCGTGCGGAGATCGTCGGGTGTGAGGCGCGCCTCGCAGGCGCCGGGGAGCGACGCGAGCAGGACGGCCCGGGCGATGCCCGGCAGGCCGCCGGCGGCGAGCGGCGGCGTGAGCCACGCATCGCCGCGGCGGATCCACACGCTCGTCCGGCTGCCCTCGACGATCTCGCCGGCTCCGGAAACCAGGATCGCCTCGTCGGCGCCCATCGCGAGCGCGCGGCGGTACGGCGCCTCGTAGTGCGCGCGACGGGTCGTCTTGTGACGACAGAGCAGGCCGCCGGCCTCGCGGAGCGGGTCCGGGCAGAGCCAGACCGTCCGGAACGGCGCGCCGACGAGCGGCTTGGCTTCGGCGTGGACGCGGTCCCCGAGCGTCAGGCGGACGCGGTGCGTCGGGGCCGGCTCGGCCCGCGCGAGTGCGTCAGCGACCACTGCCTGGGTCTGGGACTCGTCGAAGGCACATCCAAAAACAGGCGCCGAGGCGGCGAGGCGCGCGAGGTGGCGGTCCAGCAGGGCGACATGGCCCGCCTCGGCGCGCATCGTTTCGAGCAGCGTCACCGGACCGGGCGTCATGGGTCTTCCGGGACACGGATCGGCGCTCCGGCGAGCCGTTTGAGGACGCGCGCCTTGAGCAGGCATTCGTCGAACTCGTCGTCCGCCTGGCTGTCCCACACGACGCCGCTGCCGACGCTGTATCGGCCCCGGAATCCGCCGCCCGCATCGGGCGTGAGCGTCGCGGTGCGGATGGCGACGCTGAACGCCGCCGTCCCGAGGCCGCCCGCCTGACACGGTGCGGCGTAGCCGATGGCGCCGCAGTACGCCCCGCGCGGACCGTCTTCGAGCATCCGCAGGATCTCGACTGCCCGGCGCTTCGGGGCGCCCGTGACCGAGCCGCACGGGAACGTCGCCGTGAGCACATCCGACAGGCCAACGTCGGGGCGCAGGCGGGCCGTGACGGTCGAGGTCATCTGCGTCAGCGTCGCATAGCGCTCCGCAGCGAACAGGGCCGGCACGCGGACGGACCCGGCCTCGGCGACACGCGAGACGTCGTTGCGGAGCAGGTCGACGATCATGAGGTTCTCGGCGCGGTCCTTCGCACGCGCAACGAGTTCGGCCGCGAGGCGGTCGTCGGCGGCGGGCGTCGCGCCGCGCGGCGTGGTCCCTTTCATCGGCCGCGCCGTGATCGTCCGCCCGTCGGGGCCGGTGTCCACGCGGACGAACAGCTCGGGCGAGACGGAGAGCAGGGTCGTCTCGCCGAGGTTCAGAAAGCCGCCGTACGGCACGGGCTGCCCGGCGCGGAGGGCGGCGTAGAGTGCGGCCGGCGCGGCGTCGGTGCGGAAGGTCAGCGGCGCCGTGAGGTTGACCTGGTACACGTCGCCGTCGCGGATGTGCGCGCGCGCGCGGTCGATGCGGTCGCGGTACTCCTCCCGTGACAGGGCGAAGGTGAGGTCGCGGATGGACGCGCCGTCGGCGAGGGCGTTGAAATCAGTGCCGAGCGCGCCGAGGCGTTCGGGCGCGCGGTAAACCCCGAACCAGACGAGCGGGACGGACGGGTCCGCCTCGGTCGGTGCGAGCCCGTCTACCACGGCCGCGCCGGCCTCGTAGGCGAGCATCCCGGCGACGTGGAAGCCCTCGGCGAGCGCGGCGTCGGCCGCGGCGAGGGCCGGGCGGACGTCAGCGAGCGTCTCCGCCGCGATGATGCGGACGGGCGCCTCGAACAGGAGCGCGCCGCCATGGCCCGAGTCGGCGTCGGGGCGGGCGCTGTCGAGCAGGACCGTGCCCGGCCGGGCGAGGCGGAGAGCGAGACAGTCGGGCACGCGGGCGTGGACGCGCAGAGCGCGAAAGGGTCCACCACGGTACTCGACCACGCGGGGCCGGGTTGCCCGCGCGGCCTAGTTGCCGCCGTAGGCCGCGACGGCGCCGTCGGCGCCGGTGAGGTTGGCGAGGGCGGGCCCGAGGGCGGCGCGGAAGTCGCGCGCGCGCATCCGCTCGACGACGTCGCCGCGGCCGGCGCAGTAGCCGAGGAGCGCGTGCGGGCGCTGGAGGTGCTGCAGGCCCTCGCGGACGACCCACATGTGCCACGGCCGCACGTCCGGCTCGAACGGCCCGACGAGGCGCGCGTAGAGTCGGTTCGCGGCCCGCTCGCAGTCGGCCTCGGACGGCATCTCGCCGAGTTCGAGCAGCCGCTGGAGGCCGCCCCAGATGTAGCCGGCGAGGAAGTCGTGCTGGCCGTCCGTGAGCGCGAAGCCCGACTGCGGGCCGGCGTAGCCGAGATCCTGGAGGGGGATGCGGATGCACGCCTCGACGTGCGAGACGGCCTCGCGGATCATGGACTCGACGTAGGCCGGGGACTTGGGCGGGAGCGGGCGGGGCATTCGGGCGGAGGGGATGGTCCGTGTCTCCCATGCCGACGCCGTGCGCGCCGCCGCGCCGCCGCGTTCAGTCGCCGTCGATGTCGCTTCACCGTGCCGCCTCGCTCGGTTGAGGCCGAGACGGACCGGAGCGGAGGGTGCCGTCCCGGTCCGAGACGCCGGACCGACAGCGCAGCCCGTCAGGGCGCCCAGTCGGGGTAGGCCGCGTCGCGGTCGTGAATCACGCGGACTGCCTCGGGCCAGGCGATCCCGAACGCCGGATCGTCGTAGCGGACGCCGAAGGCGGCGTCGGGGACGTAGGGCGCCGAGATGGTGTAGGACGCCTCGGTCGCGTCGGCGAGGGTGAGGAACCCGTGCGCGCACCCTTCCGGGATGTAGAGGGCGTCGCCGTTCTCCGGCGTGAGCGTCGCGGCTGCCCAGCGGCCGCGTGTCGGCGAGCCCGTCCGGAGGTCGAGGCAGACGTCGAAGAGCGCGCCGCGCGTGCAGCGGACGAGCTTGGCCTCGGCGTGCGGCGCGCGCTGGGCGTGCATCCCGCGCAGCGTCCCGCGGAGCGTGTTGAACGAGACCGAGCACTGCACCACCGCCGCCGCGATCCCTTGTGCGGCAAAGACATCGCCATCCCACGTTCGCGCAAAGTGTCCACGCGCGTCCACGTGGCGTTCGGGGCGGACGATGACGCAGCCGGGGATGTCGGTCGGGATAAACTGCATCAGTTCGGGATGAAGACGTAGACAGCCGACGTGGAATCGCGGGCTCGCGTCCCCTGTACCAGCCCGTCCTCAGAAGACCTCGACGGCGGGGATCGGGACGACAAACTGGCCGCCCCAGGCGCGGATGCCGGACATCTGCTCGGCGATCTCGTCGCGGAGGTTCCACGGCAGCAGCAGCAGGTAGTCGGGCTTCGTCTCGAAGATGTGCGACGGGTCGTAGATCGGGAGGCGCGTGCCGGGCGTGAAGGTGCCCTGCTTTACCGGATTGCGGTCGACGGTGTAGGCGACGAGATCGGTACGGATGCCGCAGTAGTTCAGCAGGGTGTTGCCCTTGCCGGGCGCGCCGTAGCCGGCGACCGTCTTGCCGTCGCGGGCGGCGGCGATGAGGAAGTCCAGCAGGCCGCGCTTGACTTCGCGCGTGCGCTCGGCGAACGCGTCGTAGGTCGCGAGGCGGTCCACGCCCCACGCGGCCTCCTCGGCAAGGAGGGTGAGCGCGCGGGCCTCGGGCGGGCGCGTGCCGGCGTGGCAGCCGTAGATCCGGAGCGAGCCGCCGTGCGTCGGCAGGCGCTCGACGTCGAAGAGGTCGAGGCCGTGGCGGGCGAAGACGCGGCGGACGGCCGTGAACGAGAAGTAGCTGTAGTGCTCGTGGTAGATCGTGTCGAACTGCCCCCCGTCGATCAGCTCGACGAGGTGCGGGAACTCCATCGTGATCACGCCCTCGGGCGCGAGGAGCGTCTTCATGCCCGCCACGAACGCGTTGAGGTGCGGCGTGTGCGCGAGGACGTTGTTGCCGAGCAGCAGGTCCGCCCGGATTCCCTCCCCGACCATCCGCTGCGCCTCGTCGTCGTCGAAGAAGGCGACGCGCGTCGGAATGCCGCGCTCGCGTGCGACGGCGGCGACGTTGGCCGCCGGCTCGACGCCGAGGCACGGAATGCCCCGGGCGACGGCGTGCTGCAGGAGGTAGCCGTCGTTGGAGGCGATCTCGACGACGAGGCTCTCGGGACCGAGCCCGAACCGGTCGGTGACCGTCTCGACGTAGCGCCGCGCGTGCTCGACCCACGAGTCCGAGTAGGACGAGAAGTAGGCGTAGTCCGAAAAGATGTCGCCCGGGTCCACGTCGTGGTGGATCTGGACGAGTGAGCACGCCTCGCAGACGAGCGCGTGGAGCGGGTAGAACGTCTCGCCGTGGGCAGCACGGTCCGGGGGGACCAGGCTCTGGCACGGCGGGCTCAGGCCGAGGTCCACGACCGAGTGGTGCAGCGGCGCGCCGCACGAGCGGCAGGCGAGGCCGGCCGTGCCGGAGAGGGCGAGGTCGGCAGCGTCGGGCATGAGAATCTGCATCGGACAGCGGGCGGGTTCACGTGCGGTATCGGCGGGCCACGGCGCGGGTCAACCGGTTGCTACGCGGCAAGCGCCTCGGCCGGGCGCAAGTCGGGCGTGAGTTTGCCGGCGTCGAGCATCTGCTGGAGGCGCGCGATGCGCGAGTAGCGCGGGCCCTCGAACACGTCTGGCGTGAGACCGAGGCCGGTGAGCGCGTCGCGCAGTTCGCGGACGCCGTCGCGGACGGTCCACCGCGGCGCCCACGCGGGCAGGTGCTGGCTGATCTTGTCGAACGCAACCTGGTAGCTGCGCGCGTCCGGGCTCGCGCCGTCGGCGAAGGTGACTTCGCAGCCTGGGACTTCGTCGCCGACGATCCGGGCGACGTCGCGGACCTGGTAGTTCTCGCCCGCGCGGCCGACGTTGAAGGCCTCGTTGTGGACCGCCTCGCGCGGGGCGCCGAGCGCGGCGACGACGGCGCTGGAGACGTCTTCGACATGGATGAGCGGCCGCCACGGCGTCCCGTCGGAGAGCATCCGGATCGCGCCCGTCGCCACGGCCCACGCCGTCAGGTTGTTGACCACGAGGTCGAAGCGGAGGCGCGGCGAGACGCCGTAGACGGTCGCGTTGCGCATGAAGACCGGTGAGAACGTGTCCGACGCAAGCGCGCGGAGCCCGATCTCGGCGTCGACCTTGGCCTGCCCGTATGGCGTGACCGGGTGAAAGTCGGCCGTCTCGGTTACCGCGTCCTGCCCGGCCGCACCGTACAGGCTGCACGACGACGCAAAGACGAAGCGCCCGACCCCGGCCTCGCGGGCGAGCCGCCCGAGGCGGACGGACGCCTCGGCGTTGACGGCGTGCGTCAGTCCGGGCGAGAGGTTGCCGAGCGGGTCGTTGGAGAGGTTGGCGAGGTGCACGACGGCGTCGAAGCCGTCGAGGTCCGCAACGGTCGCGTCGCGAATGTCGAGGCGGCGCGCCGGCAGATCGGGCGTCGGCGCACCGAAGGCGCACGCCGAGAAGAGGCCCGCGTCGAGGCCGACGACGGTGTGGCCGGCGGACTGGAGCAGCGGCGCGAGGACGGTGCCGATGTAGCCGTCGTGGCCGGCGAGAAGGATGCGCATCGGGAGGGCGAGGGTTCGGGCCGGACGGTGCAAAGGTCGTACCCGGACGGTGCAGGCACCTGCCGGCGGTCGCGGGCGGAACACCAGTGCCCGGTGTGGAGGGCTCGAATACACCGCAAGGCCGCCCGGCGGTACGGACGGCCTCGCGGACCGGGTCGAAACGGGTGAGAAGCGGTCTCCTTGCGCCCGTGCGCGTTACGCCTTCGCGATGTGAACCTCGAAGTTGTCTCCCTCGCTGCGGCGGCTGTACACCTTGTATGCGTCCTCGAAGTTGCGGCGCATGTAGTTCCGAATGCCCTGCACCTCGTTCTTGGACGCCTCGAACGTGAGGACCTGGCTGGCCGACAGCCCCGAGACCTGGTCGCCGATGGTGGAATACTTGCTGCGGCGCTGACCGCGGCGGCTGCGGCGCGCGACAGCGTCAGCGTCGTTGACCACTTCAAACTTGAACTCCGTGCTGGTACGTGCCTTTTTTGCCATGGGAGGAATCGCGGTGGAATGGATCTAGGAAGGAGCGGGTGCTCGAAACGTCGTACGGTCCGATGCATTGCCCGTGCCCACCTGTTCCCCACCCTAGATTGTATTTACACAATCTCCACCTGCCATCCAGATCCATGGTCCTGCGTCGGCGGCTTTTGCTGTCACCCGCACCGGGTTGTGCACCGGTCGCCCGGGCCAGTGGGTCCACCCGAGGTAATTGTCGACTCCGGGCAGAACGAGCCGCCGCAGCACATCCGGACGGACGGCGTAGCCGAGGCTCGCGGCGAGCGCACGGGCGCGGGCCGCCGAGCCGAGGTCCGCCTGCCCCGTCGCGCGGAGGTAGACCGCGAGCGTCCGCAGGCCGTCGAGCGCCGAGCCGGCAGAGGGCCGGCCGGCCTCGCGGGCGAGCCACTCGGCACGCGTGAGGTGGACCGTCGAGGCGGCATGGATGCGGTAGCCGAAGAGCGCCTCGGGGACGTACGCGAACGGCCCGAGGAGGGCCGCATGAGCGACGATCAGCCGGTCCGATCCGTGCAGCCGGTGGGGTCCGATGCGGTCGAGCGCAGCGCGGCGGAAGACTCCGTGGATGGCCGCGTTGACGTCGTTGGACCGCAGCACGGCGCGGTACCGCGCGAGCGCGTCGGACGCGCCCGAGCCGGCGGGAAGTGGCCGTTCGAGCGCGGCATCGTAACGGTAGACCTCACCGTCGGGGTCGACGTAGTAGCGCGCGGCGGCGTCGAAGGCGAACGGCTGGTCGTTTTCCCCGACGAGCGTCGTCCCGCCGTACGCGAGGACCGCCTCCGGGGCGCGGTCGAGGGCGCCGACGAGGCACTCGAGGAAGGTGGGCGCGTGGCGGTCGTCGTAGGCGGCGAGCGCGAACAGCGGCGCCCGCGCGAGCGCGGCGGCCCGGTTGGCGTTGGGAAGGGCCCCAATGTTGGTCGCATTGCGGCTCACGCGTACGCGGGAGTCCTGGCGGGCGGCGTCGCTCAGGATGTCCGGCGTCGCATCCGTGGACGCGTTGTCGACCGCGACGAGTTCGAAGTCGGCGAAGGTGCCTCCGAGGAGGTCGTCCAGCGTGCGCTGCAGAAACCGCTCGCCGTTGTACACGGGCAGGCCGACGGAGACGCGAGGAATCATGAGAGGCGGGTCGACAGGGTCGCGAGAAGGTCGTCTCCGACCGGCGTACGTCACACGGAAGTGCCGCCGGCCACCTGGCGGGCGAAGCCGAGCATGAAGCGCGGGACGACGCGGGCGTAGCGGCGCCACAGCCGGCGCGGCTCCATGGCGAGGCGGAAAGCCCACTCGAGGCCTGCGCGCTGGAGAATGGGCGGCGCCTGCCGCACACGCCCGGCGTGGAAGTCGAAGGCCGCCCCGACGGCCATCATGACGGCCGGGATGCGGCCCGCGTGGGCATCGCACCACAGCTCCTGCCGCGGGCAGCCGAGCCCGACGAAGAGGATGCGCGCACCCGAGGCGGCGATCTCGGCCGTGTACGCTGCGTCCTCGGCGTCCGTGAGCGCGCGGTACGGCGGCGAGATGGTCGCCCGCACGTCGAGGCCGGGCGCGAGTGCGGGCAGGCGCGCGGCGAGCGCGGCGAGCGTCTCGGGGCTCGACCCGTAGAACGCGACGGGCACACCGGCTGCGGCAGCTGCGCGGAGAACGTGCAGGGTGAGGTCTGGCCCGTAGACCCGTTCGGCGGAGTCAAGGCCGAGGTGACGGAGGGCCCACACGACGGGCACGCCGTCGGGCGTGTTGAGGCTCGCGCGCTCGAGCGCGGCCGCGAAGGCCGGGCTGTCCTGCGCCTCGACGGCGCTGTGCGTGTTGGAGCAGCAGACGACGCGCGACTCGCCCGCCTGCGCCCATCCAAGGATGCGAACCGTCGCGTCGGCGTAGGTCGTCGCGTCGAAGCGGACGCCCAGGACGCGCCGCGACGGGGGTGCCGGGGCGAGCGCCGGGAGCGGCGGGGCGGCGAGGAGGGCGTCAGGCATGGGCGAGAGTCGGTTCGGGGACGGTGGGCGCGAGCGGCCCGGCCGGAACGTCCGGGCGTCGCTCGGGGTGCCGGACCGCGACGGCCTCAGCGTAGATGCGTCGCAGCGCGAGCAGCGTCGCCAGCGGGGAGTGGTTGCGCTCGGCCGTCCGGCGCGCGGCGTCGCCCATCGCGGCGCGTCGGCCCGGGTCGGCCATGACGTCGCGGACGGCGGCGGCGAGCGCGTCCGCGTCGCCGGCTGAAAAGAGGCGGCCCTCCTCGCCGTCGCGGACCATGCCGCGCACGGTCGGGATGTCGGATGCGACGACGGGCAGGCCGCGCGCGATCGACTCGACGAAGGCGATCGGCGTGCCGCCCTCGTACCACTCGGACGGGAAGACGAATGCATCGGCGGTCTCGCGGAGCGCGTCGAGGGCGGCGGCGGTCTGCCAGCCGATAAAGCGCAGGCGCGGCGTACCGTCGGGGGCCGTGCCGAGGCGCTCGGCGGCGTCGCGGACGAGCGGCGCGAGCGTCCCGTCGCCGGCGACGACGAGCGGCGGCAGGTCCGGGTGCGTCTCCCATGCCCGCACGAGCGTCTCGACGCCCTTGCCCGGATCGAGGCGCGACGCGAAGATCATGCTCCCGCCGCCACGGGCGGCGAGGGACGGCATCCGCAGCAGCGCGTTGGCCTTGACCGCGATGCGGCCGGCGTCGTAACCGCCGCGCGCGAGTGTGTCACGCATGAACGGCGTGATGGCGATGTAGCGGTCCACGGCCGTCGCCCACGTGCCCATGGCGTGGTGGACGGCCGTCATCGTCGCCACGGCGAGCGTCGCCGCGCGGCTGCCGCGATAGCAGCCGTGTCGGATGCCCGGCAGGGCGAGCGTCTTGCCCACGCACGACTCGCACACGTGCCCGTCGCGGAAGAGGACGGCCGACGGGCACACGAGGCGGAAGTTGTGGATGGTCTGCACGACCGCCGCGCCGGCCTCGCGGGCACCGTAGTAGCCGGCCGGCGAGACGAGCGGGAGCGTGTTGTGGAAGTGCACGACGTCGGCGCGGTGCGCGCGCGCGACCGCCTCGACGGCGCGGTGGCCGTCGCGGCTCCACACGGTCCGCCGGGCGAGCTCGACGTTGGAGAGGCCGTCGGCGGCGTCGTTGTGCAGTTCCAGCCGCGCGACGGCGTGGCCGCCGGCTTCGAGGAGCGCGGCCTCGGTCTCGAACACGTGGTCCTCGCCGCCCGGCCGCTGGTAGCGGTTGTGGACGAGCAGCACGCGGTGCACGTCGCGCCCGCCGCTCTCGGGCGTGCCCGCACGGATGATGATCGCCGGCGACGTGGGGTCAGCCGACGGGGTCGCGCTCGCGTCGGACCGTGCCGGGTGCGGGGCGGGGGCGGGCTGCGGCGCCGGCGACGAAGGCAGGCTCGGCGAGCTCGCCCCAAGACCAGACGGGGACGGCGGAGCGATCTGCGTCGGGGTCGGCGGGGCCGTCGGTGTGGTCGTCGCGGTCGTCGTCGAGCGGGGCGGCGGAGTCGAGGAGGACATCGGGGCGGTGAGCGTGGAGGTGACAGGCGGCGAGTCCGAGGCCAAAGACCGTCCAGAACCAGATGCCTCCCATGGGGCCTTCGAGGTAGACGTCGAAGGAGGCATTGAGGAGGATGGCGGCGGTGTAGGCGGCGAGGAAGGCGAAGAGAGCCATCCATCGGTGGCGGCCGGCCTTCCGCGCGCGGAGCCACTGCCGCAGCAGGGCCGCGGCCCACAGCCCGAGCATGGAGAGCCACAGCGCGAGCCCGGGCACGCCCATGCGCGCCAGCACGGTCATGTGGCCGTTGTGCGGGCTGCGGAGTTCCTTGACGACGTCGAAGCCGTCGGCGACGGCGAGGTTGATGCCGAAGCCGCGGCCGGTCCAGAAGTAGGGCCCGTCGATGGTGTAGCCGACGATCTTCGTCCACCAGAGCAGGCGCCACTTTTTGGTCCCGTCGAGGTGCTCGTCGCCCTGCCCGAAGACGGACTTGACGTTGAGCACGATCTGATCGACCGAGATGGAGCGCCCGCCGCCGTTGATGCTCGCGAGCGGCCCGGCGAGCAGGCCAAGCGCGACGAACAGCACGAAGGCGTAGACGAGGCGCCCGACGCGGGCCTCGGGCGGGCGCATCGCGTACGCGACCCCGCACCCGGCGACGTAGGCGACCATCCCGCCGCGGTTGGACGCGACGACGATGGCCGTCGTCGCGGCGAGGGCGAGCATCAGCGCGGGCCGCCGGCGCATCATCCCGAGGATCAGGAAGACCGTGATGCCGCAGAGGTGCACCATGATGTCGCCGCCCTTGGCCTCGATGAGGCGCACGTTGCTCGCGCCGGGGAAGAGCGGGATCGACGTCTCGGCGGTCTTGAAAGCGAGGTAGAACACGGCCACGAGGCTCACCATCACCGTGACGAAGGTGCGGTAGCGCGTGAGCAGGACCGCGAGGCGGTCCGGCTGCGCGACGACGAGCGCGCCGGCGATGACGGCGTAGACGGCGTAGCCGATCATCATGAAGTCGCGGGGGGCGTCGAGGCCCCACTCGCCGACGAACGGGACGGTCCGGGCGGCGGCGAGCACGACGAGCGCGGCCATGGCCCACGCCGCGGGCTGCGTGAAGAGCGCCAGCGGCCGGCCGGACCGCACGACGGCCCCGAGGCCGAACACGATCATGATCTCGCCGATGAACAGCGGCGGGACGCCGATGTAGGCGAACGAGCGCGAGAGGAGCGCGTAGCCGAGCAGCACGCCGCCGAGCCAGAGCATGTAGCGGTCGCCCGCGCGGCGGCCGCGGCTCGTGAGGCCGCGGTCGAAGGCGTGTCCGGTCGGCGCGAAGTCCAGGTTCATGGCCTCAGGCGACGGCGAGGTCGGTGCTCGGACGGGGCGCAGCGGGCGTCTCGGGACGCGGCAGCGCGGAGGGCGCCGTGAGCCGAGTCGTCGTGACGGGAGCGCGCGCTTCCGGGCGGGCATCGTCCAGGAGGTCGTCGAGGCGGTCGCCGATGTCGACGGCGAGGGCGGACCACCGAAAGCGGGCCTGGACGCGCGCGCGGCCTGCGGTGCCGAGGCGGGCGCGCAGCGGGGCGTCCGAGGCGAGGCCGACGAGGGCAGCGGCGAGGTCGGTCTCCGCCTGCTCGGGCGTGACGGCGGGTACGGCGATCCCGACTTCAGGCGTGACCTGAACGGCAGGTCCGCCGAGGGCGAGGCACACGACGGGGCGGCCGGCCGCGAGCGCTTCGAGCGTCGCATAGCCGCCCGAGTCGTGCAGGCTCGGATGGACGAGCACGTGCGCCTCGGCGAGCGCGGCGAGCGCTTCGTCGCGGGGGAGCGCGCCGCGGAACTCGACCCGTGGCGCGCCGGGGAGGGCCACGGCGAGCGTTTCGAGTCGCGTCCGCTCGGGGCCGTCGCCCACGACGATGAACCGCGCCCCGACGAGGTCGTCGGGCGCGTCGGCGCAGGCGCGGGCGAAGGCGCGCAGGCCGAGCGCGACGCCTTTCCAGTCCAGCAGGCGGCCCATGAACACAAACGTGACGGGCCCCGCAGGCGGCGGCCCGAGGGCCGCGAGGCGCGCGAAGGCGTCGTCGGAGAGGGCGACGCTCGCTCGGGCCGTCTCGACGTTCGGCGCGCCAAGGCGTCGCATCCGGACGGCGCTCTCGTCGGTCGTCGCGAGGGCGAGCGTCGCGCATCGGGCAGTCTCCCGGACGGCCGGGAGGGCGTGGCTGGCGCCTCGAACGGTCTCGCGGAGGCGCGCACGGAGACGGCCGCCGAGTGGAAGCGCGCGGACGAAGGCGTCCGGTGCCGTCTCGCCCCCGCCGACGGGCCCCCAGAGGAACGGGACGCCGTCCAGGGCGGCGCACGGGCTCGGCGACCAGTAGCGCATGAATGACGCGTGGACGGCCGCGTCGAATGGGGCGGCATCGTGGAGGCGCCGGACGAGTGCGCGCGTCGTGAGCGTCCAGAGGACGTAGTGGAGTTGCTCGCGGAGGCCCGCACGGTCGACGCCTCGGGCGTGGTGACGGGCGTTCTCAAGGGGAAGGCGCGCGTAGACAACGCGCAAGCCGGGCACGGGCCGGACGGCGAGTTCGGCCTCGATGACGGGCCGGAAGCCCGAGTAGACGAGTGCCGTCACGTCGTGGCGGGCAGCGAGGCGCGAGGCCATCTCCCAGCCCTGCCCGGGCTCAGAGCCACGCCCCGGTCCGCATGCGAACGCGGCGACGAGAACGTGGCGCCGCTCGGGACGCGATGCGTCGCGTCCGTCGGTGTGCCCGCCCGACGCCTCGACGGCCGGCCGGCCGCGGCGCACGAGGACGGCCATCACGGCCGACTCCGTTACGGCCGTCAGCAGGTCCGAGAACAGCGCGCCGGCGACGCCGAGCGTGAACACGGCCGCCGCGCCGAGCGTCGCCGCGACGCCGGCCGCCCCGGCCCGGGCCGCGAAGACGCCCGACGGCC
>DASWMO010000084.1:0-28595 GCA_036399715.1 Rubricoccaceae bacterium
GCAGGCACGCTCGGTCGCAGATCCCGCCGCGCCCGACTCGGTCCGCCTCGCGGCCGTCGTGGCGTGGGTGCAGGCCAACATTGAGTCCGTCGACGAGGGCGGCGCGACCGACCTCCGGGGCGCGCTCCAGCAGCGCCGCGCCGACGACTTCCTCATCACGGGGCTCACGCAGGCGATGCTCGAAGAGTCCGGCCTCGACGCCGACTTCATCCTCATCCACCCGATGAGCGAGGGCTACTTCGACCCACAGTTTATCGACATCCGCCAGTTTACCGCGCCGGCCGTCTTGGTGCGTCTCGAAGGAACCGACCGGGTCGTGTTTCCCTACGTCGACGGCCTGCCGGTGACGTTCATCCCCGAGAACTACCAGGGCGCGACGGCGATGCGCCTCACCGCCGAGGGCCTCGGCGGCTTCGTCCGCCTGCCCGCGTCCGACCTCTCGCAGTCCACGATCGACGAGGCGACGGATGTGACGGTCGACGCCGAGGGCGTCGTCCGCGTCGAGGAGGCGACGACGCTCCGCGGGGCCGCCGCTTTCGGCTTCCGGGCGCTCATCAAGGACCTCGACGCCGAGGAGCGCGCCGAGGAGATGCGCCGCTTCGTGACCTACGACGAAGGCTCCTTCCGCGACTTCGCCTTCACGGTCGTCGGCGAGAGCGCGGCGGCCGAAGAGCTCGTGCTCACGCTCCAGTACACCGTGGACGACCTCGTCACAGTCACGCCCGAAGAGGTCCTGTTCCAGACCGGCGGTCTGCTGTCGCCCGCCGCGCTGAGCACGCGCGAGGCGACGCCCGGCCGCCGCCGCAACCCGGTCCGGATCTACCACAACTCGGTGACCACCAAGACGATCCGCGTCCACTACCCCGACGCCTGGACGCTCACGACGGCCCTCGCCGACGCCCGCGAGGACTCGCGCTTCGGCACCTCGACGGGTCGCTACGCCGCCGAGCCGGGCCTGCTCACGGCCACGCAGCGCACGCAACTCCGCGCGGGCAGCGCCGCCGCGACAGAGGCCGGCGACTTGGAGCGGCTCACGGGCTCCGAGTCCCGCCTCAACGTCCCGACGCTCGTCTTCTCGGTCGCGCCGTAACCCGCTCGCATCACTCCGGGGCGCCGACGCTCAGACGTCGGCGCCCCGGCGGAACGCATGGGCGAGACGTGCTCCTGTGTTTCGGTCGGGGGCGGCATCTAGAAAGAACGCAGCCAGAGCACCTCATCCGTCACACCGGGGCCACGCCCCGGCGGCGGACGGCGACGGCGTACACGGGCAGCCCGAGCGCGATCAGGCCCAGCCCGACGAGCGACTGCACGGGCGACGTGATGACCGTGTTGACGAGCAGGAATGCCGTCACGAGCAGGAAGAGCGCCGGCACGACCGGGTAGCCCCACGCGCGGTACGGGCGCTCGGCGTCGGGCATCGTCCGCCGGAGGACGAACACGGCCGAGATCGTCAGGCCGTAGAAGATCCACGAGCCGAAGATGACGTAGTCCGTGAGGGCGTCGAAGGAGCCCGAGAGCGCGAGCACGCTCGCCCACGCGCCCTGCGCGACGACGCTCCAGACGGGCACGCGCGTCCGCGGCGTGAGCGTCGCGAGGCGCCCCGGCAGCAGGCCGCCCTCGGCGAGGCGGTACGGGATGCGCGCGCCCGAGAGCATCGACGAGTGCAGCGTCCCGAACGACGACGCCATCAGGCCGGCCGCCATCACGGACACGCCGAGCGGTCCCACGACGCGGCGCATGACCTCGATCGCCACGACGCCGCCTTCGTCCACGGACGCGATTTCGAGCGGGGACATCGCGAAGAAGTACGCCACGTTGACGAACACGTACAGCACGAGGACGGCCCCGACGCCGAGGAACAGGCCGCGCGGGATATTGCGGCCAGGGTCCTTCACCTCGCCCGCGACGAGGGCCATGTTGTTCCAGCCGTCGTAGCCCCAGAGCGCGGCCAGCATCGCCGCGCCGAAGCCGCCGACGCCGAGGCGCGCCGACGGCGCGACGCCCGCGCACGCGCCGTCCGCGCCGCTCGCCCCGAAGTGGCCCCACGTGCCGTCGATGTACGTGAACGCGGCCACGGCGACGCCCACGACGAGGGCGACCTTGACGCCCGTCAGGGCCGTCGCGATGCGCCCGCTCGTGGCGACGGACGCGAGGTTGACGAGCGTCACGAGCGCGATCAGCGCGACGGCGACGAGTTGCAGGCCGGTCAGCTCAAACCCGCCGACGGCGAGGAGCGGCCCGCCCCAGCCCGCGCCCATGGCGCCCGCGAGCGCGCTCGCGAAGGCGACGGCGACGGCCGCCTGCGAGCCCGTCTTGCCGACGAGCAGCTGCATCCAGCCGTAGAGGAAGCCCCAGCGCTCGCCGTAGGCCGCGCCGAGGTAGTTCACCTCACCGCCGGCGCGCGGCATCATCGCTCCCAACTCCGCATACGTCAGCGCGCCCGCGAGCGAGAGCAGCCCGGCGACGACCCATACGGTCGTCACCATCTCGGGCGAGCCGACGTTGCACGTCATTACACGGGCCTTGAGAAAGACGCCGGTCCCGATGACGTTCGAGACGATGACGGCGACGGCGGCGACGAGCGTCAGCCCGCGGACGAGTTGCCCGGACGGAGAAAGGGTGGAGGACACAGAGCGGTCGGGAGATATATAGAGAGTGGCGTCAGTCCACCGGCTCGGCTCTGGAGCCCGCGGCGCGGCGGGCCGCAGCAGCAACCGTCGCAGGGTCGGCGTAGCGGCGGACGATGAGCATCGACGCGGGACACTCGCGCGCGATGCGCTCGTGGCGAATCGTGAACGGCGACGGGTCCAGGCCCCACGTTTCGGACACTCCCACGACGACTAAGTCGAAGCCTTCGCGGGCGACCTCGACGAGCGCCTGAACTGGATCCGCTGCCTGCACGACGCGCAGCGAGACGTTCTCCAGGAACGACTCCGTCGGGACATCGGGAGCTGTCTCGCCGGGCGGGACAACCTGCAGAAGTGTGATCTCGGCGCCTGTCGTCCGGGCGATGCGGGCGGCGAGGCCTAATGCGGCCGCGTCATGGAGACCGCCGCGGTACGGGACGAGGACGCGTGCCCACGACCGGAAAGAACGTTCGAGGTAGACCGCGACGTCAGCACGCGTATGGCGGAGCACGTCCGCGACCGTTCCGCCGAGGATGGACTGGCTCAGGACCGGCTTGTGCCAGCCCATCAGGACGAGGTCGGCGCCCTTCTGGCGGGCGACGTCGGCGATGTCGCGGCCGGCGTCGCGGGTGACGAAGTCTAGCGGGCGCACGTCCACGCCCGTGCCGCCGGCGGCGGCGAGCATCGGCGCGAGTGGCGAATCGGCTGCGCGCCGCGAGGTGGGCGCGTCCGGGTCGGCGGTAAAGTCGGAGACGGCGGTCTGCGTCTCTGGCCGCGCGAGGTGGAGGCCGTAGACGCGCAGCGACTCGGCCGGCGCGAGGGCGCGGGCGACGCGCAGCAGCGACGGGCCCGACGACGGCAGCGAGACCGGGATGACAACCGTCGTCGGAGGGTCGTCGGGCGCGTCGGCGTCGTCTGCCTCGGTCGCGAGCAGGCGCGCCGGGTAGATCCACTCCAGCAGCGGCGTCGTCATGAACGTCGTCGCAAGGGCCATGAGCACCATCATCGCGAAGAGCGCCGGCGAGATCACGCCGAGGTCGAGGCCGATCGTGAGGATGACGAGTTCCATCAGGCCGCGCGTGTTCATCAGCACGCCGAGGCCGCCGGCCTCGCGCCACGAGAGGCCCGTCAGGCGGGCCGCGAGCGCGGAGCCGCCGAACTTGCCGGCCACGGCGACGAGCATCACGAGCCCGAAGTAGCCCCACATCTCGGCGCCCTCGACGAGCCCGACGCTCGTCTTGAGGCCCGTCGAGGCGAAGAAGAGCGGCAGGAAGAACACGACGGTGACGTCTTCGAGCTTCTCCGTGAGGTCGCGGACGAACTCGCGCTCGCGCGGCAGCATCGCGCCGTAGAGGAAGGCGCCGAAGAGGGCGTGGATGCCGAGCCACTCCGTCGCGGCGGCCGAGGCGAGCAGGCCGAGGAGCACGAGCCCGAGGACGTCCTGCGTGAGCCGCCCGCGGCTCTCGTAGAGCCGCAGCAGGTGCCGCAGCAGGGGCCGGACGGCGAAGACCATCGCGGCGACGTAGACGGCCGTGCCCGTGAAGGTGAGCCACAGCGGCAGGTCCGTGTCGCCCGCGCGGACGATCGCGACGACGACGGCGAGCAGGCTCCACGCCGTCACGTCGTCCACGGCCGCGCACGCGAGCGCGACCGCCCCGAGGCGGGTCCGCATGAGGTTGCGCTCGACGAGGATGCGCGCCAGCACGGGGAAGGCCGTCACGCTCATCGCGGCGCCGATGAACAGCGCGAAGCCCGTAAAGTCCACGCTCGCGTCGCTCAGGCGCGGATAGAGGTACAGCGCGAGGACCGAACCGAGCAGGAACGGCGCGACGATCGAAACGTGGCTCGTGACGACTGCCGCCTCGCCGCGGCCCCGCAGCAGCCGCGGGTCCAGCTCGAGCCCGACGAGGAACATGAACAGCAGCAGGCCGACCTGGCTCAGCGTGCCGAGCACGCCGAGGCTCTCGGCCGGGAAAATCGCCAGCGAGGCGGCGGGCCACGCCCACCCGAGCAGGCTCGGCCCGAGCAGGATGCCGGCCACCATCTCGCCGACGACCTGGGGCTGGCGGATGAGCCGAAAGGCGTACCCGACGGCACGGGCGACGCTCAGCACGACGGCGATCTGGACGATCAGAAGCAGAATTCCGTGCATCAGGGGGCGGCGGGAGCGGGGACGACGCGGACGGCGACGAAGCGGGCCGGCGGACATGCCGCACAGCCGGGGACGCCGATCGTCCCCGCGAGGCGGCTCGCGAGGCGGCCGCTCGCGCGGGCGCGCAGCCGGATAGGCTCGTGGCTGCACCCCGGCGAGACGTCGGCGCGGGCGCCGCCGTCGGCCGCGAGCGTCGCCCCGGCCAAGTGGGCGGTCATCTTGGCGCGGCCGGCGATGAGCACGTGCACGTAGCGGCCCGACTGCTCAATGCGGAACGTGCGGTCCGGGACGGCGCACGTCGCGGCACCCTCGACACGCCACTCGCCGCCTACGGCCGGCGGTGCCTCGACGGCGTCGCCGAGGCGGAGCACCGCGAGCACAGCCGCGACGGGCAGCCCGACCAGAACGATATACAGAAGAATGCTCTTCATCGACGGGAGCCGCCCAGAGGGCAGGTGGCGGAGCCCAAGGATACGCCGGGCGTCCGACTCGGGGCACCCCTGAGCGGCGCCCCGGCGACCGGGCGCCGCCCCGGCTACATGCTGCGCCGGTACTGCCCACCGACCTCGAAGAGCGCCGCCGTGATCTGGCCGAGGCTGGCAACGCGGACCGTGTCGAGCAGCGCCTCGAAGACGTTGCCGCCCTCGCGGGCGGTCTGCTGGAGCGCAGCGAGCGCCGCCGGCGCGAGGTCCGCATGGCGCGACTGGAATGCCGCGACGTTGGCGATCTGGCGGCGCTTCTCGTCGTCCGTGCCGCGCATGAGCTCGACCGGCGCCGGCGGCACGCCGCCCTCGGGCGCGCGGAACGTGTTGACGCCCACGACGGGCAACTCGCCCGAGTGCTTGCGGTGCTCGTACAGCATCGACTCGTCCTGGATCTTGCCGCGCTGGTACATGGACTCCATCGCGCCCAGGACGCCGCCACGGTCCGAGATCCGCTCGAACTCGGCAAGCACGGCGTCCTCGACGGCGTCAGTGAGCCACTCGGTGAGGTAGGCGCCCTGGGTCGGGTTCTCGTTCATCAGGACCCCGAACTCCTGGTTCAGGATGAGCTGGATCGCGAGCGCGCGGCGGACCGACTCCTCGGTCGGCGTCGTGATGGCCTCGTCGTAGGCGTTGGTGTGGAGCGAGTTGGCATTGTCTTGGAGCGCGAGGAGCGCCTGGAGGGTCGTTCGGATATCGTTGAACTGGATCTCCTGCGCGTGCAGGCTCCGGCCCGACGTCTGGATGTGGTACTTGAGCTTCTGCGAGCGGTCGTCGCCGCCATACAGGTCGCGCATCGCGACGGCCCAGATGCGCCGGGCGACGCGCCCGAGAACGGCGTACTCGGCGTCCATGCCGTTCGAGAAGAAGAACGACAGGTTCGGCGCGAAGTCGTCGATCGCCATGCCGCGCGCGAGGTACGTCTCGACGTACGTGAAGCCGTTGGCGAGCGTGAACGCGAGCTGCGAGACGGGGTTGGCGCCGGCCTCGGCGATGTGGTAGCCCGAGATCGAGACCGAGTAGAAGTTGCGGACGCCGCGGTCGACGAAGCTCTGCTGGATGTCGCCCATCACGCGGAGCGAGAACTCGGTCGAGAAGATGCAGGTGTTCTGCGCCTGGTCCTCCTTGAGAATGTCGGCCTGGACCGTCCCGCGAACCGCCTGCAGGGCGCCGTCGCGGATCGTCTCGTACTCGGGCGCGGTGAGGACGCCCCAGTCGACGAGGTCGCGGGACGTGCAGCCGAGCAGGCCGAGGCCCGTCCCATCGTGGCCCTCGGGAAGCGCGTCGGAGCCGTAGGGGACGTAAACCGGGCGTTCGATCTTGGATGCAATAACGGATTGCGCGTCGTCCCACCGCCCTTCCCGCTTCAGGAACGCCTCGGCCTGCTGGTCCACCGCCGTGTTGAGGAACATGGCGAGGATCGTCGGCGCGGGCCCGTTGATCGTCATCGAGACACTCGTCGTCGGTGCGCAGAGGTCGAAGCCCGAGTAGAGCTTCTTCATGTCGTCCAGCGTCGCGACGGACACCCCGGACGTGCCGACCTTGCCGTAGACGTCGGGCGCCTCGCCGGGATCGCGGCCGTAGAGCGTGACCGAGTCGAAGGCCGTCGAGAGACGCTTTGCGGGCAGGCCGAGGCTCACCAAATGGAAGCGCCGGTTGGTCCGCTCGGGGCTGCCTTCGCCGGCGAACATGCGCGTCGGGTCCTCGCCCTGCCGCTTGAGCGGGAAGACGCCGGCGGTGTACGGGAAGGCACCCGGCACGTTCTCCGCACGCACGAACCGCAACCGGTCGGCTGCGCTGTCGGTCCGAGGCAGGACGACGCGCGGGATCTTGAGCCCGGCGAGCGTCTCACGGCGGAGGGGCTGGCGCACGTCTTTCCCGCGGACCGAGTACACGAACTCATCGCCGGCGTACTGCTCGGCGAGGGCGTCCCACTCCCCTACCGCGCGGCGTGCATCAGCGTCGAGGGCGTCCCACGCGGCCGTGGCGAGGCGCTCGGCGGACGTAGCGGCTTCGGCTTCGCCCGCCTCGGCGAGTCCAGCGGCGGCGTGCGTCGCCGCGTCCCACGTTCGGGCGGCGACCGCGAGGCGGTCCGTCTCAGCGCGGTAGGCCCGTGCCGCTTCGGCGATCTCGGCGAGGTAGCGCTGGCGGCGCGGCGGAACGAGCACGCCGGCCGCCGGGTCGGGCGCGGGCAGCGTCGCGGGATCGTAGAGACTGGATGCCCGATCGAAGCCGTGCGGACGGAGCGCGTCGAGGAGCGCGAGGTAGAGCCGCGAGACGCCGGGGTCGTTGAAGCGCGCGGCCATCGTCGGGTAGACCGGCATCGCTTCGGGTGCCTCGGCGAAAGCCTTGCGGTTGCCCCGCACCTGCTTGCGGATGTCGCGCAGGGCGTCCTCGGAGCCGCGTTTCTCGAACTTGTTGAGCGCGACGAGATCGGCCGTGTCCAGCATCCCGATCTTTTCGAGCTGGCTCGGCGCGCCGAACTCGGCCGTCATAACGTAGAGCGAAACGTCGGCGAGGCCCGCGATCTCTGTGTCCGACTGTCCGATACCGGCCGTCTCGACGACGACGAGGTCGAAGCCGGCGTCGCGGGCAACGGCGATGGCTTCGCGGAGGCTCTCGGACGTCGCGCGGTGCGCCTGGCGCGTCGCGAACGAGCGCATGTACGCGCGGTCGGCATGCTCCCCGTAGAGCGCGTTCATCCGGATGCGGTCGCCGAGAAGGGCGCCGCCGGTGCTCGCCCGCGTCGGGTCTACGGACAGTACGGCGACGCGGACGTCCGAGAAGTCGGCGAGCAGGCGACGGACGAGCTCGTCCGTGAGCGTGGACTTGCCGGCGCCGCCGGTCCCAGTGATGCCGAGGACGGGGGCTAGCGACGGGGTGCCAGCATGCGGGCTCGGCGAGACGAGCCTCGGAGCCCCGTCGCCCGAAGTCGCCGCGCGCCGCTCGGCGGCGGTCATCGCCCGGGCGACGCTCCGGGGCTCGGCCGCAGTCGCGACGCCGCCCGTGGCATCGCCGCCGATCTCATCGTCGTCGTGCCCCGCGCCTGTCGCACGCCGCGCCTCGCGGCACTCGGCGATCATCTCGGCGATCATGCCGTCGAGGCCGAGGCGCATGCCGTCCTCGGGCGAGAAGATGCGCGCGACGCCGTAGGCATGAAGCTGCGCGATTTCGTCGGGGACGATGGTGCCGCCGCCGCCGCCATAGACCCGGATGTGGCCCGCACCGGCCTCGCGCAGGAGGTCCACGACGTAGGTGAAGTACTCGACGTGGCCGCCCTGGTACGACGAGATCGCGATGCCGTCTGCGTCCTCCTCGATCGCCGTCTCGACGACCTCGCGGGCCGAGCGGTCGTGCCCGAGGTGGATCACCTCGGCGCCCTGCGCCTGCAGGATGCGGCGCATGATGTGAATCGCGGCGTCGTGCCCGTCGAACAGGGCGGCAGCGGTGACGAAGCGGACGGGGGTGTTCATAGTGGGTCAGGAGCGCTTCCGCCAAGATAGGACGGCCCCGGGCGGGACCACAGGAACGGCCACGTAGGTATGGCCCCGACACCGCCCCCGTTCCGCCGATGCCTCGCGCTGCTCTGCTGTCCGTTCTGACTGTCCTCCTGATCGGCCTTACCGCCTGTGGCGACCCTGCTCCCGCAGCCCCGCGCGCGGAACGCGCCACGACGACTGTCGCGCTCGACACAACAGGTACTCCTCCCGCCGCCGACTCGCTGACGGCCGAGGAGGCCGTCGGGATCGCGCTCAAGGTCGGCGACCGGGCCCCAGACTTTGCCCTCCCGGACGCGTCCGGCCGAACGGTCCGGCTCTCCGAGATGCTCGCGTCGGGGCCGGTCGTGCTCGCGTTCTACCGCGGCTCGTGGTGCCCGTACTGCAATACCGAACTGCGCGGGCTCCAGCAGGCCCTCCCGCAGGTCGAGGCCGCGCGAGCGCGTCTGATCGCCGTGTCGCCGCAAACGCCGGACTCGTCGATGTCGATCATCGACCGCCAGGGCCTCACCTTCCCGGTCCTCTCGGACGCGGGCAACCGCGTCGCCCGCGAGTTCGGCCTCGTCTTCCAGGTCTCCGACGAGGTCCGCGAGCAGTTCCGGGGCTACGGCATCAACCTCGAACGCTCGAACGGCGATGCTTCGTGGGAGTTGCCCGTGCCGGCGACGTACGTCATCGCGCCGGACCGGACGATCACCTATGCCTTCGTCGAGGCGGACTACACGCGTCGTGCGGCGCCTGCGGACGTGGTCGCGGCCCTGCGCGCGGCCGGCGGCACGGACAGCGCGTCGGAGGCGGACGTGTAGCCCCAAAGATCCCCGATCCGGGGGAGGCGCCGTTCGGCGGCCGGGTTCTAGGTTAGCGCCATCCCCGCCCCCGCACCGCTGGTAACCCCATGCGCGCCACCCCATTCGCTCTCACTGCCCTCGCTCTCACTGCCCTCGCCCTCACCGCTCTGGCTCCGTCCGCCGCGCGCGCGCAGGCCGTCTACGACCAGATTCTCGCCGTCCCCGGCGACACGTACTCGGACGCGTGGTCCGGCCCCGTCCGCGAGATCCTGACGGCGCGGTACGACCGCAACCGCTCGGGCACCCTCGACACGGCCGCGGAGGTCGACGGGGTTGCGTGCGAGGCGTGGGAGGCGATGCAGGACGCCGTGCCGCTCGGTGTACGCGACATCTACGGCTTCACGGACGGCTACGGCTGGGTCGGCACGAGCCTCGGGTTTGCCGAGGCGCAGCGCGCCCGCGCCTACACCGCCGCGACGCGCTGCCTCCCGGGCGCCGCGGTCGCCGAGAAGATTGCGGCGGTCCCGGACCCGCCTTCGTCCGAGTGGATCGCCGCGACGGGCCGGTTGCTCCTGCAGACCTACGACCGCGACCGCTCGGGCACGATCGGCCGGGCCGAGGCGCCGCGCATCGAGTGCGACGTCTGGCGCGCGGTCGAGACGGGCTACGCGCAGGGCGAGTACCACCGCTTCTGGGTCGGCTACGGCTTCGAGGACGGGCTGATCTGGAACGCGTCCGACCTGGGCTTCGACGAAACCGCCCGCGAGGCCGCGTTTGCCGACATGGAGGCGTGCCCGCGCCTCTTCGCCGACGCCGAGGCGGCCCGCGAGGCCGACGACGCGGCGGACACCGGCGGCTCGTCCGTGCGCGTGCCGACCGACTCCGAGCTCATGCCGACGTTCACGCAGCGCCTCGACAGCGAGCTCGCCGACTCCGACCGAACGCTGTCGTCGGGCGAGTACGTGGACACGTGGGTGCTCTACGCCGCCGCCGGGCAGCAGATCACCGTCGAGGTCACCTCCGACGAGTTCGACCCCTACATCATCCTCAAGTCGCCCTCGGGCGAGCAGTTCGACAACGACGACTGGGAGGGCAGCACGCGCATCGCGCGGATCGTCCACGACGACGCCGAAGAGGGCCAGTGGGAGGTGCTGGCGACGAGCTACCGCGCGGGCACGACGGGCACGTACGGCGTCACCCTCTCGACCGCGTTCCCGTCCGACGGCCTCTCGTCGCCGTCGACGGTCGATGATCTCGTCGGGACGACGTGGGCCGAGGACTGCCCCGGATCGAACCCGTCACGGTCCTACATCCGCCTCGATGCGGACGGGTCGTTCGCGTGGAGCGAGGAAGACGCCTCGGAGATGAGCGCCGATGACACCGACGGCGCCGATGTGTGGGAGGTGGAGAACGGGCAGCTCGTGGTCCGCTGGAACGACAGCTACGCCGTCTCGCGGTACACGCTGACCGGCGAGGGCATTCTGCCGGGGACGACCTCGAAGGCGTGCGGGGCGGGCATCCGACTGCTGCTCATGCCGTGAGGGTGGAGGTGGAAGGATGGGCATTCCCCCTTCCGCCCTCCCTATCCCGCGTACTCGCCCCAGACGGCGCGCAGGCGGTGCGAGATCTCGCCCACCGTTGCTCGCGCCTCGACGGCGCGGAGCAGGTGCGGCATGAGGTTGTCCGTGCCTCGGGCGGCCGCCTCGACCGAGTCCATCGCGGCCGTCCACTCGTTGGCGTCGCGGCCGGCTCGGAGCGCGGCGAGGCGCTCGGTCTGCGTCGTCCGGATCGAGTCCGGCACGCGCATCGTCTCCATCTCGAAGCGCTCGTCGGTCGTGAAGCGGTTGGTCCCGACGACGGTCTGCTCGCCGGACTCGATGGCGAGCTGGGCGGCGTATGCGCTCGCCGCGATGCGGTCCTGGACGAAGCCCGCCTCGATGGCCGCGACGGCTCCGCCGAGCGCGTCGACCTCGGCGATCAGGCGCGTCGCCTCGGCCTCGATGGCGTCCGTGAGGGCCTCGACGACGACGGACCCGGCGAGCGGGTCGGCGTATGCGGTCACCCCGGATTCGAAGCCGACGACCTGCTGCGTCCGGAGGGCGAGCGTGGCGGCTGCGGCGGTCGGGAGGGCGAGAGCCTCGTCGTAACCGTTGGTGTGGAGCGACTGCGTCCCGCCGAGGACGGCCGCGAGCGCCTGGACCGTCACGCGGGCGACGTTGACGAGCGGCTGCTGGGCCTGCAGCGTGCTCCCGCCCGTCTGGACGTGCATGCGGAGCATCTGCGCGCGCGGGTCGGTCGCGCCAAAGCGGTCGCGCATGATGAAGGCCCACATGCGCCGGGCGGCCCTGAACTTGGCGACCTCCTCGAGAAAGTCGTTGTGGGCGTTGAAGAAGAAGGACAGCCGCTGCCCGAACGTGTTCACGTCGAGCCCTGCCTCGACGGCAGCATCGACGTAGGCGATGCCGTCGGCGAGCGTGAACGCGAGTTCTTCGGCGGCAGTCGAGCCGGCCTCGCGGATGTGGTAGCCCGAGATGGAGATGGTATTCCAGCGGGGGAGTTCGGCGGCGCACCACGCGAAAACGTCCGTGATGAGCCGCATCGAGGGGCGCGGCGGGTAGATGTAGGTCCCGCGGGCGGCGTACTCCTTGAGGATGTCGTTCTGGATGGTCCCACCGAGGCGCGCGAGGTCCGCGCCCTGCTCCTTCGCGACGGCGACGTAGAGCGCGAGCAGGACGGGGGCGGTGGCGTTGATCGTCATGCTCGTCGTGACGGTGCCGAGCGGGATGCCGTCGAAGAGGCGGCGGACGTCGTCGATAGAGCAGACCGACACGCCGACCTTGCCGACCTCGCCCTCGGCAGCCGGGTCGTCGGCGTCGTAGCCGATCTGGGTCGGCAGGTCGAAGGCGACGGAGAGGCCGGTCGTGCCAGCGGCGATGAGGGCGCGGTAGCGCTCGTTGGAGGCCTCGGCGGTCGAAAAGCCGGCGTACTGGCGCATCGTCCACAGGCGCTCGCGGTACATCGTCTCGTAGACGCCGCGGGTGAACGGGAAGTGGCCCGGCGCGCCGAGGCGGGCGTCGAGGTCGGGCGGGAGGGCGAGCGGGGCCGGGCGGGCGTCAGGCATCGGGTCGAGTCGGGAGGGTCGTCGGATGGTACCGACGCGGGCGGGCGGGGCTCCCGGGTGGACGGTCGGAGGTCGCGCGGAGCCGGAAGGGAGCGCGCGTTTCCGGTCGGAGGTCTCGCGTTCTTGGTCGGGAGCCTCGCGTAGCCGGAATGACGCGCGCGGCGCTGGACTGGAGCGCGCGGAGGTGGTCGGAAGCCTCGCGATTGCTGTCGTGAGCCTTTCGGAGCCGGAATGGAGCGCGCGTTGCAGGAAGAATGCCGTCCCCGAGCGGGGCCGGCTCTATTCTGCGCCGCCTCATCCGTGCCACGCCCGATGCATCCTCACCCTGGCCCACTCGCGCCCGACGCGCGCCTCCGTACCGAGATCGTGGACCGCCTGATGGGTGGCCATGCGTTCGTGACGACCGACCTCGCATTCTCGGGCATCCCCGAACCGCTCGTCAACTCGCGCCCGCCCGGGGCGACGCACAGCCTCTGGGATCTGGTCTGGCACATCGGTTTCACGCAGGCTGACATCCTGCGCTTCTGTGTAGACCCCGACTACAGCGCCCCGGCGTGGCCCGAGGCGTACTGGCCGTTGCACGAGGGCGCCGCTGACAATCTGGACGAAGCCGCAGAGGGCTTTCTCGCAGACCGAGCCCGACTCGTTGCGCTCGTGCGGGACCCGGCGACGGACCTGACGGCGGAGCTTCCGCACGCGCCGGGGTACACCGTCCTCCGCGAGGCGCTGCTCGCGGCCGAGCACACCGCGTACCACGTCGGGCAGATCGTGTGGGTGCGGCAGGCGCTCGGGATCTGGCCGCCGGCGGAATCCGCTTCAGTCGACGCGACGGCTCAGTAAAGTGATCGCTGAGTCAGGCCACCTCGGCGGCACGGGCAGTAGGTTCGGGACCGTCCTTCTCCCCCGCGTGATGCATCGTCTCGCCCTGCTCGCCCTCGTCCTCGCCGCCGCACCCGTGGCTTCCGCTCAGTCGGTCGTGTACCAGTACGACGGCGGCTCTGGCTCTCAAAACATAGGCCCGCCGTCGACCTTCGACCCGGACATGTTGTGGGGCAACTACTACCTCACGCAGGCCGGCGGCGAGGCGATCACCGAGGTCTCCGTCGCCTTCGGCAACACGTTTCCGTCGCGGGCGAACCCGATTACGGTGTGGGTGCTGAGTGACGCCGACGGCGACGGCGACCCGAGGAACGCGCGGTCGGTAGCGCGGGCGACGCTGCCGGGGCCGATTGTGGGGACGGACATCATCACCGTTCCGGTGGGCTACGCCCCCGTCGGGGCGGGCTTTTTCGTCGGTGTGAGCGTCGAGTTGCTCGGCGGGCAGGACCGGCCGGCGCGGCTGGACCCGAACGCGCCGAGCGGGCAGTCGTGGGTGTTCTACGCCGACAGCATCGCGGCCGTCATCGACGACCTCGCCGCGGCACCGTACGGGCAGCGGATCACGCCGCCGTTCGCGGGCGCCTTTCTGGTGCGCGCGAGGGGCATTCCGCGGGGGCTAGCGGGCGAGACAGGGGCCGAGGTGGCCGGGACGCTGCGAGCCTTGCCCAACCCGGTTCAGGGCGCGACCGAGATCCGGTTCGCGCTCCCCGAGGGCGGCCCCATCACGCTGACGGTCGTCGACGCTCTCGGCCGAACGGTCGCGGTTCTGGCCACGGGCGAGCGCGCCGCGGGCGAGCATGCCGTCCGGTGGGACGCGAGCGGCGTGCCGCCGGGACTCTACTCGGCCCGCCTCACGGCTGATGCCACCGCCGAGACGCTCCACCTCGTCGTCGTACGGTAGACGTGCAGGCGCTACTGGCCCTGCCCGTCGGTGCCGAGGGAGAGGCCGTGGTGGACCGAGACGAGCGCCTGCATGTCGGACTCGTCGGTCGACTGCTGGAGCACGAGGCCACCGCGAACGATGAGCGCGCGCGAGAGGTGCAGCCCGAGGCCGGCGTAGACGCGCACGCGCTCGAAGACGGGCTGCTCGCCGCGGCCCGGGCCGCGCCAGAATGGCTCGACGGAGACCGAGGCGTCGAGCGAACCGCGGCGGGGGGCGCCGCCCGTCACGGGCACGACGCCCGCGAGTTGGGCGCGCCCACGGAGCTGCAGAGGAGTGTCGCCGATCCACCGCTCCTCGACGCGCAGCCGCTGCGACAGGTGGACCGCCCCGACGCGGGCTCCGAAGACGGCGTCCTGATGCAGCCGAAATTCTGTCCGGCCCGCCTCCGATGGCCCTCGGTCGGCCGTCCGTGACAGAACGACGCCCTGCATGAGACGCGGCCCGCCGGGGAAGGCATAGACCACGCCGAGCCGGCCAAGCGCCTGGTCGAAGTCCGACAGGACGCGGTGCGACCGCAGCTGCGCCTCGCCGAGCCCACTCACGCGCGATTCGCCGACGTGGAGCGTCGCGCTGTAGCTCATCCACGTGCCGAACGGCTGGGCGCGGAGGGTGCCGCTGGCCACGACGAGCGCAGCACACGCGAGGGTGCGGAAGAAGGACATCGGAACGGCGGGCGGGACGGGCAACCTAGCGCCGCGCGCTCCGACCGTCGGACGGCCGGCCCGTCGGTCGGTCGTCGGTCTCGTCGAGGATGGTCGCGTCCGACACGTTGGGGTCCATCTCCTTGCGGAAGGCCGTGTGCGCCTCGACGGCGATGGACGCCGCGCGGTCGATGACTGTCTCGGCGGCCGACGCAGCGAGGCGCACGGCGCCGCTGGCGAGCAGGCCGACGCGTCCCGCGAGGCCGGCGCCCTCGAACCGCTCGAGCCAGCCCGCCATCAGAGCGCGGGCGGCCCGTCGGGCCCGGGCGGGACGCCCGGGTTGCGGCGGGAGCGGGCGGACCGAGCCGGCGCCTCGTCAGCGTCGTCGAACGGCGGCGTGCTCGGCGGGGCAGCATCCGGTGGGGCGGGGCGCATCGGGTCGCGGAAGAGGCCGTCGAGGTCGAGGGTCGAGACGGCGTCGGCGACGCGGCGGCCGGTCTCGGCGACGGCCTCCCCGATGGTGCCGAAGGTTGCTTCGAGGACGAAGGCGGCCTTGTCGGACGTGCCGAGGCGCTCGAAGGCGGCGCGGACGTCGTCGAAGGAGGGGCGCGAAGCGCCGCGAGGAGTTGTTGGCATTGGAGGTGCGGCGCGGAGCCGCGAGCGTTCGACGGCGTTCGACGGCCCCCCCTGCCCGGAGTTTCACGCGTCCCGATGCCCGAAGACACGCCCCCGCCCGCCCACCGCCTCGTCGACGGGCTCGTCATCCGCTCGACGGGCAGCTGGTATAACGTCCGCACGGACGAGGGCCTCGACGTGCGCGCGCGCGCGCGCGGCCGCTTCCGCCTCGACGCGCTCGACATCGACGAGACGAACCCGCTTGCCGTCGGCGACCGCGTGGAGCTGCGGATGGAGGACGACGAGACGGCCCTCGTGACGGCAATCCGGCCGCGTCACAATCAGCTCTCGCGACGAGCGGCGGGTACGCGCGGCGCCGTCCGAGAGCACGTCATCGTGGCCAACGTGGACATGGCGTGGTGCGTGCAGTCCGTCTACGGCCCGAAGTTCAACCCGGGCTTCGTGGACCGCTTTCTCGTCGCGGCCGAGGCGCGGCACGTCTCGGCGGGGCTCGTGCTCAACAAGGCGGACCTGATGGTGTCGGAGCCCCGGGCGCAGGCCGCGATGGCCTTCTGGTCCGGGCTGTACCGCGACCTCGGCTACCCGGTCCTCGTCACGAGCGCCGAGACGGGCGAGGGCGTCGACGCCTTCCGCGACGAGCTGTCGGGCGACGTGAGCGTCGTCTCGGGGCCGTCGGGCGTGGGCAAGTCCAGCCTGCTCAACGTCGTCGAGCCGGGGCTGGGGCTGCGGACGTCGCACATCGGCGAGCGGACGCAGAAGGGCCGGCACACGACGACCTTCGCGACGCTCTACGAGGCCGCGGGCGGCTGGGTGGCCGACACACCGGGCGTGCGCGAGTTCGGCATCTGGGACATGTCTCCCGTCGAACTCGGGGGCTACTTCGTCGAGTTCCGGCCGTTCATCCCGGACTGCCGCTTCCCGAACTGCACGCACGTCCACGAGCCCGGCTGCTGCGTCATCGACGCCGTCGAGGCGAACACGATCACCGAGCAGCGCTACGCGAGCTACCTCGGCATCCTCGAAACCGTAGAGACGGAGTACAAGAACTCGCGGCAGAAGCGCTGGCGCACGGTCGGCCGGCCGGACGACCCGGACGAGGCGGTCGAGGACATCGACTGACGCTCGCGCGGCCGAACCGCGACTCTCAGCCTGGCAGCAGATCCTCGTCGCCGGTCGCGTCGAGTTCGATCCGGAACGTCGTCCCGGCGCCGGGGCGCGTCGTCTCGACGGCGAGCGTGCCGCCGTGCGTGGACTCGACGATGCGCCGCGCGAGGCTCAGCCCGAGGCCCCACCCGCGGCGCTTGGTCGAAAAACCCGGCCGGAAGACGTGGCGGGCCGTCGCGCGGTCCATGCCCTTGCCCGTGTCGCGCACGCGGACGACGACGCGACCACCTTCGAGGGCCGCCTCGGCGTCGACGCGGTGGCCGCCGGGCGGCGGCGGGACGCCCTCCATCGCGTCGAGGGCGTTCTTGGTGAGGTTCTCGACGACCCACTCGAAGAGGTCCGCATTGAGCATCGCCGACAGGCCCGCCTCGGCGCGGACGCCGAGCGTGACGCCGCCCGACGCCGAGACGCGCGGCCGCATGTAGTCCGCGACGGCTTCGAGAACCGGCCCGACGGGCGTCGGGACGAGCGCCGACGCGGAGCCGATCTTTTCGAACCGGTCCGCGACGCGCTTCAGGCGGTCCACGTCGCGCTCCAACTCGTCCGCGACGGCCTCCGGCGGCGGACCGTCGGGCCCGAGTCGCAGCAGTTCCACCCACCCGATGATCGACGACAGCGGGGTGCCGAGCTGGTGCGCGGCCTCGCGCGCCATCCCGACCCACAGGCTAGACTGCTCGCTGCGGCGGACGTACGAGAAGCCGAGGTAGCCCACGAGCACGAACAGCCCGACGACGGCGAGTTGCACGAACGGGAAGAGCCGGATGAGCTGCGCGAGCGGGCTCTCGCCGTAGTACACGCGCTGGACCTGCCCCGGGCCGGTCCGCAGCGGAATCGGCGGGTGCACGGCCCCCATCTCGTCGACGAGCGCCGCGAGCGCCTCGGGGTCCGCTTCCGTCTCGGGCGGCACGTTTCGGGCGCCGGCGATGTCGCCCGTCGCCGAGTCCACGAGGACGGCCGGGACGGAGAAGCGCGCCGGCCCGACGATCTCGTCGAAGACGAAGCCGAGGCCGGGGTCCGGCGGCGGGTTTGCCGCCCGCTCCACGGCCGCGGCGAGGCGCGCGCGCTCGGGCTCGGGCAGGCGCGACGCCGACGCGAGCGAGTCCAGCGCCTCCCACTCGGTCCCGTCGCCCACAGCGAGGGCCTGCACCTGCGCGCGTGCCTGGAACTCGACCGCACGCGCCCACAACTCGACCGCCGCCTCGTCCTGCGCCTCCAGCCGGTCCGCGAGGCGGCTCGTAAACAGCAGCGACGCGACCGCGATCACGACCGCGGCGACGATGAGGCCGAGCTTGATCTTGGTGCTCGTGCGGTACGGGTGCACGGGTTCGGGTGTCCGGAGGCGCAAGGGTACGGACGGACCGTCCATCCGGCGCCCCGCCCGGCGCCGCGGCACGCCGGACCTTCGCGGAGGCGCTAGGGTCTAACCCGATGTCTCTCACCCGATGTCTCTCACCCGCCGTCCCATGCACCTCACGATCGTCTCGACGTACCCGCCCCGCGCGTGCGGGCTCGCCACGTTCGCCCGCGATCTCCGCGGCGGCCTGCTCGCCGCCGGGGCGACGGCCGACGTCGTCTCGGTCGTCCGGACGCCAGCGGGCGTGGCCCGGCGGCCCGAGGTGTCGTACGAGATTCGCCAGGACGTGCGGGCGGACTATGCCGCGGCGGCCGAGTTCATCAACGCCGGCTCCGCCGACCTCGTCTCGATCCAGCACGAGTTCGGCATCTTCGGCGGCTCCGAGGGCCTCTACATCCTCGACTTGATGGACGCGGTACGTGTGCCCGTCGTGACGCGCCTGCACACCGTGTTGCCGCGGCCTGAACCACACTACCGCCGGGCGCTCGACGCCATCGCCGCCCGCTCGGCGCGCATCGTCGTGATGACCGAGACGGCCCGCGACATTCTCCGCGACGTGTATGCTGTCGACCCGGCGATCGTCGACGTGGTCCCGCACGGGACGCCGGACCTCGACCCAGCCAGGCCCGACGGCCTGCGCGAGCGCCTCGGCGTCGACGGACGGATGGTCTTGCTAACGTTCGGGCTGCTCGGGCCGTCGAAGGGCATCGAGTTCGCGATCGACAGCCTCGAAGCCGCCGTCGCGGCCAATCCGGACGTGCTCTACGTCGTTCTGGGCGCGACGCACCCCGAGATCGTCGCCCGCGAGGGCGAGGTCTACCGCGAGTCCGTCGTCGCCGAGGTCGAGCGGCGCGGCCTGTCGGGCCACGTCCGCTTCGAAAACCACTACGTCGACACGCCCGAGCTGTGGGACTGGCTGCGCGCGGCCGACGTGTACGTCTCGCCGTACCCGAACCTCGACCAGATCACGTCGGGGACGCTCTCGAACGCGCTCGCGGCGGGCCTGCCGGTCGTTTCGACGCCGTACCTCCATGCGGCCGAGGTCCTCGCTGGCGGCGCGGGGCGCCTCGCGCCGTTCGGCGACGTGGCCGCCTTCGGCGGCGCCCTCGCGGAGATGGTCTCGGACCCGGCCGCGCGCGCCGAGGCGGGTCGCGCCGCGCGCGCCATCGGCGCCGTGACGGCGTGGCCGGCCGTTGGAGCGGCGTCTGTGGCTCTCGGCGATGCCGCCATCGCGGGCACGCGCCACACCCCTGTTCAGATCGACCCGGTCGAGACAGACCGCGAGGCTGAGACGCATCCGGGGGCCCTCCCTGCCGCGCTCGGCTACCTCGACCGCCTCACGGACGACTGCGGCCCATTCCAGCACGCCGTCTGCGGCGTCCCGGACCGCGGGCACGGCTACTGCACCGACGACGCCGCCCGTGCGCTCGTCGTTGCCCTCGACGCCGCCGCGCGGGCGGACGCACGCTCGGACGAGCGCCGACAGGCGCTCCGCATCGCGCGGACCTGCCTCGCGTTCGTCGCCCACGCGCAGCGTCCCGATGGCACGTTCGACAACTTCATGGACTACGGCCGGCGCTTTCTCGATCGGTCCGAGAGCGAGGACACCCTCGGCCGCGCCCTCTGGGGCCTCGGCGCCGTCGCCGCCCAGGCACCGGACGAGGCGTCGCGCGTGCTCGCACGCCACCGCATCGAACGCGCGCTCGCTGCCGACCTCACGCACCCGCGCGCCATCGCGTACGCCATCTGCGGCCTCGACCTGTTCCTGGAGCGCTTCCCCGGTGCCGTCGCCGTCTCGGACCGCCTGCACACGCATGCGACGCGCCTCGTCGAGCAGTTCGAGCGGACCGTGAGCCCGCGCTGGCGCTGGTTCTCGGACGACATGACGTACGCCAATGCGCTCGTCCCACACGCTCTCCTGCGCGCGTCGGACCGGCTCGCGGGGACGCCCGGTGCGGACCGCTTCCGCGAGGTCGGTCTCGACGCACTCGAGTTCGTCCTCGGCCAGACCGTCCGCGACGGCCGCTTCGACGCCGTCGGCAACCACGGCTGGCTGCGCCGGACGGGTGAACGCGCCGTGTTCGACCAGCAGCCGGTCGAGGCCGGCTACGCCGCGATGGCGTGGACCGAGGCTGCGCGCCTGACCGGCGACGCCCGCTATGCCGACGCGGCGCGCCTCGCGGCCGCATGGTTCGCGGGCCGCAACCGCATCGAGACGCCGCTCTTCGACGTCACGACCGGCGCAGCCTACGACGGCTTCTCCGAGCGCGGCGTGAACCTCAACCAGGGCGCCGAGTCCGCGATCGCGCACCTGCTCGCCCTTCTGGCCATCGAGCGTCTCGGCGCGGCCGTCCCGGCCAGCGGTGGGACGCCCACCGAGGCGCTCGTCTAGCCCACCGCGTCGAGCGCGAGGTCGAGCGTGTGCAGGTGAAGCGCGACGGCTGTCCGGAGATCTAGAATCCGCATACCGACGGCGTCCGCGAACGACGCGACCGACATTCCCGCCGCCAGCGCCGAGGCGACGGCCGGCGCGACCTGCGTCCAGCGGTGGAGCAGAGCCGGAATGCCGGGCGTGCGCTCGCCCGGGGCGTCGAGCACGAACAGCGGCAACTCGGTCACGATGGCGAGGACACCGGGCGCCGCGAGGTCTGCCGTCTCCATCGACGAGAGCCCGAAGCGAGCGGCCGTCTCGGCGTCACCGAGGGCGAGAAAGTGGTCGCGCATCGCCTCGCCGCGGGGCGTCGACGTGAAACCGGGGCCGCCGTAGAGAAAGCCTTTGTCGCCGCCGCGGTCGTGGTCGTGCAACTGAAGCCCGGCCACCGCGGCAGCGTCGGCGAAGCCGGCACGGAGCGCGTCCGTCTCGGGCGCGGCGAGGTGGTCGCGGTCGATGAGCAGGAGCGCGCCCTCGGCGAAGCCCATGCCGTGGAGGCTCGCGTGGAGCACGGGCGCGCCGGCGCCGAACAGGAAGCGCGTCGCAGCCGCCGTCTCGGGGCGGGCATCGGGATAGGCGAACTCCACGTCGCGGCCGGGCGGCTCTCGGAGACGGTGCCGGAGATACGCGGTGAGCGTCGCGTCGCGGTCGGCGGCGTCGAAGGCGCGGATCCACGGCGCGTTGCGCGCCTCGGCGTCGGGGTTGACGTGGGGGACGATCCGGAACGTGAACCGCTCGAACAGGTCCGTCAGCCCGTCGTCGGGCGCACCCCACCCCTGCGCGGCGATGCCGTCGAGGACGAGCAGACGCAGCGTCTCCGGCCCGACGGGCTCGTCGGCGTGGGCGCCGGCGACGAGCGTCACCGTGCGCAGGCCGCTTCCGAGCGTGATGCCCGCGATTGGCCGGCCCTCCTCGCTGTGCCCGATCGTCTCGAAGGTGGCGAGGTGCGGGCTCGTCTCGCACGCGGCCTGCATCTCGCCGAACACCTCCTCGGACGTGCGGAAGCGGAGTGCGGACGTGTCGAAGTCGGCGAGGCGCATAGGTTCGGGTTCACCCGACGGGTCAGGAAGGCTGCGGGAAGGCGGCCGCGAGGCGCGTCGCCCACGCCTGCGCCTCGGCGAGGTGCGCGGCCGTCGGGCCGCCGTCGATCTCGCAGGGCGGCGCCGCTCGGCGTGCGCCGAAGCCGGCGAGCAGGGCGTCGAGGCGGTGCGCGGCGGTCTGGTAGAACGGATCGTAGTCGCGGTCGCCCAGCCCAACGACGCCGAACGCGAGGCCTGCGAGGTCCGGCGCGAGCGATTCGAGCGCGTCGACGTACTCGACGGCGTTGTCGGGAAACGTCCCACCGGACCACGTGCAGGTCACGGCGACGAGTTGGCGGTACGCCGCGAGGTCTTCGGGAACGGCCTCGGCCATATCCAGCACGTGCGCGGCAAAGCCCAGCGCACCGAGCGTCTCGGCAACCGCCGCGGCGACGATCTCCGAGTTGCCGGTCTGCGTGCCGACGAGCACGAGAACGTCGGGGTGAGCGGCGGAAAGGTCGAGCACGGCTGGGCGAGGGGCGGCATCAGCCGCCGACGGTGCGGCGAGCAGTGGGATCGAGCGCGATGTCGATGCGGGCGACGATGTCGAGCAGGTGGAGGCGGTCGAGGCGCTGCTCCGGGCGGGCGTAGCGCTGCGCCGCGCGCGCGAGATCGGTCCTGAGGGCGACGAGTTCGCCGCGGGCCAGCGGGCGGGCGTCGGCGCGGGCCGGGTCCAGCGTGCGGTCGGCCGGGCGCGGCGGACCCGGAGCCGCGGGCGCCTCGGGCGGCGGGATGAGGTATGCGGCGAGGCGGTCGACGTGGGCGCGCTGCAGGGCGCGGCGCGAGGCATCGATGGGTGCCCCGGTCCGCGTTTCGGCCCAGAGACCAGCCCGGAGATCTTCGAGCAGTTCGGTCACGGTGTACGCGTCATCGGGTGCGAGCCACGCCGCGTCCTGCATGCGCGCGAGGCGGACGGGGTCGAGCACGCGCGCGAGGGCGGCTTCCTGCAACCGCACGATGCGGTCCGATGCGCCCGACGCCTCGATGCGCGACAGGATCGCCGGGTCGAGGAGCCACGTCGGATGTGCGAAGCCTTCGTCGACGAGGAACGCGACCGCCGCGCGCTGGCGCTCGGCCGAGACTGGGACGTAGACCGGCTCAGATTGCGCGCCCACGCGCGCGGTGCCCTCGACGCCGCCGACGATGCGGCCGACGTGCCCGAGGTAGCGCCCCCACTGCCCGACGACCTGGCCGTAGAGTTCGGCGAGCGTCGCGAAGTCCTCGCCCGGCTCGGTCGTCCACGCGGCGAGGTTCGGCACGATGCGCCGCAGGTTGGCGAGGCCGAGCCGCGACGCCTCGACGCCATCCGACGTCAGGTCCTCGGCCTGCGCGCGCGGATCGACCGGGTCGCCGGTCTGGCCGCCGAAGCGCATCGCGGGGTCGCCCGCGCGCTCGGTCGCCATTGCCTGAAGGCGCGCCCGGATCTCCTCGTCGGAGGTCGAATCCGGGAACCAGCGGTAGCCCCACTCGATCGCCCACTTGTCGTACTCGCCGATGCGGGGCATGAGCTGCGTCACGCCGTCGCCGGGCTGGGCGACGTAGTTGAAGCGCGCGTAGTCCATGATCGACGGCGCCGTGCCGTGCGTCGCCGTGAAGGCCAGCGAGCGGAGCTGCTCGACCGTGTAGGCGGCCGAGGACCCGAAGTTGTGCGGCAGCCCGAGCGTGTGGCCGACCTCGTGCGCGGCGACGAACCGGACGAGCTGGCCCATGACGTCCTCGCGCAGGCGCGGCGCGCGCGCGTCCGGGTTCACGGCGGCGGTCTGGACGACGTACCAGTTCCGCAGCAGGTTCATCACGTTGTGGTACCACCCGATGTCGGACTCGAGGATCTCGCCCGAGCGTGGGTCCGAGACGTGCGGCCCGTAGGCGTTCTCGGTCGCCGACGGGAAGTAGCGGATCACGGAGTAGCGCGCGTCCTCGGCGCTCCAGTCCGGGTCGTCGGTGGGGGCGTCGAGGGCGCGGATGGCACCGGTGAAGCCGGCCGCCTCGAAGGCCGCGTTCCAGTCCTCGACGCCCATGCGGAGGTACTCGCGCCACTGGACGGGCGTCGCGGGGTCGATGTAGAAGGTGATCGGCGTGACCGGCGGGACGCGTTCGCCGCGGAGGTAGGCGGCCGTGTCGCTCGGGACGAGGCGCCAGCGCGTCGCATAGCGGCGGACCTCGGCGCGCTGCACGTCGAGGCCGTAGTCGGTCTGGCCGATGGCGAAGTAGCCCACTCGCGGGTCAGTCCGACGCGCCCGCATCGGGACGTCGGGCAGGAGGACGAGCGAGTGGGCCATCTCGACCGAGAGCGTGCCCGTCTCGGCGCCTGTCGGCGGGGCCGTGGCCTCGTAGGTGAGCACGGACCGAATCTCGACGTTGCGCGGGTATGCGGACGCGCGGACGATGTACGACCGAGCCGGGTCGAGGCGGCGCACCTTGTACTCCTCGCGCATCTCGGGCGTCAGCCCGAACGTCGGCGTGTCGCCCGTGAACAGGTCCGTGAGGTCCACGACGGCCGCGCCGTCCTCGCGGACTGTCGCGACGGGTAGGCGCGCTACGACAGGCTCGAACTGGGCGTCGCGGACGGCGCGCGAGATCGGCAGGCTATCGGCTGCGACCGACGTGTAGCGGACCGTGCGGAGCAGCAGGTAGTGGCCCGGCAGGCCGTCCGGCCCGAGCGGGCGGTCCCACCGGACGGCGCTCTCGCCGACAGATTCGCCGCCGAAGCCGACGCCCTCGGCCGTCCGCGAGACGCGGCTGACGAGGAGCATCTCGCGCCCGAGGACCGAGTCCGGGACGGCGACGAGCAGCCGCAGCCCGCCATCGGAGCGGTAGACCGTCAGCAGCCCCTCGTCCGGCACGACGGTCACCGGGAGGACGTCGGCGAACGGGAGCGGCGTCGCGTCCCGCGACGTGGCCGGACGGGCGGGCGCGGCAGGTACCGGGCTCGCAGGGGCGGACGCCGGGCGGGAGAGGCCGCATCCGGAAAGGACGAGCACGGCGGCGAGAACGGTCGCGGATCGGGTCACGGCGGTCGGAGTGTCGAGAGGCGTAAGATCCGCACGGCGCGGCGGCGGCTGGGCGTCAGCGTGGCGGAGGCTTCGAGGCAGGCGGGGTGCCGGCGTCCCTTCCCCCTCCCCCGGCCCCTCCCAGTCGGGAGGGGAGGTTTGTACGTGGCCCCGCAGTCGTCGCTGGCGCCTCGGGGTGTGCATTCGTAAGACGTGCCACGGCGCGTCTCGGCGACATCGAATCGGGCGTCGGTGCGATTCCGGACCGTCCCGCTTCCCTCCCGCTCGACGCCGCGCTACCGCTGGATGGCGCTCTGGACGGCGATGAGGCGGTCTGTGAACGCGGACGGGTCGGCGAGGAAGACAAAGGCCGTGAAGAGGCCCGACTGTCCGAGGGCGACCTGTTGCCGCGCCGGGCCGCCGGGCGAGACGTACTCGTACACGTACGTGCCCTGCTTGATGCGGAGCGTCTGCTCGTAGCGCCGGCCCGCGGGGTCCCACTCCATGATCCCCTCGGGCGTGTTGCGCCAGCCGTTGAACGAGCCGCGGATGTAGACCGGCCGCGGCGACTGGCGCTGCCCTTCGGGCACGAATCGGAACGTCACGTCGACGTACTCGGCCTGCGTGCGCGCGTCGCCGGCGTCTCGGAAGGCGGATTGGACGATGGGCACGCCGAGGACGGCGTCGCGGAGGTCGCCGCCGAAGTCGGCGTAGTCGAGGTCCAGCAAGGCCGTCGGTGGGCGGGCCGTGCGGTCGACGTCGAGAACTTCTTCGTTGGGCGCGAGCAGGCCGAGGTCGAGCGGGAAGAGCGGGCCGGGCGGCGCGAAGGCGGCCTCGCGGGGGAGGTAGAACTGGAACAGCGCGAGGTCGATCAGGCGCGGCTCGGGCGCGCAGCGCAGCGTCTCCGTCCGGCCGTCGCGGGCGAAGCAGACGGTGTACTGCGAGGCGTCGAAGTTGGCGAGGGCCGCGCGGGGCGCGATGCGGGCCGCGGGCTGGACCGAGAGGCCGGCCTCTCCTCCGGCGAGCGTCGTCCCGAAGCCGAGCGTCGCCTCGGCCTGGTCCTCGGAGACGTAGAACGCGCGCTCGAAGAGGACCACCCCGCCGCGCTCGGCGACGCGCAGGCGGTACGCGCCCGAGAGCCGGAACCCGACGAGGGCGTTGGGGAAGGCGTAGCGGTAGTGGACGTACGGCACGGCGGTGCCGCCACTCGTGCGATAGTCCGTGATGTCGTCGCGCTCGAAGCCGGTGAGGTACTCGGTCGGGAGCAGGTCCGGCTGGCCCGCGCGATCGGTGTGCTGGAACGTGACCTCGAGCGGCGCCCCGCCGCCGTCGGTGAGGACGTCGAAGGCGAGCGTGAGCGTCTGCGAGCCCCGCAGCGACAGGACGGGCAGCGAGGCCTCGTTGCCGGTGAGATGGAGTTGGACGGACCCGACGCGGGCGTCAGCCTCGGCGGGCGTGTCCGAAGCGCCGTCTGCCGAAGCGGCGCCGTCGGCGAGTTCGGGGGGCAGCGCGCACGCCGCGAGCCCGGCGGCGAGCCCGGCGGCGAGGACGGCGGCGAAGAGGACGGAGCGCGAGGGGGGCGACATCGGACAGGGTATCAGAGTGGAGGCCGGGACGCGGAACGACCGGGCGCGGTTCGCTCGCAGGCGCTGCGGAACCGTCTAACAGTCGGGGAAGCCGCCAAACGCTCGGGGAAGCCGCCAAACAGTCGGCCTCGCCTCCAAACAGTCGGCGAGGCCGTCAAACGTCCTCAGAGTCTCGCGAGTGCGGTGGAGGCCGTGTGAGCGCGCCAGCGGACGCGCGCGCGCCAGTCGGCGGCGACGCGGGCGAGGGCCTCGGCGCCCGTCGCGCGGAGGCCGCGCTCGGCGCGGCCTGCGAGGCGTCCGGCCGAGGCGAGGTCGTCTACGCGGTACGCCAGCCGCGCGGAGACGAGGTCGAGCGCGGCGCGCTCGTCGGCGGGAAGCCCGAGGCCGACGCGTTCAACGACGAGCCAGTCAGACATCCGTTCGTCGGGCACGTCCAGGAGCAGCCTCGCCAGCACGGCAACGTGCGCGTCGGTGTCGCCGGAGGTCTGAACGATACGGATTTGCCTTTCAAATAAGGCATGGATCAGGCGGTCGTCGAGACGGCTCCGGAGCCGAAGTGCGAGCCGCCCCTCGGCGTCGGTCGGCGCGTACCGCCGCAGCGCGCGCGTGTAGAGGTAGTCGGCTATGCGGTCGTGCCCCGTCAGCCGGGCCAGATCAGCAGCGGCTCGGAGCGAGAGCGCGGACGACGCGGTGTCTCTCGCGGCAGCCCGTACGGCCTGATAGCCGACGGTCTGGAGGCGTTCCCGCTCTCGTCTCTCGTTCGTCCAGGGAACAGGCATGTCGTCTCCCGTTATGACCGGGTACAGCCTCTGGGCGCTGGCGGCGACCCAGCCGGCGAGCGCCGGCGCGAAGTCGGGGCGGGCGTCGAGGGCACGGGCGAATGCGTCTGCTGCCGGCTGCGTGTCGCCTATGTAGTCGTACCTGGTGTAGTCGTACCTGGGCGCTGCGGCGAGGGAATCGATGCCGGCGCGCGTCTCGCGGACGTAATCGGGCACGTGGTGCGGACACCGAACCTCGAAGAGCGACGGCTGGCGGAAGAGCCACGCGGCCGTCGCGCGCGCCTCGGGCGTGACCGGGACCGTCCGGAGGTGCGTGGCCCAGCGCGCCGCGAGCGTGTCGAGCGGGATGCCCGTCGCGCGCGACACGTCGCCCGTGCGGTAGGCCTCGCGGACGGCCGGGACGCCGCACGTCTCCACCACGTAGCCCACGAACGCGCCCGTGGCGGTGTACGAGACGGCGGCGCGGCCGCCCCAGAAGCCGAGCGGGCGCATCGCGGCCGCGACGACCGCGGCCGGGTCGGCGTCGAGCCCTCCGGCGTCGCCAGGGAGCGTGAGCGCGGCGGCGACGAGCGCCTCGGGCGCAGGCAGCCCGTCCGGCGGCTCGACGGCGACGGCGAGGCCCTCGACGAGGCCGACGGCGGGCGACGCGCGCAGGCCGGGCATCCCGAACTCGCGGGCGACGACGTGGGCGAGTTCGTGGCCGAGCGACCGGCCGACCTCGGACGCGAGCATGTGGACCTGCGGGCGCGCGAGCCACACCGGGACGACGCTCGTCTCGCGCGAGCCGACGAGGCGGCCCTTCGTGTCGGCGTCGGGGTAGAGGTACACGTGGACCGGCGCGGAGGCGCGGACGCCGAGGCGCGCCTCGACCTGCCAGAGGCGGAACGCGGCCTCGTCGAGCAGGCGCGCGCGCTCGGCGGGCGTCGTCTCGCGCCACGCGGTGTGGAGCACGACGCGGCCGTCACTCGTCCGGCGGTCCAGCACGCGCTCGATGCCGGCGGCACTCTGGACCGTCCCGAGGCGGTCCGCGAAGACGGCCGCGGTGGCGAGCAGGGCGAGGCCTAGTGCGGCGGTCGCCGCGGGCCGGACCCCTCCCCCGCCCCGCCACCTCGCATAGGCCATGAGCACTCCGGCCCAGACCAGCGCCTCGCCGCGGGCGACGAACAGGCCGGCGCGCACCGTCAGTTCCTCGTCGTAGATCGGCCCGAGGACGCCGCCATAGACGAGGTTGTAGACGAACATCTGCGGGTGGAACCCCAGGCTCCACACGGTCCCGCCGACCGCGACGGCGACCCCGATCCCGACCGCAGCCCACCGCGCCCGCCGCACGCCCGCCGCGACGAGCGCCGCCGCGACGCCGACGCCGAGGACGGCACTCGGGGGCACGAGCAGGGCGAACAGGCCGAGACCGGCCGGATACGCGCAGTTCGGGCGCCACAGCAGGGA